>NZ_QEIO01000041.1 GCF_003336425.1 Marinitenerispora sediminis | reverse complement strand
CCCCGGGGCGGACCACCCCCGCTACGCCCCTACCCTGGTCGCAAGGCGGGACGGCGACGGGTGTGGAGGCGATCGTGGCGGAGTTCCGGATCTCGTCCGACGACGGGTTCGACCTGCGCAGACTCGCGACCGCGCTCGCCGAGTCGCAGGGCTGGGCGCGCGACCAGGTGGGGATCTGGGACAACCGGGACGGCAGCGTGATCGTGACCGTGCCGGACTCGCTGCTGCACCGCCCCGCACCCGACCCGCTCCAGCAGCCCGTGCACACCCGGAGCGACGTCCACAGCGCCTGCGAGCTGCTGCGGCAGCGCGACACCTCGCTGCGCGGCGTGGCGTTCACCGACCTGCGGGCGGAGGCGGCCCGGTTCTTCTCCGCCGGCTGGTCGACCGCCGACCTGCTGCACGCCCTCAGCCACCGCCCCGACGGCCAGCCCTGGCCCCGCGGCGAGGGCTACCAGGGAGTGGAGTGGCTGGAGCACCGCCTGCGCAACTGGAAGACCCCCACCGGTGACATCCGGCCGTCGGTGTCGCAGGAGACGGCCCAGCTGCGGATCGTGGGCCGCGCCGGCCTCCCCGAGGACCTGGGGCTTCCCGCCGACGAGGAACCGTCCCGGCGCCGCCAGGTCGCCCGCCCGGAGGCCGCCCGCGCCGCCGCCGACGACGCCCGCCGCCTCATGCGCGTGCAGGCCCGCACCACCAGCAACACGTTGGCGCACCGCGACCGCACCGCGTCGCACATCACCCGCCGCGACAGCTGAAGGCGGGCCGACCGGGCGGCGTCCGGTCCTGGCCCGCTCGGCACCGCGAGCGCCCGGTGCCGCCTCCGTCCAGACCCCTTCGCCCCGGCACTCCCCCGCACTGTGCCCCGGCCGCGCGGTGCGCGGGCGGCACGGCGCCGGGCGCCTCGCGCTCGACCGGGGCCGGCCCGGCGGCGAGCTGCGCCGGTCACGGAAAAGCATCTTTCCCACCACCTTCTTGACCATCGAGTGTGATGCACCTAACGTCCACAGTGATTAAAACGTTTTGAAGCACAGTGCCCGCAGCCGACCGCAAGGAGGCTCGTCATGGCCGACCCGTCGCCGCCGGTCCCCCCGCCACTGGCGCTCGTGGAGGTGGCGAAGTCCTTCGGAACCGTGCGCGCGCTGCGCGGCGTCTCCCTCCAGCTGCGCGCCGGCGAGGTCCACGCCCTCGTCGGTGAGAACGGCGCCGGCAAGTCGACGCTGGTGAAAACGATCGCCGGGGTGCACCGGCCCGACACCGGGCGGGTCGAGGTGGACGGCACACCGGTGGAGTTCGCCGGACCGGCCGACGCCCAGCGCGCCGGGGTGGCCGTCATCTACCAGGAACCGCTGCTGTTCCCGGACCTCTCGGTCGCCGAGAACATCTTCATGGGGCGCCAGCCCCTGCGCCGGTTCAGGCGGATCGACCGGTGGGCGCTGCGCGAGCGCACCCGCGCGCTCTTCACCCGGCTCGGTGTGCGGATCGATCCGGACCGCCCCGCGCGCGGCCTGTCCATCGCGGACCAGCAGCTCGTGGAGATCGCCAAGGCGCTCTCCCGCGACGCGCGCGTGCTCGTCATGGACGAGCCCACCGCCGCGCTGTCCGGGGTCGAGGTCCGCCGGCTGTTCGCCGTCGCCCGGTCGCTGCGCGACTCCGGCGCCGCGGTCCTGTTCATCTCGCACCGGTTCGACGAGGTCTTCGCGTTGTGCGACCGGATCACCGTGCTGCGCGACGGCGGCCACGTGTCCACCGACCCCGCGGCCGACCTCGACGCCGACACGCTGGTGCGCCGCATGGTCGGTCGCGACCTCGGCGACCTCTTCCCCCGGCGGACCACCGAGCCCGGCGACGTGCTGCTGGAGGTCGAGGGGCTGTCCCGGGCCGGCGTCTTCACCGGCATCGGTTTCTCCGTCCGCGCCGGCGAGATCGTCGCGCTGGCCGGTCTCGTGGGCGCGGGCCGCAGTGAGGTCGTCCGGGCCGTGTTCGGGGTCGACCGCTATGACACGGGTACCGTCCGGGTGGCGGGACGGCGGCTCCCGCGCGGCCGGCCGGCCGCCGCCATGGCCGCCGGGCTGGCGCTGGTCCCCGAGGACCGCCGCCAGCAGGGGCTGGTGATGGAGCTGTCCGTCCGGCGCAACGCCACGCTCACGCTGCGCCGCGCGCTCAGCCGGTACGGGCTGCTGCTCGGCTCGGCGGAGCGGGCCGCCGCACGCGAGTGGACAGAGCGGCTGCGGGTGAAGGCCGGCGCCCTGGACGACGCGGTGTCGACGCTCTCCGGCGGCAACCAGCAGAAGGTGGTGCTCGCCAAGTGGCTGGCCACCGGCCCGCGGGTCCTCATCGTCGACGAACCGACCCGCGGCATCGACGTCGGGACCAAGGCGGAGGTGCACCGGCTGCTCGCCGACCTCGCCGGGCGCGGCCTCGCCGTGCTCATGGTGTCCAGCGAACTCCCCGAGGTGCTGGGGATGGCCGACCGCGTCCTGGTGATGCACGAGGGCCGGCTGGCCGCCGAACTCCCGCGCGGCGCGGCCACCGAGGAATCCGTCCTGCGGGCGGCCACCGGCCGGGAAGCGGGGGTGGCGGCCTGATGTTGGAACCACGCCGCCAGGCGAGGGGCGGGCCGGGGTCCGCAGGGCGTGCGGTCGCGCGGACGCGCGGACCGGGCGCCGCCGCGCGGCCCCGCCGCCCGGGGACGCCGCGCACGGCCGGGAGCGGGGCGGCATGAGCGTCCGGACCGGCGGCCCCGAGGCCCCCGTACACCGCGCCCGGGGCGCACGCGCTGCCCGCCGGGCGCGCGGGATCCGCGAACTCGGGGTGCTGCTCGCGCTGGCCCTGCTCGTGGCGGGAACCGCGCTGGTCAACCCGGCCTTCCTGTCCGCGCAGAGCGTCCGCGACCTGCTGCTCGGCGCGACGCTGCTGTGCGTGCTCGCGGTCGGCCAGACCCTGGTGATCGTCACCCGCAACGTCGACCTGTCCGTGGGGTCGGTCCTCGGGCTGTCCGCGTTCGCCACCGGCTCCCTGTTCGTGACCTTCCCCGGGCTGCCGATCCCGGTCGCGGCGCTCGCGGGCGTGCTCGTGGGCGCGGGGTGCGGGCTCGTCAACGGCACGCTGGTGACGGTCGCCCGGGTGCCCGCCCTCGTGGTGACGCTGGGCACCCTGTACGTGTTCCGCGGCGTCGACCACTGGTGGGCGGCGGGCCGGCAGATCAACGCCGCCGACATGCCGCGGGAGTTCCTTGATCTGGGACGGCTCGGCCTGGCGGGGATCCCGCTACCCGCGCTGGTCGCCGCGGCGGTGGTGCTCGCGACCGGCTGGTACCTCGCCTCCTACCGCAGCGGGCGGGAGTTGTACGCCATCGGCTCCGATCCGGCCGCGGCCCGGCTGTCCGGCATCCCGGTGGACCGGCGGGTTCTCGCCGCGTTCGTCGTCAACGGCGCGCTCGCCGGGTTGGCCGGTGTGCTGTACGCGGCCCGGTTCGGCACGCTCGACGCCAACGCCGGCCTCGGCCTGGAGCTCCAGGTGGTGGCCGCCGCGGTGGTCGGCGGGGTCGCCATCTTCGGCGGCAGCGGCACGGTGTTCGGCGCGGCGGTGGGCGCGGTGCTGCTCACCACCATCGGTTCGGCGCTCGCGGTGCTGCGGGTCGATCCGTTCTGGCAGCAGGCCGTGGTCGGCCTGCTCATCCTGGTGGCGATCGGCATGGACCGGCTGCTGGCGGCCCGCTCGGCCCGGCGGCTGCGGGTGGCCGACGCCGTCGGCGGAGACGGCCGGCCCGGCCCTGCCGGCGGCCGCGGTGAGCAGCGAAGGAGCACCTCATGACGGAGCCCCACGTGTCGGCGCGGCCGGCCCCGCCGCCGGGCCCAGCCCGGCGCCCCGCCCTGCTGGCCGGTGTGCCGGCCCGCCGGGAGACGTCCGTGGCGGGTGCGCTGCTGGTCTCGGTGCTCGCCGCCTCGCTGCTGGTGGACGGGTTCGCCACCGGCCGCAACGCCGGATTCCTCATCCTGGACGTGGCGGCCGTCGCGCTGATCGCGCTGCCCATGACGCTGGTGATCGTGACCGGCGAGATCGACCTGTCCGTGGCGAGCACCCTCGGGCTGACCAGCGCCGTCCTGGGCCGGCTGTGGCTGGCGGGGCTGGCCCTGGAGCTGATCGTGCCGCTCTGCCTGCTGCTCGGCGCGCTGCTCGGCCTGATGAACGGCCTGCTGGTCACGGTGGCGCGGCTGCCGTCGCTGGCGGTGACCATCGGGACCATGGCGCTGTACCGCGGGCTCGCCTACGTGGTACTCGGCGACCGGGCGGTGGCCGACTTCCCGTTCTCATGGACGGGAGGCGCCGTCGCGGCGCTCCCGGGCACCCCGGTCCCCTGGGTGGCGCTGCTCATCGCGGGGCTCGCGGCGGCGTTCGGGGTGCTGCTGCACGCGACGGCGTTCGGACGCTCGCTGTTCGCGATCGGCAGCAACGCCGACGCGGCGGCGTTCGCCGGCATCCCGGTACTCCGCGCCAAGCTGTGGCTGTTCGTGGCGACCGGCGCCATGGCGGCCCTGGCCGGGGTGTTCTGGACCATGCAGTACGGCAGCGCCCGTGCCGACAACGCCACCGGGCTGGAGCTGTCGGTCGTGGCCGCCGTACTGCTCGGCGGAGTGTCGATCTTCGGCGGCGTCGGCGCGCTGCCCGGGGTGCTCGCGGGGGTCCTGCTGCTGGGCACGATCCGCAACGCGCTGCAGCTCGCCGACGTGCCCTCCGACACGCTCACGGTCGTCACCGGCCTGCTGCTGATCGTCTCCGTGGTGGTGCCCAACCTGCTCGCCCGCGCCCGGGAGCACCGGCGGCGGCGCCGTTCCGCGCCGGCCGGTCCCGGCTGACCCGTACCGCCGCCGTCCCCGCCCGACCCCGTTCACCCGACTCCCGGGAGGCTCCGATGCTCCGATCCCCCCACCGCGCCGGTCTCGCCGGTGCGCTGGCCGCGCTGCTGCTCGCCACCGCGTGCGGCGGCGGAACCACCCGCGAGAGCGCGGAGGAGGCCGGCGGGCCCGAGGCGACCGCCGTGGCCGACCCCGACGCCGAGATCCCCGAGGGCCTGCAGGTCGCGTTCCTGCCCAAGCAGCTGAACAACCCCTACTTCACGGTGGCCGACGCGGGCGGGGAGGAGGCCGTGGGCGAGTTCGGCGGCGAGTTCAAGGAGGTCGGCCCCTCGGAGGCCACCGCGTCCTCCCAGGTCAGCTACATCAACACGCTGAGCCAGCAGGACAACGACGTGATCGTGACGGCCGCCAACGACCCCAACGCCGTCTGCGGGGCGCTGAACCAGGCCCGCCAGGCGGGGGCGAGCGTGGTCACGTTCGACTCCGACACCGACCCGGAGTGCCGCGACGTGTTCGTCAACCAGGCGTCCGCGGCCGGCATCGCCGAGACCCTGGTGCGGCTGACGTCGGAGCGGATCGGCGGCAGCGGCCAGATCGCCATCCTGTCGGCGACGCCGAACGCCACGAACCAGAACGCCTGGATCGAGCTGATGGAGCGCGAGCTGGAGAAGGAGGAGTACGCCGGCATCGAGCTGGTGACCATCGCCTACGGCAACGACGACGACCAGAAGTCGTTCCAGGAGACTCAGGGCCTGCTGCGCTCCTACCCGGACCTGGCGGGCATCATCTCGCCGACGACGGTGGGCGTGGCGGCGGCGGCCCGCTACCTGAGCGGCTCGGAGTACCGGGGCGAGGTCGCCCTGACCGGGCTGGGCACGCCCAACCAGATGCGGGAGTTCGTCGAGGACGGCACCGTGGAGTCCTTCGCGCTGTGGAACCCGGCCGACCTCGGGTACCTCGCCGCGTGGGCCGGGGCGGCGCTGGCGGCCGGCCAGATCACCGGCGAGGCCGGGGAGACGTTCGAGGCCGGCCGGCTCGGCGAGTACGAGGTCGGGGCGGACGGCGAGGTGGTGCTCGGCCCGCCGACCGTGTTCACCGCCGACAACATCGACGACTTCGACTTCTAGGGGCGCCCGGTCCACCGGTCGGGGCCGCGGGGGCGGTCCCGGCCGGCGCGCGGCCGGGGACCACGACCCGCACCGGAAAACGCTTCCCAATTCCCTGCGGTCGGGCGGCGCCCGGGCCGACCACCATCGAGCGACCGAGAGGACGACCATGCAGCGCGTCTGCTTCCTGCTGCGCGTGCGGCAGGACCGGCTCGCGGAGTACCGCGAGCGGCACGCGGAGGTCTGGCCCGAGATGCGGGCCGCCCTGGCGGCGGCGGGATGGCGCAACTACTCGCTGTTCGCCCGCGACGACGGATCAGTGGTGGGCTACCTGGAGACGGACGACTTCGAGGCCGCACGCGCCGCCATGGCCCGCACCGGGGTGAACGCTCGCTGGCAGGCCGAGATGGCGCCGTTCTTCGAAGGCATCGACGGCCGGCCGGACGAGGCGATGGCCCCGCTACCCGAGATCTTCCACCTGGACTGAGCGGAGGGGCCGCGGGCCCCGGATCCCGCCCGCACGGCGCGGAGCCACCGAGAACGTTTTATCTCGGCCCCTCCCGAGCTCACGCCGTACCGGTCGCACCCAGCGGGCAGCAGCCGCCGAGCGCCCGGCAACGGGACCACCCCTTCACCCCTCCCCCCGCGAGTATTAAAACGTTAAAATCCTCGGTGCGGCGCACCGGCCACGAGATCAGGAGCCATCGCGACATGACCTTCAGCAGCGACGTGCGGGACGCGCTCATCCACCAGGAGATCGAACTGCCGTCGTGGGCCTTCGGCAACAGCGGCACCCGGTTCAAGGTCTTCGGCCAGCCCGGCGTCCCGCGCACCCCGGAGGAGAAGATCGCGGACGCCGCGCAGGTGCACCGCCACACCGGCATCGCCCCCAGCGTCGCGCTGCACATCCCCTGGGACCGGGTCGACGACTACGCGGCCCTCGCGCACCACGCCCGCGACCTCGGCGTCCGCATCGGAGCCATCAACGCCAACGTGTTCCAGGACGACGACTACCGGCTCGGCAGCGTCGCCAACCCCGATCCGGTCGTCCGCCGCAAGGCCCTGGACCACCTGCTGGAATGCGTCGACGTCATGGACGCCACCGGCTCCCGCGACCTCAAACTGTGGTTCGCCGACGGCACCAACTACCCGGGCCAGGACGACATCCGGGCCCGCCAGGACCGACTCGCCGAGGCGCTCGCCGCTGTCCGCGACCGCCTCGGCCCCGGGCAGCGGATCCTGCTGGAGTACAAGCTCTTCGAACCCGCCTTCTACACCACCGACGTGCCCGACTGGGGCACCGCCTACGCGCACTGCCTGCGGCTCGGCGAGCAGGCGCGGGTGGTGGTGGACACCGGGCACCACGCGCCGGGGACGAACATCGAGTTCATCGTGGCCTTCCTGCTGCGCGAGGGCCGCCTCGGCGGCTTCGACTTCAACTCGCGGTTCTACGCCGACGACGACCTCATGGTCGGCGCGGCCGACCCCTTCCAGCTGTTCCGCATCATGCACGAGGTGGTGCGCGGCGGCGGACTCGCGCCCGAGGCGGGGATCGCCTTCATGCTCGACCAGTGCCACAACATCGAGCCGAAGATCCCCGGCCAGATCCGCTCCGTGCTCAACGTGCAGGAGGCCACCGCCAAGGCGCTGCTGGTCGACGCGCACGCCCTGGCCGCCGCGCAGTCCGCCGGCGACGTGCTCGGCGCCAACGCGGTGCTCATGGACGCCTACCACACCGACGTCCGCCCGCTGCTGGCCGAACTCCGCGCCGACCGAGGGCTCGACCCCGATCCCATGGCCGCCTACGCCGCGTCCGGCCACGCCGAGAAGATCGCCGCCGAGCGCGTCGGCGGCCGGCCGGCCGGCTGGGGCGCCTGACCGGACCCGCGCGGCACCGCGACCGACGCCGACCACGAGGAAGACGCAGGAGACATGACCGACCAGACACACCCGGAGGTGGCCGCGCTGCTGGCGCGCTCGCACCGCCTCGGCGCCGACCCCCGCAGCACCAACTACGCGGGCGGCAACGCCTCGGCCAAGGGGACCGCGACCGACCCGGTGACCGGCGAACCCGTCGAGCTCATGTGGGTCAAGGGCTCCGGTGGCGACCTCGCGACGCTCACGGAGTCGGGCCTGGCCGTCCTTCGCCTGGACCGGCTGCGCGCGCTGACGGGGGTCTACCCCGGCGAGGAGCGCGAGGACGAGATGGTCGCCGCGTTCGACTACTGCGCGCACGGGAAGGGCGGAGCGGCGCCGTCGATCGACACCGCCATGCACGGCCTGGTCGGCGCCGCGCACGTGGACCACCTGCACCCCGACTCCGGCATCGCGCTGGCCTGCGCGGCCGACGGCGAGCGGCTGACCGCCGAGTGCTTCGGGGACCGCGTGGCGTGGGTGCCGTGGCGGCGGCCCGGTTTCCAGCTCGGCCTGGACATCGCGGCGATCAGGGCCGCGAACCCGCGGACGATCGGGGTGGTCCTCGGCGGGCACGGCATCACGGCGTGGGGCGACACCTCCGAGGAGTGCGAGGCCAACTCGCTGGAGATCATCCGCGCTGCGGAACGCTTCATCGAGGACCGGGCCGCGGCACGCGGATTCGGCGGTCCCGGCGACGCGTTCGGGCCGGTGGCGGCGGAACTCCGTCCGCTGCCCGAGGCCGAGCGGCACGCGCGCGCCGCCGCGCTGCTGCCGCTCGTGCGCGGCCTGGCCTCCACGGACCGTCCGCAGGTCGGCCACTACACCGACTCCCCGGTCGTGCTGGACTTCCTGTCCCGCGCCGGGCACCCGCGGCTGGCCGCGCTCGGGACCTCGTGCCCGGACCACTTCCTGCGCACCAAGGTGCGCCCGCTCGTGCTGGACGTCGCACCGGACGCCCCGCTGGCGGAGGCCGCCGCCCGGCTGCGCGAACTGCACGCCGCCTACCGGGCGGACTACCGGGCCTACTACGAGCGGCACGCCGCCGCCGACTCCCCCGCGATGCGCGGCGCCGACCCGGCGATCGTGCTGGTCCCCGGGGTGGGGATGTTCTCCTTCGGGCGCGACAAGCAGACGGCGCGGGTCGCCGGCGAGTTCTACGTGAACGCGATCAACGTGATGCGCGGCGCGGAGACCGTCTCCCGCTACTCCCCCATCCCCGAGTCGGAGAAGTTCCGGATCGAGTACTGGGCGCTGGAGGAGGCCAAACTGGCCCGGATGCCGGCGCCGCGCCCGCTCGCGACACGGGTGGCGTTCGTGACCGGCGGCGGCTCCGGTATCGGCCGCGCCATCGCGCTGCGGCTGGCCGCCGAGGGCGCCTGCGTGGTGGTGGCCGACCGCGACGGCGGCGCGGCCGAGCGGGTGGCCGCGGAGATCGGCTCGGCGGACGCGGCCGTGCCGGTGACCGCGGACGTCACCGACGAGGAGCAGATCGCGGCGGCGCTGCGCACGGCGGTGCTCGCCTACGGCGGGGTCGACCTCGTGGTGAACAATGCCGGGCTGTCGTTGTCCCGCTCCCTGCTGGAGACCTCCGCGGCGGACTGGGACCTCCAGCACCGGGTCATGGCACGCGGCTCCTTCCTGGTGGCGCGCGAGGCCGCGCGGGTGCTCGTCGAGCAGGGCATGGGCGGCGACATCGTCTACATCTCCAGCAAGAACAGCGTGTTCGCCGGGCCGAACAACGTCGCCTACGGCGCGGCCAAGGCCGACCAGGCGCACCAGGTCCGGCTGCTGGCCGCGGAGCTCGGCGCGCACGGCATCCGGGTGAACGGCGTCAACCCGGACGGGGTGGTCCGGGGGTCGGGCATCTTCGCCGGCGGCTGGGGGGCGCAGCGCGCCGCGGTGTACGGCGTGCCGGAGGAGAAGCTCGGCGAGTACTACGCCCAGCGCACGCTGCTCAAGCGCGAGGTGCTGCCCGAGCATGTCGCCAACGCGGTCTTCGCGCTGACGTCCGGGGAGCTCAGCCACACCACCGGCCTGCACATCCCGGTGGACGCCGGGGTCGCGGCGGCGTTCCTGCGGTAGCGCGGTGGACGTGTCCGGCCGAAGGCCCCCGGCGGTTCCTCCCGCTGCCCGGAACCGGGCCGCCCGCGCCGGCAGCCCCCGGTCCTGCGCCGGGCAGGCGGCGCGGGCGCGCGGACCGGCCGTGCGCCGACCGACGGGCCCGCACCGGGGAGGGAGACCGCCGGCTCGGGGCGCTCTGGCGCGAGCCAGGCCGGTGCCGCGTCTTCTCCAGCGCCGGAAAGGAGCGGAGCACTCCGTGAGCGTGTCCGGGGGCTCCGGGCAGCACCGCGCCCCGGACCCGCGCCTCTCCCGAGATCGGCGCCGCGCGTACCTGCCCCGCGCCGCGTACCGCCGCCGACCCGCGTGTACCGCACGGTCTCGCCGCGCGCCGGTCCCCCTCGCCCCTGCCGGGCCCCGGCGCCGGGGCCCGGGGCCGGACCCGCGGTGCGGACCGGTGGCGGACCGCGCGCCGCGGGTACCGCCCCGCTCCGGCGGTGCCGGCAGCGCCTCCGCACGCACGTCGCTGGAGGGGCGGGGAGCAGTTCCGCACCGGGCGCCCGGCCACGGAGCCCGCACGCGCCTGCGGACCGGCCGCATTGTCCCCCGCGCGTCCCGAGGAGCTGCCACGGCCGCGCCCGCTCCGCCCGGCGCGGGCGCGGTGCGCGCCCGAGGCGGCCACTGGGACATCCGCGCCCGCCCTTCCCGGGTGCCGCCGGGCATCGAGGCGCCCGCAGCGGTGTCCGAGCCACTTCCCCTGCCCCGTCCCGCCCCGGCTCCGGACGGCGGATCCCCGAGAAGGAGCACCTGTATGGCTGACGAGCTGACCTTCGCCGCCGTCGACCTCGGCGCGTCCAGCGGCCGGGTGGTCGTGGGCCGGGTCGGCCCCGGTGTGCTGCGGCTGACCGAGGCGCACCGGTTCCGCAACGAGCCGGTGCGGCTGCCGGACGGGCTGCACTGGGACGTCACCGGCCTGTACCGGGAGGTGCTGCACGGCCTGAGCGCGGCGGCGCCGGCCGGGCCGGTGTCGATCGGCGTGGACTCCTGGGCGGTCGACTACGGCCTGCTGGACGCCTCCGGCGCCCTGCTGGGCGTGCCCTACCACTACCGCGACTCCCGGACCGACGCGGTGGCGCCGCGGGTGGTGGCCGAGGCCGGTGCCGACGCGCTGTACGCGGCGAACGGTCTGCAGTACCTGCCGTTCAACACGATCTTCCAGCTCGCCGCGGCGGCCGGCACCGCGCAGCTGGCCGCCGCTCGGACGCTGCTGCTCATCCCCGACCTCCTCGGCTACTGGCTCACCGGCGAACGCGGCGCGGAGCTGACGAACGCCTCCACCACCGGCCTGCTGGACGCCGGAACCCGGACCTGGTCGCCGGAGCTGGCGGCGGTCGCCGGGATCGACCCGGCTCTGCTGCCCGCGATCCGCGAGCCCGGCTCGGCGGTCGGCCCGCTGCTGCCCGAGGTCGCCGCCGAGACCGGGCTGGCCGGGGTGTCGGTGACGGCCGTGGCCTCGCACGACACCGCCTCCGCGGTGATCGGCGTGCCGGCCAGCTCGCCGGACTTCGGCTACATCTCGTGCGGCACCTGGTCGCTGGCGGGCCTGGAGCTGCCGCGTCCGGTGCGCACGGCCGCCGCGCGCGCCGCCAACTTCACCAACGAGCTGGGGATCGACGGCAGCACCCGCTTCCTGCGCAACACCATGGGCCTGTGGCTGGTGCAGGAGACGCTGCGCGCCTGGCGGCTGGACACCGACGCGCTGCGCGGCCTGCTGGGGGAGGCCGCCCGGGCCGAGCCGTTCACCGCGCTGATCGACCCCGACGACGGCCGGTTCCTGCCGCCCGGCGACATGCCGGCCCGGATCTCGGCGTTCTGCCGCGAGACCGGGCAGCCGGCGCCGGAATCGCGCGGCGCGCTGCTGCGGTGCGTTCTGGAGAGCCTGGCACTGGCGCACCGGCGCACCATCCGGACCGCCGCCGCGCTGGCCGACCGCGACGTGCGGGAGGTGCACCTGGTCGGCGGCGGCGCGCGCAACGAGCTGCTCTGCCAGCTCACCGCCGACGCCCTGGACCTGCCGGTGCTCGCCGGCCCGGTGGAGGCCACCGCGATCGGCAACGTGCTGGTGCAGGCGCGCACGGCGGGCGCGGTACCCGACCTCGCCGCGATGCGGGCCCTGACCGCCGCCACCCAGCCGCTGCGGCGCTACACACCGTCCGGCGACCGCCGATCCTGGGAGTCGGCGGCAGCCCGGCTGGAGCGCGGCGGCGGACCAGTCGGCGGCTGAGCCCGTCCCCGGGCCCGGCCGTCCGGCGGCCGCACTCAGTGGCCGGACGCGGACGCGCCCCCGCGGCGCGGCCCCGGGCCGACCTCCGGTGCTGCCGTGCGCCGGGGGCCGGCCCGGGGCCGCGCGGACACGCCGTGCCCGCTCCCCCGGCCGGGCCTGTGGGCGCGGCTCCACTCCGCCCGGTGAAGCGCCACCGCGGACGGGGGCCACGACGATCGGCGGCCGCGACGGGCACGGCGGTCCGCGTCCACCCGCTGTGCTCCTGGCGCACCGTCCCCAACGGCGTGCTCGCCCCGCGCGGCCCGGAACCACCGGTGACCAGCGTGCACCTGCCCCGCCCGCGTCGGCGAGCCGACCGCGCGCGGCCCGCTCACCCGCTGTCCGGACCGGGTCCGGACCCGGGCGGTGTTCGCTGGACCGCTCAGGGGGGTCACTCCGGGCGTCCGGGCCTCATCTCCGCCTCCACAACAGGTGCGCCGGGTCGTCCGGGTGGCGCGGCTCGGGGGCGGTGCTGTGCGGATGGGCCCCCGGGTAGGCGCGCGGGCCGCAGCGGTGCCACTGCCGCAGGAAGGAGTCCACGAAGCGGGCGGCGCGGTCGAGGACCTCCGGGGTGGTGCGTTCGCGAGGTTCGGCCAGCCGGCGGCGGGCCATCGAGGCCAGAGAGTCGGCGGTCTCGTTCAGCAGGTCGCCGGAGTGGCCGCGTACCGGAGCGACCACGATGCCGGGGCGCGACGCCATCTCGCGTGCCAGCCGGACCAGGCTCGGCGCGCGGTGGGAGCCGCGCGGGGCCGTGTCGTAGCCCGGTGGCAGCCGTCCCGTCTCCCCCCGCTGCCACAGCAGCAGGTGGCGCCGGGCGGCCGCGGAGTCGACCAGCAGGGTCAGCGACGCCTCCGGGGCGATCACGTCGAGCAGGAGCAGCACCGCCCGCAGCTCCTGCACGAGCACGCGGGAGGGCCCGCTGGGGTCGCGGTGCGTCGCGCGCCAGGCCCGCAGCCCCCATCTGCCGTGGGAGGTCACGTAGCCCATGCCGGCGCAGCGGCCCTTCACGCTGGCGTCGGTGGCGGCGACGATCGGCGCGGCCGCCGCCCAGCCCGGCAGCTGGCCGTGGTAGCCGCCGAGGATGGTGGTGGTCCGCCGGGCGGCGATGCCCGCGTTGCGCCGTTCCGCCTCGGTGAGCATGTGCTCGGCGGCGGCGTGGTCGCCGGCGTGCGCCGCGTCGAAGGCCAGTGCCACCGCCTCGGCGACCGCCCGGCGGCGGGGTGCGCCGCGCGCATAGACCACGTAGCGGCGCAGTGCCCTGGCACGTTCGGCCAGCTCGCGGGGGAGCCGCTCGGCGCACGCGTCGAACTCGGCCGGACTCACTGCGGCATCACCGCTCTCCGCGTTCGATGATTTGCCGGTTTCCGGGGGTAATCGGGATGTATACGCCGCGTGTCGGTACTCGGCAAGCCCTGTGCCGGTATCGGCCGAATGAACTGCTCTCATCGGGTATCCCGGCGATGGGGAATCGACGGGACGAAGGTCGGAGGCAGCAGTGGTGCGGGAGGCTCGGATACCGGACGGCGCGGGTACGGGAGGCGGCCGCCCGCGCCGGTGGAGGTGGCCGGTGCGGCGCGACGCGGTGCCGCTCGTTCTGATTCTGAAGAGCGCGCTGGCGGCCTGCCTGGCGTGGGTGGTCGCCGACGAGGTGCTGGGCGCGACGTCGCCGGCCTTCGCGCCCTTCTCCGCGGTGCTGATGATGCAGGTGACCGTCTACCAGTCGGTCTGGCAGGCGCTGCGCTACCTGCTCGCGGTGACGCTGGGCGTCCTGGTCCAGGCGGTCCTGGGCTTCCTGCTCGGCGCGCACCTGTGGACGTTCGCCCTGGTGGCTCTTGCCGCACTCGGCGTCAGCCGCTGGCGCGCCCTGGGCGCGCAGGGCGCCCAGGTGGCCACCGCCGCGTTCTTCGCCTACTCGTCGTTCGTCTCCGCCGCCGCGTCCGACGCCCGGCTGGTCGAACTCGGGGAGATCCTGCTGCTGGTGGTGGTCGGCAGCGCCTTCGGGGTGGCCGTCAATCTGCTGCTCCTCCCGCCGCTGCGGCTGCGCGACGCCCGCTACGGCACGCGGGTGCTGGCTGACGGGATCTCGGAGTTGGCCGGCGACATGGCGGCGGTGCTGCGGGAGGGGCCGGTGGACGCCGAGCGGACGGACGCCTGGCGGTACCGCGCGCGTCAGCTGGAGGAGACGGTGCCGCAGGCGCGCGCCGCGGTGGACCGCGCGTGGGAGAGCATCCACTACAACCCGCGGCGGCTGCTGTGGCGGCGGTCCGGACCGGCCCTCCCCGGCCACCGCGGTGTCGTCGAGGCGCTCGGCCGCGCGTCGGAGCAGCTGCTGTCGATCACCCGCGACCTACGTCCTGGGGCCGGCGGGGACCGCCTGGGGCCGGAGTTCCGCACCGGCTACGGCGACTTCCTCGCGGCCGCCGCCGAGGCGGCCCGTCAGCTCGGTACCTCGGACGGCGGCGCGGCCGGTCCGCACCCTCCGCTGGAGTCGGTCGAGGAGCACTGCGACCGCCTGCGCGCGGCCGCGGACACCACCCCGCCGGCGGCTCCGGGCGACTTCCCCGCGCATGCCGTCCTCCTGGTGGACGCGGACCGGCTGCTGGAGGAGCTGCGGCACGCCCGCGACGCGCTCCCGGCGGCGGGAGACGGGTGAGGGCGACCGCGCACGGCGGCCGGCGCTAGCCGCTCAGTCCGCCGCCGGCGCGGCCGGGCCGGCCGTCCCCCAGGGCTCGGTCAGGGCGGGCACCAGCTCGTCCAGGCACTCGCCGATGGTGGACCGCAGATCGGCGGCACCCCGGCAGCCGCGCTGGTGGCACACGACGTGCGCCACGTGCGAGACGCTGCCGAACGCCGCCGCGACCAGCCGCGGCCGCAGATCGGTGGCAGGGTCGACTCCGGTGCGGCGGGCGATGAGTTCGACCAGCCGGTCCTGGTGCTCACTGAGGCGGCGCAGATGCGCGGCGAGCAGCGGCGGGCAGTCCTCCAGGAGGCGCAGGACCAGCAGCTGGGTCTGCGTGGTGCGCTCGTCCAGCTCCGCCCAGGTGTCGCGGAGCGCGTTGCTGAGCGCCTCGATCGGCGGCTCCTCAAGGGGGCGCGCCGCCAGTTTCGCGAGGAACTTCTCCTCGATGTGCTCCTGGACGGCGAGGACCGCGTCCTCTTTGCTGGCGAAGTACCGGAAGAACGTGCGCTGGGAGACCTCGACGTCGGCCGCGATCTCCTCCGTCGTCGTCGCGGCGAACCCGTGCTCGGTGAACCGCCGCAGGGCGGCGTCGACCAGCGCGTCGCGGGTGCGGGCCTTCTTCCGTTCGCGCAGCCCGAGCGGTCCGTCGTGCGCCGTCGAAGGTGCCATGTTCCCTCCACACGGTCGCCGGTTGCCGCGGTGGTATCGGAGGATACACCGCATGCAATGAACGTCATATATTGCCATTTGTCAGTCACTGACATGATGGGCGGGATCCGCGGCGCCGGGGTGACGCACGCGGCAGCTTCGACAGGGGGTTTCATGACAACCACCGCCTCCGCTCCGGCGGCGGTCACATCCGGGGTCCGCGGCGGGCCATGGGCGACACTCGTGGCCATCGCCTTCGGCGTGATCATGGTGGCGCTGGACGGGACCATCGTCGCCGTGGCCAACCCGGCCATCGGCGCCGACCTCCAGACGTCGCTGGCCGAACTCCAGTGGGTGACGCACGGCTACCTGCTCGGGCTGGCCGTGTTCCTGATCACCGCCGGCAAGCTGGGCGACCGGTTCGGCTACCGGCGGATGTACATGGTCGGCATCATCGGGTTCGTGGTCGTCTCCGTCGCCATCGCGCTGTCCTCGGGGGTCGTGGCGCTGGTGGCGTTCCGGATCGCCCAGGGCGTGTTCGGCGCGATCATCTCCCCCGCCGCCATGGGCCTGCTGCGGGCGGCCTTCCCGCCGCACCGGCTCAGCCAGGCGTTCGGGGTGTTCGGCGGCATGCTCGGCGCGGCCAGCGCGGGCGGGCCGATCATCGGCGGCATGCTGGTCAGCTCGTTCGGCTGGCAGTCGGTGTTCTACATCAACGTCCCGGTCGGCGTGGTCGCGGTGCTCCTCGGCGTGTGGCTGCTGGCGCCGAACCGGGCCGCCGACCCGGGGTCCCGCTTCGACCTCGTGGGCGTCGGCCTGCTCTCGGTGGCGATGTTCGCGCTGGTGTGGGCGCTGGTGGAGGCTCCGGTGGTGGGCTGGACCGCCCCGGTGACGCTCGGGTCGGCGGCCGTCGCGCTGGCCGTCGGGACGCTGTTCGTGCTGTGGGAGCGCCGGGTCGTCGACCCACTGCTGCCGCTCGGCATCTTCCGTTCGGCGTCCGTCTCGATCGGGGTCGTGCTGATGATCCTCGTCGCGCTGGGCCTGATCGGGTCGCTGTTCTTCATCACCTTCTACCTCCAGGGCGTACACGGCTACTCCCCGCTGGTGGCGGGGATGGTGACGCTGCCCATGAGCATCACCATGGCGATCGGCTCGCCGCTGGGCGGCCGGATCATCGACCGGGTGGGCACCCGCGTCCCGGTCGCCGTCGGGCTGCTGGCGGCGGCGCTCGCGCTGTTCGGGCTGTCCCTGCTGCGGCCGGACTCCGGCGTCGCGTTCATGGGCATCTGGTTCGTGCTGCTGGGCGGCGGGCTCAGCGTGGTCATGACCGGCGCGACGGCGGCCATCATCGGCAACGCGCCCGTGCGCTACGCGGGCGTCGCCTCCGGTGTCCAGCAGTCGGCCATGCAGCTGGGCGGCTCGCTCGGCACCGCGGCGCTCGGCGCGGTGCTGTCCGCGGCGATCGTCTCCTCGCTGCCGCGGCACTTCGCCGCCGCGGGGCTGCCGGAGATCGGCGCCGAGGAGGCCACCGCCATGGCGAGCGTGGTCTCGCAGGGCGGCGCGGCCGTCCCCGAGGGGGCCGCGCCCGACGTCGCCGCGGCCATCACGCAGGCCAGCCACCTCGCCTTCATGGACGGGATGCACCTGGCGTTCGGCATCGCCTCGGTGGTGATGGTGGCGGCCGCGCTGCTGTCGCTGCTGATGAAGCCGGCGCCGCGCGGCGGCGAGGCGGTCGTGCACATCTGAGCGCGCCCCCGGTGCGCCGGCGTCCGACGCCGGCGCACCGGAGCCGCCGTCCCGCGCCGCCGGCGGCCCCGGGCAGGCGGCCCGCGCCGGTACCGCACCAGGTGCCAAAGAATCGCCATCCGCCGTTTGCCTCCGGCGCGGCCGGTCAGGTGCAACCGTGACATCCGCTCATGTGGCGGCCGCGAGTCGGGCCGAGGAGAGGCGTGCCCGCCTGGCCGCGGCGTCACCCGGCACGGTGAAATGAGGGCGGCATCATGGCCGAGGCGCGTCGCGAATCCGGCGTCAGCAACGACAAGGACCGGCAGCTCGATCCCATGCGGACCGACTCCGACCGGCAACTCACCACCAACACCGGCGTCAGGGTCGACGACACCGACAACTCCTTGAGTGTCGGAGACCGCGGGCCGACGCTCATGGAGGACTTCCACTTCCGGGAGAAGATCACCCACTTCGACCACGAGCGCATCCCGGAGCGGGTGGTGCACGCGCGCGGCGCCGGCGCCTACGGCTACTTCCACCCCTACGAGTCGATGAGCCGCTACACCAGGGCCGCGTTCCTGAGCGACCCGGCCGAGCACACCCCGGTGTTCGTACGGTTCTCCACGGTGGCGGGCTCGCGCGGTTCCGCCGACACGGTGCGCGACGTGCGGGGCTTCGCCACCAAGTTCTACACGCGCGAGGGGAACTTCGACCTCGTCGGCAACAACATGCCGGTGTTCTTCATCCAGGACGGGATCAAGTTCCCCGACTTCGTGCACGCGGTGAAACCGGAGCCGCACAATGAGATCCCGCAGGCGCAGTCGGCGCACGACACCCTGTGGGACTTCGTCGGCCTGCAGCCCGAGACCACGCACATGATGATGTGGCTGATGTCGGACCGGGCGATCCCGCGCAGCTTCCGCATGATGCAGGGCTTCGGCGTGCACACGTTCCGGCTGGTCAACGAGCACGGCCAGGGGACGTTCGTGAAGTTCCACTGGAAGCCGCTGCTCGGCACGCACTCGCTGGTCTGGGACGAGTGCCAGAAGATCGCCGGCAAGGACCCGGACTACAACCGGCGGGACCTGTGGGAGGCGATCGAGCGCGGGCAGTACCCGGAGTGGGAGCTGGGGTTCCAGCTGGTCCCGGAGTCCGACGAGCACAGCTTCGACTTCGACCTGCTCGACCCCACCAAGATCATCCCGGAGGAGCTGGTACCGGTCACCCCGGTCGGCCGCCTGGTGCTGAACCGCAACCCGGACAACTTCTTCGCCGAGACCGAGCAGATCGCGTTCCACACCGCGAACGTGGTGCCGGGGATCGACTTCACGAACGACCCGCTGCTCCAGGCGCGCAACTTCTCCTACCTCGACACCCAGCTCATCCGGCTGGGCGGGCCGAACTTCCAGCAGATCCCGGTGAACCGGCCGGTCGCCGAGGTGCACAACAACCAGCGGGACGGCTTCGGCCAGCAGCGCGTGCACCGCGGCCAGACCAGCTACTTCCCGAACTCGCTGGGCGGCGGGTGCCCGTACCTGGCGTCGGTCGAGGAGGGCGCCTACCAGCACTACCAGGAGCGCGTCGACGGCGCGAAGATCCGGCGGCGCAGCCCGAGCTTCGCCGACCACTACTCCCAGGCCACGCTGTTCTACAACAGCATGTCGCCGTGGGAGAAGCAGCACCTGACGGCGGCGTTCCGGTTCGAGCTGGGCAAGTGCGAGCACATGCACGTGCGCGAGCGGGTGGTGCACAACCTCAACCACGTGGACCACACGCTGGCCCGCGAGGTGGCCACCGGGATCGGGGTGCAGCCGCCCGTGGAGGAGGCGGTCCCCAACCACGGCCGCTCCTCTCCCGCGCTCAGCCAGGCCAACACCGCGATGGACTCGATCTTCAGTCGGCAGATCGCGGTCCTGGTGGCCGACGGCGTGGTGGCCGGACCGGTGCTGGAGCTCCGCCAGGCGCTGGAGAAGGAGGGCGCGCTCGTCGAGCTGCTGGCCCCGACCGACGGCAGCGTACGCGGCGTCGACGGCGACACCGTGGAGGTGGACCGCGCCCTCACCACAATGGCGTCGGTGCTCTACGACGCCGTGGTGGTGCCGGGCGGGGTGAACAGCGTCGAGACGCTGCTCGGCGACGGCTACGCCGTGCACTTCGTGACCGAGGCGTTCAAGCACGCGAAGCCGGTGGCGGGCATCGGCGAGGGCGTCGACCTGCTGGCCCGTCTGCCGCTCCCGGGCGTGCGGTTGGCGGACGGCACGAACGGCGTGGTCAGCGACCGGGGCGTGGTCAGCACCCGCGGCGGCGCCTCCGACGCCTTCAACCGGGAGTTCACCGACCTGCTCGCCCACCACCGGGTGTGGGACCGGGAGACGGACGCCGTGCCGGCGTGACGGTGCGGCCTGTCGCCGCCGAGCCGGGCCGGGGCCGTACCGGCGGTCCCGGCCCGGTCTCGTCCCGCGGCCGCGACACCCGGGGACGCCTCCGCGCCGGGCGGCCGCCCGCAGCGGCATCGAAGCCCGGCGGAGATCCGGAGCGCACCGCCTTCCGCGCGGCGGCCGGGGGCGGCGTCCCCCGCGGCCGGGTTCCCGGAGCCGGTCAGCCGCCCCCGTTCTCCTCCTCGCCGCCGCCCGCTCCGGCCTCCTTCGCCCGGCGCACCCGCTCCTCCTCCTGCCGGGCCAGTTCCGCGTCGCGGCGGGCCCCCGGGTCCCAACCGGGTTCGACGAGCCGCTTCTGCACGAGGACCGCCAGGCCGAACACCACCGCGCCCACCAGGAGCGCGAGGAGCACCCCGAGCACTCCGCCGGGGCGGACCGCGTAGCCGACGAGGATGCCGTACCACCCGAAGTCGGTGTCGCCGAAGGTCGTGTTCGCGTGGCGGTAGCGGCCCAGGACGTCGAGCAGCAGGGCCGGCAGGAACGTGATGAGGACGCCGTTGGCGAACCCGCCGCACACGGCGCCGCGGCGGCCGCCGGTGGCGTTGCCGTAGACCCCGGCCGCCCCGCCGGTGAAGAACTGCGGGAGCAGGCCGGGCAGCACCACGGCCACGCCGACCGCGGGATCGAGCAGCACGACCACCACCGCCAGGCTCACCAGCCCGCCGGTGAGGCTGGCCAGGAAGCCCACCAGCACCGCGTTCTGCCCGAACGGGAAGACGATCGGCGCGTCCAGCGCCGGCACCGCCCCCGGGACGATCCGGTTGGCGATGCCCTGGAATGCGGGGATGAGCTCGCCGAGGATGGTCCGCACCCCGTAGAGGATCACCGCGACGCTCACACCGAACAGCAGCCCCTGCATCGCCGCCTGCATGAAGAAGTGCCCGAGCGTCGGCTCGGCGCCGTGCAGCGGCGGGAACAGCGCCCGCGCGGCCGCGCCGCCCTCCCGCCACAGGTACGCCGCACCCACCAGCGGGTAGATCACCGCCATCGACAGGCCGATGGACACCATCGGATCGCGCAGGAAGCGCAGGCCCTCGGGCACCCGCAGGTCCTCCGTGCTGGCGCCCCTCCGGCCGACGATCTGGCCGACCACCCCGGCCGTGATGTAGCCGAGGCTGCCGAAGTGGCCGATCGCGATCTTGCCGTCGCCACCGACCCGGCGGGTCCACGGCTGGGCGAGCGCCGGCATGGACACGAACATCACCGCGAGCAGGACGGCACCGAGCGGCACCGTGGCGGCCGGCGGCAGCCCGGCAGCGGCGATCACCATGGTGACCAGCGTCGACATCCACAGGATGTGGTGGCCGGTGAGGAAGACGTAGCGCAGCGGTGAGAAGCGCGCCAGCAGCAGGCTGAGGACGAAGCCGCAGATCATCACCCACGGCACCTGGGCTCCGAACTCCGCCTGGGCGAGGGCGACGATCGCCTCGTTGTTCGGCACCACGCCGTGCGCCCCGGTGACGCCGCTGATCATGGTGCCGAGCGGCTTCAGCGAGATGGTGACCAGCATCCCGCCGACCTCGATGAGCAGGAAGCCCAGCGCGGCCTTCACCGCACCACCGATGACCTGCGGGACGGAGCGGCGCAGCGCGACCAATCCGACGGCGGTGATCAGCCCCACCAGGTAGGCCGGGACCGTGAGCACCTCATCGACGAGGAACTCCACGACCGTGAGTACGCGCTCCATGTACCGCCTCGATGTCCCGTTCGCTGTCGCGGGGAGGTCACGCTCGCAGCACCACTATCCAGAGACGGTGATGGTAATGCCGACGCCGCCGCCAAGGGTTGACCAGCGCCGACGTCCGCGAGCCGCGGCCGCTGTCCGTGCCGGGATGGCCCGGTGGCCGGCGAGCCGCGGCCGCGAGGCCCGCGCCGCGTGAGTCACCGCGGACGGCCTCTTCGGCCGGGCGCCGCCCGGGCGCGGCCCGGCCGGAGCGGTGTCCACGGCGCATCGGGACCAACGGGCGCCCCGCGGGCCCCCGGCCGCCGTCCCGTCGGCCTCGGTGCCCCTCCGGCTGGCGGGCGGCCCGGTCGTCGGCACCGGAGGCGGTTGGCTCGCCGCCGCGCGGCCCGGTCGACACCGCACGGGAACGCGGTCCCCGGGTCCCCGCAGCACTCCGCGGCGGGACGGCGGCGCCCCACACCCGCCGGGCGGCTGCGCTCCCGCCGGAGCCCGCCCCCATCGGAGCGCTCCCTCCGGGCCCGGGTGCCGCCGCGGACGCGCCCCCGCACACCCCGGTGGGCTGGCCGCGGACGCCGTGCGCCGCCGTGCACAAAAGCGCGTGCGACCGCCGCCCGGGCCACCGCAGCCCATGGGGCGGCGCCGAACCGGGCCTGCGCCGGCGCTCGGACAGACCCGCTGGCGCGACCGGCCAGCCCCGGAGGTCGGAAGCGGCACCGGTCCGGTCGGTGTCCCCCCTTCCCCCGGCGGGCCGCAGCCCCCACGCAGTCCCGGCCGGTGCCGCGTCCCGGCCCGATCGGAAATCCGAAAACCCCCTCCACAGCCGCGCCCTCCGTCCCTTAGCCTCGGATCGCCGCTCCGGCCGGAAAATGCTTCCCCCGGAGCGTTTCCCCTGCTCGCGCTACGGAGGTTCGGTGCCCCGCGACGAACGCACCCTGGTACGTCCCGGCACGGTGGAGCGGCGGGCCCGGCTCGCCGTCGCCGGTCTGTTCTTCGCCAACGGATTCACCTACGCCAATCTGGTGCCGTGGCTTCCGACGATCAAGGACCGGCTGGACCTGTCCAACGCCGCGCTGGGCAGCGCGATCGCGGTGATGCCGCTGGGCGCGCTGCTGCTCGGCATGCTGGCGGGGCCGCTGATCGCGCGGCTCGGCAGCGGGCGCTCCGCGGTCATCACCAGCATCGCGGCCTGCTGGGTCCTGCCGCTGATCGCGCTCGCCCCCAACTGGCTCGGCTTGGCCGCGGCGCTGTTCTGCCTGGGCGCGCTGGACGCCTGGACCGACTCCGCCATGAACGCGCACGGGCTGCGGGTGCAGCGCCGCTACGGCCGGTCGATCATCAACGCGTTCCACGCTCTGTGGAGCCTGAGCGCCGTGAGCGGCGGCCTCATCGGTGCCGCCATGGCGGGCCTGGGGGCGCCGATCGCGGCGCACCTGACCGGGGTGGCGGTGCTGCTGACGGCGGTGGGACTCATCGCCGGCCGGTTCCTGCTCGCCGGCCCCGACCACAGCGAGCGGGCGGACGGCTCCGAGCACACGAGCCGGGCCGACATCGCGCGGGTGCTGCGCGGCGCCGCCGGAGTGCTGCTGGCGCTCGGCGTGCTGCTGATGCTGGCCGGCGCCGTCGAGGACTCCGCCGCGTCGTGGGGCGCCGTCTTCGCCCGGGACGAGTTGGCGGCGTCCGCGTTCCTCGCCGGCCTGCCGTTCGTGGCGTGCCAGGCGCTGATGACGCTCGGGCGGCTCACCGGTGACCGGCTCACGGACCGGTTCGGCGCCGTGGCCGTGACCCGCACCGGCGCGCTGGTGGCCGCCGCGGGCATGGGGGCCGCCGTCCTGCTCCCGATGCCGGCCACGGCGATCCTCGGGTTCGGGCTGGCCGGGTTCGGGGTCGCGACGCTGTTCCCGCTCGGCCTAGCCGCGGCGGGCAACGTCCCCGGGGTACGCAGCGGCGACGGAGTGACCATCGTCGCGTGGCTGGCCCGCGCCGGGTTCCTGTGCTTCCCGCCGCTGGTGGGGGTCATCGCCGACGCGAGTTCGCTCCGGGTCGGGCTGGCGCTCATTCCGGCGGCCGCTCTGGTGGCCGCCGTGCTGGTGAGGTCGCTGCGGCCCCGGACCGCGGCCGCCGCGGGCGACGAGGCGCGGGCGTAGCCCCGGTGCGGCGCCGGGCCGGGCCGGCGGCCCCGCACCGGCGGCCCGGCCGGTTCCTCAGATGCCGATCTCGCCGGCGAGCTTGTCCCGGATCTCGTCCTCGTCGACGAAGTTGTCGATGACGAGCACCGGGATGCCGACGTCGCCGATCTCCTCGGCGATGGCCGCGGAGGTGAGCACGATGTCGGCGCTCGCCGCGGCGCCGCGCGCCGTCCCGATGTCGGCCACCTCCACGTCGGCGCCGATGCCCAGCCGCTGGATGGCCTGCTCGGCGTTGATCTTGAGGATGACGCTGGTGCCGATGCCCATGGCGCACACCGCGAGGATCTTCATCGGTCCGCCTCGTCGTGCTTGGCCAGCAGGGCGCGGATCTCCTCCGGCCCGCTCGCGGCGCGCAGCACGCGCAGCAGGTCGCGCTCGGCGAGCAGGTGCGAGATCCGCGCCAGGACGGCGGAGTGGCCGTCGTGGTCGACCGCGGCCAGGCCCACCACCAGTTCGACGGGGTCGTTGTCGGGGTGGCCGAACTCCACCGGGGTGGCCAGGCCGGCCCAGGACAGCGCGGTCCGCAGCACGACGTGCGACGGGCGGGCGTGCGCCAGGGCGATACCGGGCGCGATGACGATGTAGGGGCCGTGCTGCTCCACGGCGGCGCGCATCTGCTCGGTGTAGGCGTCGGTCGTCGCCCCCGCCGCGACCAGGAGCTCACCGGCCGCCCTGATGGCGGCGCGCCAGTCGTCGACCTGGATGCCGGTGACGATCGCCTCGACGGCGAGCAGCCGTGTGATCGCCGGTTCCGCCATTGGTCTCCTCCCGCAGCCGCACCCGACCGCCGCCGGCCGCGATGCCCCGGACGCCGGAGTCGGCTCCCCCCAACGCTAGGTGGGATTCGCACGGAAGTAACGCACATCGTGCGATGTGTCGCAGGGGCCCGCCTGCCCGGTGGAACGTGCCCGTACCGGGCGGGCGCGCCGGCCTCGGCGGGCGGGCCTCTTCGCCGCGTCCGGCCGCGGTCCGCCGCCGCGGTCCCCGTGCGCACCGCCGCAAACCCGTTGCCGGGCACGGCCGCGCCCGCCATGATGGCGGACGCCGGTGCCGCCGCGACCGCGTCCCGGCGTGCCGAGGGCGGACATACGGGAGGCAACGGTGCCGCGGCGCAATCTGATCTTCGACGCCGACGACACGTTGTGGGAGAACAACGTGCTGTTCGAACGGGCGAAGGACGTGTTCGTCCGGCACCTCGCGCATCCGACGCTGTCGCGCGCGCGGGTGCTGGCCGCGCTGGACGACGTCCAGCGGGAGACCATCACGACCCACGGCTACGGCGTGGACTCGTTCGCGCACAGCCTGGCGGTCTGCCTGACCCGGCTGCGCCCCGGGGCGCCCCTCTCCGACCCCGACCGCGCGGCGCTGCGCGCGGCCTGCGCCCCGATCCGGACCCCCGCGCCGGAGATCATCAAGGGCGTACCGGAGACGCTGCGGGCCCTGGCCGACCGGCACGCGCTCTTCCTGCTGACCAAGGGGAACCGGGCGGAGCAGCAGGCGAAGATCGAGGCGTCGGGCCTGGCTCCGGTGTTCGCCGGAATCGGCATCGTCCCGGAGAAGGACCCGGCCGCCTACCAGGAGTTCTGCTCGCGGCACGGCCTGGACCCGCTCGACACCTGGATGATCGGAAACTCGCCCCGTTCGGACGTGCGTCCGGCCCTGACCGCCGGCCTCGGCGCGGTGCTGGTCCCGCACCCGATGACGTGGTCGCTGGAGCACGCCGAGGTGCCCGACGGCCATGAGCGGTTCCGCACGGTCGACCCGTTCACGCGGCTGGCCGAGGTGTTCGGCTGAGGCGGACCGGCGGCCGGCCGCCCCCTGCCGGTGCTCGACGGGGGAGGCGGTCCGCACGCGGTCCGGTGGCGGGGCGCCGCCGTGCGGCTCGGGGGCCCGGCGCGGTGTGCGCCTGGTGGCCGTCCCGCCTCCTCCGAGGTGTTCAGCGGAGGGTGACCACCGTCCGGGTGACCACCGTGCTCTTGGGGCGCGGCAGCCCCCGCTTCCCCGTGTTGGAGTCGATGAGGAACGCCGTGCTGTGCTCGACCGTCAGCCGGTACGGCCCCGCGTGGCGTTCCCTGAGCCGCTGCTCCAGGCCGGCGGCGGCCGACGCGGCGCCCGCGTCGGTGAGCGTGAGCGCCGCCGCCAGCGCTCCCAGAGCGATCCGCAGTCCGCTGCGCACGTTCCCCCCCTCGCACCACCCGAAGGTGATGGTCTGCGACGATTCTGTCACCATACGTCACGGTCTCCGGCCACTCGCGGCTGCCGGGCGGGTGCACGCCGATCAGTGCGGTGACGTGGGTCACGACGGAGGGTGGTCGCGGGCCCACCGGGCCTCGCAGAAGCAGTACAGCCCGTACACGCACACGCCGGCGGCGACCGCGACGAGCAGCCACGGCCCGGCCGGGGTCTCGGCCAGCGCGCGCAACGCGCCGTCCAGGCCCTGGGCGCGGTCGGGGTGGTAGCTCCACGCCGCCCAGCCCACGAGCACGCCCGCGGCGACGATGACCACGGCCCGGGCCAGGCTCCCGGTCACTCCGAGCGCCACGACCGCGCGGCGGACTCCCGGCGGCATGTCGCCGGTGCGCAGCTCCCGCTCGAACCCGCGGGACACGCCCCACCAGGCGGCGTAGCAGCCGGCCCCCACCAGCACCAGTGCGGCGGCCCCGACGAGGAGCTGCCCGCCCGGCAGCGCCATCACGCGGGCGGTGAGCGCGACGGACTGCTCGTCCTGCGACACCGAGCGCCGCACCCCCAGCAGGAAGCCGGTGGTCGACCCGCACAGCACCGCGTACCCGGCGCCGCGCGCCACCGCACCGAGCCGCTCGCCGGTCCAGCGACCGCCGTGGTAGGGGCCGCCGAGCAGCCCCAGGGCGAGTTCCCGGACCGCGAGGCCGCCCAGCCCGGCCGCCGCGGCGGCCAGCGCCGCGAGCCCCACGGGGTTCTGCGCGACCAGCCGCAGGGCGCCCATGTTGTCCGCCTCCCGGCCGTCGCCGTTGCCGAACGCGATCTGCAGCGCGATCCAGCCGATCACCAGGTACAGCACCCCCTTGGCGGCCAGCCCGCCGCGCGCGACGGACCGCAGCCACCGGCTGCCGGCCGCACGCCGGCCGGTCCACCGCGCCTCCCGCCCCGTGCGCCGGACGAGGTGCTCCGTCCGGCCGCCGCCTGACCGTGCCATACGGTCTCCCTTCCCGCACGCGGGCCGGTCGAACGGGGAGCCGGGTGGGCGGCGCGCCGCCGCGTGACGCGCGCCAGGCGGCGGCGTAACGTCGGCAGACATGAGCCGCGACCACGTCCTCGTCAAGCGCGACGGTGACTTCGTCACCATCACGATGAACCGCCCCGAGCGGCGCAACGCGCTGTCGCTCGACCACATGCGGGAGCTCACCGCGGCTTTCGAGGAGGTCGGCGCGTCGGACGCGCGCGGTGTCACCCTGGCCGCGAACGGCCCGGTGTTCTGCGCCGGCCACGACTTCGCCGACGTCGCGTCCGCCGACCTCGCGCGGGCTCGCGAACTGCTGGACACCTGCGTCCGGTTGATGCGGACCGTGCAGTCGGTCCCGCAGGTGGTGATCGCGCGGGTGCACGCCCTGGCGACCGCCGCCGGGTGCCAGCTCGTGGCCGACTGCGACCTCGCCGTCGCCGCCGACACCGCCGGCTTCGCCGCACCCGGCGGCGCGGGCGGCTGGTTCTGCCACACGCCGATGGTGGCGATCGCCCGCAACGTCGGCCGCAAACGCGCGATGGAGATGGCGCTGACGGGCGACGTCGTCGACGCCGCCACCGCCGCCGAGTGGGGCCTGGTCAACCGGGTCGTCCCGGCCGAGGAGCTGGAGGGCGCCGCACGTTCCCTGCTGGAGCGCGCCACCCGGGGGAGTGCGCGCAGCAAAGCCCTCGGCAAGCGGGCGCTGTACGCGCAGTTCGGCCGCCCGGAGCCCGACGCCTACCAGTACGCGGTCGAGGTGATGGCCGCCGCCAGCCAGACCCCGGAGGCCCGCGAGGGCATCGCCGCGTTCCTGGAGAAGCGCCAGGCGCACTGGCCGGCCTGACCGGGAAGGGCTCCGGCCCCCGGAGGGCCTCCGGCCCGCTTCGATGCGGTACAGGGGCCCCGCAGCCGGCTCAGGCCACCGCCGCCGGGCGGGGTTCGGCGATCCGTCCCTCACGGGACGGCCACGCGGCCCAGACGGCGACGCCGATGTAGAGGAGCTGCTCGGGAAGCCGGACCGCGAGCGGGGTCGGCTCCCCGCCGGCGAACGGCACGCCGTTCAGGGCGGCGTAGACGTTGGCGGGGAACATCAGCACGAACAGCGCCGCCACGCACCACCCGGCCACGCGCCGCGTGGCCGGCAGCACCAGGCCGGCCGCCCCCGCGAGTTCGAGCACACCGGTGCCGTACACCACCAGCTCGGGGAAGGGGATCTGCGGCGGCACCATGCCGACCATGTCGGCGCTGTTGGGCATCACCGTCACCGAGGGCGGCACGAAGTGCGCGCTGGCGGTGAGCACCAGCATCACCGCCAGCCCGTGGGCGGCGCTGACCCGCCACGTGCGGAACCTGCGCACTCCCAGGGCGCCGAGCCCCCGGAAGGCGAGCAGGGCCGTCAGCAGCACCAGTGGAACGAGCATGGTCCTCATCTCCTCGCGGGACACCCCAGCAATCTTGTCAGCGACAAGTTTGGGGCGGCACCGCAATCTTGTCAATGACAAGATTCGGGATACACTGCGCCCATGGCCGCACGCACCGCCTACCACCACGGCGACCTCCGACGAACGCTGCTCGACGCCGCTCTCGACCTCATCGCCGAACAGGGCGTCGCCGCGGTCAGCCTGCGCGGCCTCGCCCGGCGGGCCGGGGTCTCGCACGCCGCGCCGGCCCACCACTTCACCGACAAGGCCGGGCTGTTCACCGCGATCGCGGTCGAGGGGCACCACCTGCTGGCCGACGCCATGACCGCCGGGACCGCCGCCGGCGGCGGTCCCGGCCACGGCGCACGGGGCGCCGGGGACGGGGATGGGACGGACGCCCCGGCGGCCGTGCTACGCGAACTGGGCGTCCGCTACGTACGCTTCGCCCTCGACCACCCCGCCCACTTCGACGTGATGTTCCGGCTCGACCTGTGCCGCGCGGACGACCCCGGCCTCGCCGCCGCCCGCGAACGCAGCGGCGCGCTCCTCAACAGCGCCGTCCCCGGCGGCCCGCACGGACCGCGCCGGCGCGGCTACGTCCTGGCCGCCTGGTCGGTCGCCCACGGGTTCGCCACGCTGTGGCGGGAGGGGAGCCTGGCCCGCAGCGTGGGCGACGGCACCCCGGAGAACTACTTCGAGGAGGCCGCGGACGTCCTGTTCGCCCCCGCGGATCCGCCCGCCGCCGGCTGACCGCACCGCCGGCGCGCGGCCGGACCGCTGCCGAGGCGGCGGCCGCGTATCTCAGCCGCGCGCGTCCTCCGCGCCCGGCCGGCGCGGCACCAGGAGGTCCCCGGCCGCGGTGCCGAGGCGGCCCAGCGCCCACTCCAGGGGGCCGCGGCCCAGCAGAGCACGCCAGACCGAGGCCAGCAGCAGGGCCGACACGACGAACATCTCCAGCCGGAACGGCGCGGCGTCCTCGGTCGAGGCGGCCAGCCAGGCGATCATCGCGATGTGGCCCACGTAGACCGTCAGCGCCATGGACCCCGCCGCGGTCAGCGGGTAGAGCACCGGGCCGAGGAGATCGGCCAGCACCAGGCAGCCGGTGAGCACCAGGAGCGCGGTACCGACGGCGCCGGCGATCTCGAAGGTGGTGCCGCTGTGCGGGGAGGCGGCGGCCAGCCACAACGGGCTGTCGGTGGGCACCGCGCCGTGCAGCGAGTTCAGCTGCTCGGCCATCCACTCCCGCAGGACACCGCGCATGGCCGGGTCGTCCGGCACGACGGCGGCGCCGCCGTAGTAGTCGGCGACCTGCTCCGCGGCGAGCCGGTCGATTCCGCCCAGCGGGTACATGATCAGCCACGACCCCCCGTACCCGAGCAGCAGCAGCCCGAGCCCGGTTCCGGCCAGGGCCAGGCGCACCCGCAGCGCGCGCAGGTCCAGCCGGCCGACGGCCATGCCGGCCAGCACGAACGCCATGAAGGTGCAGGCGGGGTAGTAACCGGTGAGCAGGAAGTCCCCCACACTCGCGATGGACCCCTCCACGTACCCCTGGTCCCCCATGGCGGCGCGGACCGCGAACGACAGCTGCGGCCCCACCAGCCCCACTCCGACCGCGAGCGCGGCCAGGGCGGCGGCACGCAGCCGCAGCAGCGGCAGCGCCAGCACGAAGAAGCCGCCGTAGTAGGCGAGGATGACCGCGATCGGGGTGTTGAGCAGGTCGAGCAGCCCCCCGAGGAGGGCGAGGACCACGGCGCGCACCAGCAGGCGGGCGGTCAGCCGGTGCAGCCGGTCGCCGGAGGGCGGCGTGCCGCGCCCCGACATCAGCGCGAGCGACAGACCGGCCAGGAAGGCGAACAGCGCCGAGGAGCGCCCGCGGGTGAGCTGGTGCAGCGCCTCCGCGGTATCGCCGTCCAGCAGTCCGACGGCCCCCGCTCCCAGGTGCACGGTGAACATGCCGAAAACGGCAAGCGCCCGGGCGGCGTCCACCCCCGCGATGCGCTCGGCCCGTGGGGGCGCGGATTCCTGTCCGATATCACCGTCATCAACGGCCTGCTGCGACACGCCGTCCAGGCTAGGGGGTATTGGGCGCTTTTGTCCCTCTGGACGCCGGACCGGGGTCGGCGGACGGGACCGCCGGGTGGCGGGGCAGCCGGCCGGACCCGGCCGCGAGGAACCGGCCGCGCTCCCGCGCGGAGCGGTAGGCCCCGACGGCGCTGGAGGCGGCGGACCGCGAGAACCCCCGGGGCCGGCGGTCGGGTCCGGGAACCGGCGGCCCTGCCACCCGCCGCCCGCGTGCCTGCCCCGGACCGGCGGCCTGCCCGCCCCGCGACCGCCCACGCCTGGCACGCCCGCGCCCAGCCGCGCCGGTACCGGCCGCGTCGGAGCCGAATGCCGGGCACGTGGGCGAGCGCCGATCACGTACGGCAAGCCCGCCCCCGCCGGGCGGTGGCGGCGCGGACTCCGCCACCGCGATCCGGGCCGGGCGGGTCTGCCCGCGCGGCCCGGCTCCTCGGGATGCCCGCGCCCCTCCTGCACCGCGGCCGCGACCGGCCAGCGCTGACGCGTCCGCCCGCGCGCGACCGCGCCGTGGCGGGGCGCACCCGGACGGCAGCGGGGACCGGCCGGGCCGGCGGTCACCCGCTCCCACGGCGTCCGCGGTCAGCCGGGTGCCCGCCGGCCGGATCCGCCGACCTCGTCCCGGCGGCCCCGCGCGCCGCGGGTCACGCCTCGTCAACGGTGCGGGCCCGCTCCCGGTACCGCGTACGGACCGCGACGAAGGTTCTGCGCACCCCCACGGCCAGCAGCGCCAGCAGCACCACGCTGACGAGCATCCCGGCGAGATTGACCAGCCACCCGGGGGCGACCGGCGTGAGCAGCCGCCCGACACCGGCCGCGGCACCCCACAGCGCCGCGACGGCGCCCAGAGCCGTGAGGACCCCGGCGGTGTACCCGAGCACGGCCGGCCAGCGGGCGCGGCCGGGCACCCGGCGGTACCCGGCGCCCCGGGGCAGCATCAGCCCGATCGGGGTCGGCGGCATCGACACCTGGAACAGCCCCAGCTGCTGCACATGGGGGGTGTCGAGCCAGAGTCGGCGCAGGCCGAGCCCGGTCGCCTCCGCGAACCGGCACAGCTCGGACCGCGTCCATCCGTAGATCTCCACGTCCAGCAGCCGGACGCTACCACGGGTGACCAGGCTGAGGTGCTCACGCCAGAGCGGCTCGGTTCCCGTCCCGTCGACGTTGATGTAGCGGACCGTCTCACGGCAGATCGCCAGGTCCGCGACCCCGCCCTCGCCACCGCGCGGCAGCCGCCAGGTGCGGCCCCGCGCGTCCGTGACGGACACGGTCGCGGCATCGGCGGACAGCGCGCCGTGGCGCAGCCACCCCCGCATCCTCCGGGGCGGCGGTCCGCCGGACAGCGGCTGGCCACTGGGACGGACCGTGAGCGGGGCGTGCTGCCGGGCGAGGTCGCGGGACACCAGGACCTCCCGGCGCGAGTACGGCACTTTGTGCCGCGCTCGCTGGTCCCGCGCCCAGGCGCGCAGTTCGGGCACCGTCATCCCCGCCTCGGTGCGGGCTCCGCTCAGGCCGACGACCACCGGGTACGCCAGCGGCGACGCGCAGAGCACGAGCAGCCCGCCGGCGACCGCGGCACCGTGGTCGGTGAGCACCGCCGCTCCCGTCACGGAGTAGCCCGCCACCGCGATGGCGGCCCACACCCACCGCGCCACCACCCGTGCCCAGGCGCGCCGCCGCACCGCCGGCGACCCCCCGGCCGGGGGCCACCACACGAAGCCGCCGAGCAGGAGGGCCCCCAGCGCCACCAGCATCACCACGAACGCGGTGTCGCTGACCACCAGATCGTCTTCCGAGGTGCGTGCCGCCACGATCATCGACAGCACCGCGAGAACCGCGAGCGCCACCCGCACGATGCGGACCGCCCTGCGGGCCGCCCACAGCCTCGTGCCCGGTCTCTCACCCACCGCGCTGCCTCGTTGCCGGTTCCTCAAGACGGGGTGCCCTCCGCCGCGAGCCGGGCGAAGAAGTCCAGCGCCTCCGGGTTGGCCAGCGAGTCGCGGCTGGCGACCTTCTCCGGCTCCTGGCCCATGAGGATGCGCTTGACCGGGACCTCCAGCACCTTGCCCGAGAGCGTGCGCGGGACCGCCGCGATGGCGCGCACGCCGTCGGGGACGTGGCGCGGCGAGCAGTCCTCCCGGATCCGCCGGGCCAGGCGGCGGGTGAGGTCGTCGTCCAGCTCGCGGCCGGGGCGCAGCACCACGAACAGCTCGATCCGCGAGCCGCCGTCCGGCTGCGGGACGTCGACCACCAGGGCGTCGACCACGTCCTCCAGCGCCAGCACCGCCCGGTAGATCTCGCTGGTGCCCATGCGCACGCCGCCGCGGTTGATGGTGGAGTCGGAGCGCCCGTAGATGACGGCGGTGCCGCGTTCGGTGATCTCGATCCAGTCGCCGTGCCGCCAGACGCCGGGGTAGACGGCGAAGTAGCTGTCGCGCAGCCGCTCGCCGTCCGGGTCGCCCCACAGGAACAGCGGCATGGACGGCGCCGGCTCGGTGATCACGAGTTCGCCGACCTCGCCCACGACCTCCTTGCCCTCGGGGTCCCATGCGGCGACCGCCATACCGAGCGAACGGGCCTGGATCTCGCCCTCGTACACCGGCAGCGTGGGCACGCCGCCGACCAGGCAGCTGCACACGTCGGTCCCGCCGCTGGTGGAGAACAGCCACAGCTGGGATCCGAACTCGCGGTAGCAGTAGGCGAAGCCCTCCGGGGACAGCGGCGACCCGGTTGACCCGATCGCGTGCAGGGCGGAGAGGTCGCGCCCCTCGGCCGGGTGCAGCCCCGCCTTCATGCAGGAGGCCAGGAACCCGGCGCTGGTTCCGAAGACGGTGACCCGCGCCCGCTCGGCCAGGTCCCACAGCGCGCCGAGGTCCGGATACCCGGGGCTGCCGTCGTACAGGACGATGGAGGCGTCCGTGAGCAGCACGCTCACCAGGAAGTTCCACATCATCCACCCGGTGGTGGTGAACCAGAAGACCCGGTCCTCGGGGCGCGCGTCCAGGTGCAGGTGCAGGTTCTTCAGCTGCTCCAGCAGGATGCCGCCGTGCCCGTGCACGATGGCCTTGGGCAGGCCGGTGGTGCCGGAGGAGTAGAGCACCCACAGCGGGTGGTCGAAGGGCAGGGGCTCGAAGCGCAGCTCGGCGCCCTCACCCGCCCGCTCCAGTTCCGCCCAGTCCAGGGTGCCCTCGACCGGCTCGTCGCGCAGGTAGCCGAGGACGACGGTGTGCTCCAGCGTGGGAAGCTGCTCGCGCAGCGCCGCGACCACGTCGCGGCGGTCGAAGTCGCGGCCGCCGTAGCGGTAGCCGTCGACGGCGAGCAGTACCTTCGGCTCGATCTGGGTGAAGCGGTCGATGACGCTGCGCACCCCGAAGTCCGGGGAGCACGAGGACCACACCGCGCCGATGGACGCGCACGCGTAGAAGGCCGCGACCGCCTCGGCGATGTTCGGCAGGTAGCCCACCACCCGGTCGCCGGGCCCGACGCCGAGCTGGCGCAGGCCGGCGGCGATGGCCGCGGTGCGGCGGCGCAGCTCGCCCCACGTCCACTCGCCCAGCACCCGCAGCTCCGAGGCGTGCCGGATGGCCACGGCGTCGTCGTCCCGGCCCCGGAAGACGTGCCGGGCGTAGTTCAGGGTGGCCCCGGGGAACCAGCTCGCGCCCGGCATGGCGCGGTCGGTGAGGACGCGCTCGTAGGGGGTGTCGGCCTGGACGTCGAAGTACTCCCAGATCGTCGACCAGAAACCGTCGAGGTCGGTGACCGACCAGCGCCACAGCGCGTCGTAGTCCGCCACCTCCACCCCGCGGTTCTCGTGCACCCAGCGCGCGAACGCGGTGATGTTCGCGCGCTCGCGCCGTTCGCCGTCGGGCTGCCAGAGCACGGGTGGCTGCGGCGTTGGAGTCATTCTCGCGCCCCTCCTGGGTTCGACGGGAGGACCGGCCCGGGACCGCCGACGCTCCCGCACACGGCTGTGCGGCCCATTGAACAACAGCGGCTCCGTCCGGCACGCCGCCGGGTGCGGGTAACACGTGACGTGGGCCACGTGGGACGCCCCCGCTCCGCGCCCGGCACCGCTTCGCAGGACGGGGAAACCCGGAGTCCAGGCCGCTTCCGGACCGCGAACCGGTCGGCGGCGCCGGGTAGCCTTGACGCGGCGCGGCAATGGAAGCGGGGCGAAAGGCGGAGCGGCGCAGTGCGGAAACCGGCGCTCGGCAGGCGGGGAGTCATCGTCGGCATCGTCGCCGCGATCCTGGTCATCGGGTCCGTGGTCGTGGTGGCCGTCCCCAGCACCCGGCTGGCGGCCCAGCTGGCCTGGTGCGACCTCACCGGGACCGGCTGCCCGGGACCGCCGTACAGCCCGCCGGAGGAACCCGGGGACGACGTCGACTGGCGGATCTCGCTGTCACCGCTGGAGGCCGCCACCTGGGGCAACTACTACGCGCTCGGCGACTCCTACTCCTCGGGCGACGGCGCCGACGACTACCTCTCGGGGACGGCGGTCTCGGGAGGGTGCTGGCGGTCCGCCAACGCCTACCCCCGGATCATCGCCGACAGCTTCGACTTCGCCGGGGAGCTCGGCTTCGTCGCGTGCAGCGGCCAGCGCGGCTACGCGATGCTGGACTCGCTGGGTGGCGCCGACTCCCAGCTCGACCGCGTGTCCCGGCACGCCTCCCTGGTCACCATCGGCATCGGCGGCAACGACCTCGGGTTCACCTCCGTCCTGAAGGCGTGCATGCTGCGGGTCCCCCTGCTGGAGAGTGACGCCTGCATCGGCCAGGAGGAGGACATCGACCAGCGCATGCGCACGTTCGAGTCGACCTTCGAGGACGTCATCGGCGAGGTCCGCGAGCGGGCCCCCGACGCCCGTGTGGTCGTGCTGGGCTATCCGCGGCTGTTCGCCGCCAAGCCCGACGGCATGTACTACACGCTGACCGCCACCGACCAGCGCTGGCTGAACACCACGATCCAGCGCTTCAACCGCCAGATCCGCGAGGCCGCCGAGGCGGCCGACGCGGAGATCGCCGACGCCGGCCAGGTGGGCAGCGTGGAGTTCGTGGACGTCTACGACGTGGTATCCGGCCACGAGGTGGGCACCGAGGAGCCCTGGGTCAACGGCGTGCTGCTGCGCGACCTCACCGAGGGCGTCACCATCGACCGCAGCACGTTCCACCCCACCGCCGAGGGCCAGCGCGCCGTGAGCGAGCGGGTCCTGGCCCAGATCGAGGCCGGACCGGAGCGCCGGCTGTACGCCACCCGGGAGACCGTGCGCAACGCGAGCCCGGAGGTGCTGGCGGCGGAGGCGGACTGACCCCGGCGGCGCCCGGCTGTGCCGGGGCGTCCGACGGGGTACGGCCGGCGGGGCGCCCTAGACCTGCTGGTCGAACCCCAGCCGCCGGAGCTGCTTGGGGTCGCGCTGCCAGTCCTTGGCCACCCGGACCCGCAGGTCGAGGTAGACCCGCTGCCCCAGCAGCGCCTCGATCTGCTGGCGCGCCCGGGTCCCCACGTCGCGCAGCCGGCTGCCCTTGGCGCCGATCACGATGGCCTTCTGGCTGGGCCGCTCCACGTACAGGGAGGCGTAGATGTCGGTGATCTCCCGCCCCGGCCGGGTGTTCTCGCGCGGGCCCATCTCCTCCACCACCACGGCGATGGAGTGCGGCAGTTCGTCGCGGACGCCCTCCAGGGACGCCTCCCGGACGAGCTCGGCCACCAGCATCTCGTCCGGCTCGTCGGTGAGGTCGCCGTCGGGGTACAGCGGCGGCCCCTCCGGGAGGTGGCCGCACAGCACGTCGGTGAGGGTGTCGAGCTGGAAGCCGCCGTTCGCCGACACCGGGACGACGTCGGCCCACTCCCCCAGCCGGGACACGGCGAGCAACTGCTCGGTGAGCCGCGCGCGGTCGGTCTTGTCGGTCTTGGTGACGATCGCGACGACCGGGGTGTCACGCTGGCCGGCGAGTTCGCGGGCGATGTAGGTGTCGCCCCGGCCGATCGGCTCGTCGGCCGGCACGCAGAACCCGATCACGTCGACCTCGACGAGGGTGGAGCGCACCAGGCTGTCCAGCCGCTCCCCGAGCAGGGTCCGCGGCTTGTGCAGCCCGGGGGTGTCCACGACGATGAGCTGCGCGTCGTCGCGGTGCACGATGCCGCGCACCGTGCGGCGGGTCGTCTGCGGCCGGTTGCTGGTGATGGCCACCTTCTGGCCCACCAGCGCGTTCATCAGGGTCGACTTGCCCACGTTGGGCCGGCCGACGAAGCAGGCGAACCCGCTGCGGAACCCCTCCGGATGGCTGGGCATCGGCAGGGGCGTTCGCAGGCGTTCCAGGTCGAGGTCGCTCATGGGCCGGTTCGTTCTCCTGTCAGGCGCGCGTGACGCGCGCGGGCGTGCCGTCCGGTGCGACGAGCACCACGGCGGCGGTCGCGAGGTCCCGGGCCACGGCGAGGTCGACGGGGGCGTGCTCGGCCGCCTCCGTCACGACCACCGCCGCCTCCAGGTTCCGCGCTCCGCTGGACACCGCGGCGGCCACCGCCGCCTGGAGGGCGGTCAGTTCCAGAGCCGGCAGCGCGACGGTCGTGGCGACGTAGGTGCGGCCGGTCTCGTCCCGCACGGCGGCGCCCTCAGCCGCGGCGTTGCGGGCGCGCGCGGAGCGGGCCAGGGTGATCAGCTTGCCGTCCTCGGGGCCGAGGTCCTCGTCAGGGCGGATCGGGTCGCTCACGTACTGCCTTCCTCTTGGTCGGTGCGGCCGGTGCCGCGCGGAGTCAGGACTCGTCGGCGGGACCGGCGGAGGACTCGGCCGGCATCGACAGCCGCTCGACGATCACGGTCGCGGTGCGGTTGCGGCGCCCGGACGGGTCCTCGGCGGTCAGCCGCAGGCCCGCGTAGACGGCGCGCGATCCGCTGATGGGCACCCGCCCCAGCACGTAGGCGAGCAGCCCGCCCACCGTCTCGACGTCCAGGTGCTCCAGGTCCAGGTCCACACCGAACAGCTCGGAGAGCTCGCCCACGGGCAGCCGGGCGGTCACCCGGGCCCGGTCCTCGCCGAGCCGCTCGACGGGCGGCACCTCGTCGTCGTACTCGTCGGTGATCTCGCCGACGATCTCCTCGACGATGTCCTCGATGGTGACCAGGCCGGCGGTGCCGCCGTACTCGTCGATGACCACGGCGACGTGGATGCGCTGCCGCTGCATGTCGCGCAGCAGTTCGTCGATGGGCTTGGAGTCCGGCACGTAGCTGGCCGGGCGCATGATGTCGCGCACCGTCCGGCCGGGGTCGGCGGCTGCCGCCGGGCGGCCGCCGTCCGGTCCGCCGGCGGAGGCGGCCCACTCGTCGTGCAGCCGGGCCACCACGTCCTTGAGGTAGACGATGCCGACGACGTCGTCCTCGTCCTCGCCGGTGACCGGGATGCGGGAGTAGCCGCTGCGCAGCGCGAGCGACAGCGCGTCCTCCGCACCGGCGTCGTGCCCGATGAAGACGATGTCGGTGCGCGGCACCATGACCTCGCGGACCGAGGTGTCGTCGAGCTGGAACACCGAGTGGATCATCTCGCGCTCGTCGGCGTCGATGACGTGGCCGCGCTCGGCCAGGTCCACCAGGCGGCGCAGCTCGTCCTCGGTGGAGAACGGACCCTCCCGGTCACCCCTGCCGGGCGGTGTGGCGGCACGGCCTAGCCGTACCAGCAGCTGCGCGAGCGGCCCCAGCACCAGGGTGGCCGGCGCGACGACGCCTGCGGCGGCCCGCGCCACCGGCTCCGCGAACTGCCGGCCGAGGATGCGGGGGGTCACCGCGATGAGCACGTAGTTGACCGGGATCATCACGACGGCCGCGCCGAGCACCGCCGGCCAGCCGAAGTCGAGCAGCGCGACGAAGCCCACCAGCAGCGACAGCGTGGCCAGCACCTCGAACGCGACCCGCAGCAGCAGCACCGTGTTGAGGTGGCGGACGGGGTCGGCGGTGACGGCGGCCAGCCGGCCGGGGGCGCGTCCCTCGGCGCCGTCGGCCCCGGTGGCGCCCATGCTGACGACCCGGGACAGCGCCACCTCGGCGGCCACGCAGCACCCGGCGAGCAGCGCGAGCAGGAGCGCGCAGCCGAACGCGGCCGCGGCTTCGAGGAGGCCCGGCCCCCCGGCGAGCCCCAGGGCGGTGTCGGCGGCCAGTGCCGTGAGACCGGCCGGGCCGGTATGGCCAGCGCTCATCGCGACGTGTCTTCCCTCTCCTCGTCGGCCCGCGCCTCCGGAGTCGTCGGCGGCTGCGCGGGCTCGGCCCCGGCCGCCTGGAGCTGGCGCCAGCCGGCCAGCAGCTCGCCCTGCAGGCCGAACATCTCCTTGTGCTCCTCGGGCTCGGCGTGGTCGTAGCCGAGCAGGTGCAGGATGCCGTGCGTGCACAGCAGGTCGATCTCGTCCTGCGTGCTGTGCCCCGCCTTGCGCGCCTGCCGCTCGGCGACCTGCGGGCAGATGATCACGTCGCCGAGCATGCCCGGATCGGACGTGCGTCCCGGGCCGCCGGGACGCAGTTCGTCCATCGGGAACGAGAGCACGTCGGTGGGGCCGGGCTCGTCCATCCACCGGACGTGCAGTTCGGTCATGGGCGCCTCGTCGACGAGCACGATGGACAGCTCGGCGAGCGGATGGATCCGCATGGCGTCCAAGACGTGGCGGGCCAGCAGCGCCAGCCGCGTCTCGTCGGTGGGGACGCCGGATTCGTTCGCGACGTCAATGCTCATTGGGTGGTGCGCCCTATCTGTCGTCTCTGGGGTTCGGTCCGCGGG
>NZ_QEIO01000005.1 GCF_003336425.1 Marinitenerispora sediminis | reverse complement strand
GGCGGGTCCCCTAGCGCTGACTCCGCGCGGCTACGGTGTGCCGCATGGAGCCGTCCGACACCTCCCCCCGCCGATCCGGCGGCCCGGGGACCCGGGGCATCTGGGCAGCGGCCATCGCGGTGGCGCTCGCGGGCGCACTCGCGGCGCTGTGGCCGGTCGCGGCCTCGGTGTGGGACCTGGTGGGCACCCCGCAGGCGGTTCGGGGCGTGCTCCTGGTGGTGTGCGCCGCGCTCGCGGCGCTCGGCGGGTACGGGCTGCGCCGCGGGCGGATCGCGTCGATGCGGCTGGCCCGGTTGATCCTGGTCGCCTGGGTCGTGGCCGCCGGAGCGGTCGCGCTGATGACGCTCGGCGCCTGGATCCTCTTGGGGACCCCCGCCTGGGACCCGCCCGACACCCTCACACCGAGGGCATTGGACGCGGTCGCGACCCGGGCCTTCGGCATCGTCGCCGGCCTGGGCGGGGTCGCGCTGCTGATCATCTCCTACCGCCGGCAGCGCGCCACCGAAGCCGAGAACCGCCGGGAGGAGACCCGGCTGTTCAACGAGCGCTTCACCACGGCCTACGCCAACCTCGGCAGCGAGCACGCGGCCGTGCGCCTCGGCGCCGTCCACGCCCTGGCCAACCTCGCCGACGACGCCCCCACCGACGCCCTCGTGCAGATGGTCATCGACGTGCTGTGCGCCTACCTGCGCATGCCCTACACCCCCGAGCCCGAGCCGCTGCCCGACGGCGCCGACCAGGCGGCCCGGGCCGAGCACCGCCGGGAGCGGCTGGAGTTCTTCGCGTTCCGCGAAGTGCGGCACACCGTCATCCGGCTCATCAGCAACCACCTGGGCAAGGACAACCCCACCCGTTGGCGCGGCAGGAACTACGACTTCACCGACGCGGTCTTCGACGGGGGTTCCTTCACGGGAGCCGTCTTCACCGGCAGCACGGTGTCCTTCGACAACGCCGAGTTCACCAGCGGCGCCGTGGATTTCAGCGCCGCCACCTTCCCCACCGTGGACTTCCGGGACGCCGGCTTCTCCGGCAGGTCCGTGTCCTTCCGCTCCGCCGCCTTCCCCGGCGGGCGCGGCGGGCCTGCCAGCGCCCGCGCCTCCGCGATGGCGAGGACCTCCGGCGGCACCGCCCCGGGCAGGGGCGTCGTGTCCTTCCGCCAGTGCGCCTTCGCCGGGAGCGTCGTGCGGTTCGACAACGCCACCTTCGCCGGCGAGCACGTGGACTTCGGCTACACGCTCTTCGACGGATCCGCCGTGTCCTTCGCCGATGCCGCCTTCGCCAGCGGCACCGCGGTGAACTTCGGCAAGGCCGTCTTCCGCAGCGGCCGGGTCCGCTTCAACGACGCGGTGGGACCGCGCCCCGAGGGCCTGCTCGAAGCCAGGGAGGGCGCCCGGCCGGGGGTGGTGGCGGGGTGGCCCCAGCGCTGGCAGCACCCCGCGGACCCCGGCGGCGTCTAGGTGTATGGGGGCTGGACGCCTTCGACGGAGAGTGGCGCGTTGGTGTGGGTCATCGGGCCGCTGCCGATTCATGGGCAGCCGTGGTGGCCGCGCTCCCTCGGGGCAACCAACGCAACGCGAGGAGGCCGAGGACGAGGTGCAGGAAGCTGGCCGTTGCTGCGGCGATGTGCAGTCCGGTGAGAAAGGCCGACTTGGCGTCGGCCACGACCGCCGTTGCCAGGTCGGGCAACTGGAGTGTCTCGTCGAGCGTGGGGGCGAGGTCGGGGCCCTGGAGGCGGAACAGCAGGGCGGCGAACGACCCGAGCAATGCGATGCCGAGTGCGTTGCCGATCTCATTGCTGGTCTCGGCGATCGCACCGGCTGATCCGGCGCGTTCGGGAGGTACGGCGGCGACGGCGGTGTCGGCGACGACGGCGAAAGAGATGCCGTAGCCGATGCCAGCCACCGCAGTGGACGCGACGTACCAGCCAATCCCGCCCGTGACGGTGGTGGGAAGCAGCAGGAGCAGGCCGACGGCGATGGAGAAGTGGCATACGAGCAGTGCGGTGCGCTTGCCGACGCGGTCGACGACCATCGGGGTGACGACGCAGGTGGTGGTGAGCACGGCTGCTCCTGGAAGCGCCAGGAGCGCTGCTTGGAGGACCGGGACGTCGAGGACGGACTGCAGGTAGATCCCGGCCAGGTAGGCGGCGGCCGACCAAGCCGCGAGCGGCAGAAGGCCAGTGATGACGGCGACAGTGAAGGTTCGGTCGCGGAAGAGGGAGAAGTCGATGAGCGGGTGCTCAAGTCGCCGCTGCCGGAGACCGAACCACGCCAGCACCGCGGTGCCCAGGACCGCGGAGGCGACAGCGGACAGGGTCAGGCCCTCGGCGGCTGCGTGCTTGATGCCGTAGATCGCCAGCAGGAGCCCGACGGCAGAGGTCACGACGCTGATCGCGTCGATACGTCCCGGACGGGTAGCTCGGACTTCGCGCAGCAGCACGGGGGCGAAGAAGAGGAACAGGCCAATGACGGGCAGGTTGACCAAGAAAACCGATCCCCACCAGAAGCGCTCCAGGAGTACGCCGCCTAGGACCGGGCCGATCGCGAAGCCGGCGGCGAAGGCCGCGGCGAAGATGCCGATGGCCTGAGCCCGTCGCTTCGGGTCGGTGAACAACTCGCTGAGGACCGCCAGCGCGGATGGGAGCAGTGTCGCGCCGGCGATCCCCATGACGGCGCGCGCGGCGACGAGCAGTTCGGGCGTGGGCGCGAACGCGGCAGCAGCCGATGCGAGGCCGAAGAAGCTCACGCCGATCATGAGGAGTCGGAGACGTCCGTAGCGGTCACCGATGTTCCCGAACGCGACGAGGAGGGATCCGACGGCGAAGCCGTAGATGTCGAGGATCCACAGTGCTTGGTCGGCGCTGGGGTTCAGCGCTTGGCTGACCCGGGGCATCGCGAGGAACAGGATGGACCCGTCCATGGAGACCAGCAGCACCGGACCGAGAACGACGAGCAGACCGAGCCAGGCCCGGAGGTTGCCCGCACCTGACGTGGCAGAAGATCGTTGAGTCACACCGTCAACGCTCCCGGCCCGGGACGGGGGCAGCCAGACACCCGGGGTGGGTACACCCAGCAGGTGCACGCACAGCGCCGCGGTACGTGTCTACGCTCAAGGACGTGGAGAGCCTCGGAGCATTCTTGAAGAGCCGCCGCGACCAGGTCACCCCGGACGCGATCGGGCTACGCACCTACGGCAGCAGCCGACGCGTTCCGGGTCTGCGCCGGGAGGAATTGGCCCACCTCGCTGGCGTCAGCGCCGGCTACTACACGAGGCTCGAGCAGGACCAAGCCGGTACGGCCTCAGCGCAGGTCCTCGACGCCCTGGCCCGGGTGCTCGAACTCGACGACGTCGAGACGGCTCACCTGCACAACCTCGCCCGCCAGGCCGGTCGAACCGGCCTCGCCGAACCGCCCCTCGAACACCCCCACCCCCGTGTGCTCGCGCTGCTCGACTCGTTGGCTGAGGCGACTCCCGCGGTTCTGCTCGGCAGGCGCGGGGACGTGCTCGCCTGGAACCGCACGGGGCACGCGCTGCTCGCCGAGCACGTGGACTTCGACGCGCCAAGCGCCCTCGAAGGCCGTCCCTCCATCCCGAGAATGTTCTTCCTCGACGCCCTCACCCGGGACCTGCACCGCAACTGGGACGAACTCGCACGCGTCCACGTCGCGTACCTGAGACTCACCGCCGGCCGATTCCCCAACGACGCACGACTGGCGAACCTGATCGGCGAGCTCGCCATGCGCAGCGATCAGTTCGCCCAGATGTGGGCGACCGGGGAGGTCGCAGACTGCACTACCGGCGACATGCACCTGCAGCACCCCACCGTCGGTACCGCGAGCGTCGCCTACCAGGTGTGGCTCCAGCCCGACAGCCCAGACCACCGCCTTGAGATCTACACCCCCAATGACGTCACGTCAGCCGACGCCCTCCGCCGCCTCACGCGCCGCATCGCTGGGGAGGGTTCCGGGCGACCTGCGCAGGCCCCAGAACGCCGAACAGCGTGATCCGCTGGCCGGGGTGCACGAACGCCACGACCGCCGAATGGTCCAGGCCGGCCGCGCGGAACACCGCGTCCACCCGCCCGCGCGGGCCAGCGCCGCGGTGATCCGGCCGTCGCCGGCGCCGGGCTCGACGACCACGTCGCCCGGGCGCGGCCCGGCGGTCCGGACGAAGCGGTGCAGGGCGGTGCGGTCGGCCAGGAAGTTCTACGAGAGCTCGCGGCGCCTGCGCGAACGCGTTCCCGCCGCACCGGGCGCGAGGGGGCGGGACGGGGCGGGGAACCGGTGGCCCTCCGTCCTCTGGCATCGGTCATGGATCCCCTAAATGAGACGAACCGTCTCGCCTCGACAGCTCGGTGTGGCGAATACGGCACGGCACTTCAAAACGAACCGTCCCGTCTCGTCACCCTGGTAGCCTGGGCCCATGCCCGATACCAGGAAGCCGGACCACTCCCGGCGCAGCGAACGGTCGCGGCAGGCGATCCTGGAGGCCACCCGCGCACTGGTCTCCGAAGTCGGATACGGCAAGGTCGCGATCGAGACCATCGCGGCCCGGGCCGGGGTCGGCAAGCAGACGATCTACCGCTGGTGGCCGTCCAAAGGCGCGGTGATCTTCGACGCCTTCCTGGCGCTCAGCGAGGGCCACGAGGGGCAGGGCATGGCGCTGCCCGACACCGGTGACATCGAGGCCGACCTCAAGACGGTCATGCGCGCGACCGCCGCGGAGTTCGCCGACGCCGAGTTCGACAAGCCGATCCGGGCGCTCAACAACGAGATCATCAACGATCCGGACCTGGCCGCCCAGTACCGGGAGAAGCTCGCCCGGCCCGTCGACGAGGCCAAGAAGGAGCGCCTGCGCAGCGCCCAGCGGGCGGGCCAGCTCGCCGCCGACGCCGACCTGGACCTGGTCCTGGAGGTGCTCTACGCGCCCCTCTTCCAGCGCTGGCTGCACCGCTCGGGCCCGCTCACCGCGGAGTACGCCGACTCCCTTGTCGACATCACGCTCAGAGCCTTCCGCCCCTGACCCGTTCGGCAGCCAGCCCGGAACGCCGCGGAGCGGCCCGCGCGCTCCCCGGAGCGCCACGGGCGGGGTGCGCCGGCCGTCCGGCGCTGAGGTCGGGGGCGCAACGGCCATGGGGTGCGCCGCCACGCACTAATCGAGTTGCACGATGACGAGGAGCTCGGCGAGGATCTCGGCGTGCGAGTGGGAGTGGTGGGGCTCAAGATGGGGCTCTACCTGGCGAAGTGGTGCCGCCAGGTGGGCATGGACGTGGCCGCGGTGTGCGACCGCGCCCCTGATCGGCTCGCCGCCGCGAAGGAGCAGCTGCCGGAAGCGGACGTCACCGAGCGCTGGCAGGACCTGTTGACGCTGGGACTCGACGGCGTGGTGCTCGCGAACGACTTCGACGCCCACGCCCCGCTCGCGCTCGCCTTCCTCGCGCGGGGCGTGCACGTGCTGTCCGAAGCGGCGGCGTGCACCAGCTACGAGGAAGGACGCCGGCTCATCGCGGCGGCGGAGAGTTCCTCGGCGACCTACTCCTTCGCCGAGAACTACGTCCTCCACCCGCACGTACGCCTGGTCCGGGCGGCGGTCGAGACCGGCGAGGTGGGACGGGTGGGCCTGGTCGAGGCCGACTACCTGCACGGCATGTCACCGGAGACGGTCGCCGCGCTGATCGGCGACTCCACCCACTGGCGGGGGCGTATCGCCGCGACCGCCTACTGCACCCACACCGTCTCCCCGGTGCTGGCGGTCACGGACGCCTGGCCCCGGGAGGTCAGCGCGTTCTCCGTCGACGAGGCCGATCCGCGGGCCGCGGTCGTGATGACGGTGCGGCTGTCCACCGGCGCCCTGGCCGTCACCCGCCACGGATTCCTCCAGGGCGAGCCGGACAGCCACTGGAGTTGGCTCTCCGTGCGCGGCAGCCGCGCGCTGGCCGAATCCGTCCGCGGACCGGGCGAACAGGCATGGTCGGTCCGCTTCAGAGCGGAGGCATGGGCCAGCCCGGGGGGCGTCACCCGCGACGAGGTCCGGGTGCCCCCTCCGCTGACCCTGAACGGAACAACGGTGGAGCGCACCGCCGAGGGCACGGTGCTGCTGCTTCAGGCGTTCCAGGCGACCATGGAGCGGGGCGAACCGCCGCTGGTCGGCGTCCGCGCCGCCGTCGCCGCCTCACTCGTCGGTGTGGCCGGCGCGCAATCCCTGCGCAACGGCTCCCGCCCCGTGCCGGTGCCCGAGCTGGCCTGACCGAGGCTGGTCGCCACCGCGGCCGGACGGCCTCCTCGTGTCGCCGACCCGCCCTCCCCACGCGCACCTCACCAGGTGCCGCCGCCCGGGGACCGCCGCGGGAGGTGACGCCGGGGGAGGAGCGCCCGGTACTCACCCTGCCGCGTGTCCGATCCGCACGGGCCCCCGGCGGAAACCACTCCCGGGGGCGGTCCCCGGCCAGCAGTCACCGACGCGCGCGGATGAACGGGGACACGATCTGTTGCGCGGCGGCGCGCGGGCCTCAGCTCTGGACCGCAGTCCCGCGACTTCGTCGACGGCAGCTACCCGCTGGCCCCAGGGGCCACCTGGAACGGGCGCCCCGCGCTGGCGACTCTCCCGTGCTCCGTCAGCGCCCAACGTGTCCGCCACCTGGAACGCCCCTTCGAGAGGCGTCCCCCACCAGCGGTAACGTCACCGCACCGGCAGGCCCGTGACCGCGCGGCCGATGATGAGGCGCTGGATCTCACTGGCCCCCTCGAAGATCGTGAAGACGGCGGCGTCCCGGTGCCAGCGCTCCGCCGGGAACTCCCTCGTGTACCCGTTGCCGCCGAGGATGCGCACCGCCTCCTGGGTCACCCATACCGCGGTCTCACTGGCGAAGAGCTTGCTCATCGAGCCCTCGGCCTGGCGGAAGTCCCGGCCGGTGCGGCTCAGCCAGGCGGCGCGCCAGACGAGGAGGCGGGCCGCGTCGATGCGGGTGGCCATGTCGGCGAGGGTGAAGGCGACCGCCTGGTTGTCCCCGATGGGGCGGCCGAACTGCTCGCGCTCGCCGGCGTAGTCCCGCGCGCACTCGAACGCCGCGCGGGCGCACCCCACGGCCATGGCGCCCACGGTGGGGCGCGACGCCTCGAAGGTCCGCATCGCCACCTGCCCGCCGGCGCGCCCGCCCTCGCGTGCCCGGGCCAGCCGCTCGGTCAGCCGCTCCCGGCCGCCGAGCAGGCAGCGGCCCGGTACCCGCACGCCGTCCAGCACCACCTCGGCGGTGTGCGAGGCGCGGATGCCGTGCTTGCGGAACCTCTGGCCCTGGGAGAGTCCCGGTGTCCCGGGCGGCACGACGAAGCTCGCCTGCCCCCGCGTACCCAGCTCCGGGTCGACCGACGCCACGACCACGTGGACGTCGGCGATGCCGCCGTTGGTTGCCCAGGTCTTGACCCCGTCCAGCACCCACTCGTCCGCGGCCTCGTCGTAGCGGGCGCGGGTGCGGATCGCGCCGACGTCGCTGCCCGCGTCGGGCTCGGACGAGCAGAAGGCGCCGAGCCGGACGTCGTCGGCGTCACCGAACATCTGCGGGACCCACTCCAGCAGCTGCTCCTGGGTGCCGTTGGCGGCGATCGCGACCGCCGCGAGCGTGGTCCCGGTGAGCGCCAGCCCGATCCCGGGGTCCCCCCAGAACAGCTCCTCGTACACGACGGGGATGGCGACCCCGCTCGGCTCGAACCACTGGGTGGCGAAGAAGTCCAGCGAGTACAGGCCGATCCTCGCCGCCTCGCGCAGGATCGGCCACGGCGTCTCCTCGCGCTCGTCCCACTCGGCGGCGGCCGGGCGGACCACGTCTCGGGCGAAGCCGTGCACCCAGTCGCGGACCTCGCGCACGTCCGCGCTCGGTTCGAAGCCGAACCCGGGTCGCGGGCCGGCGGCCGGCTCCTGGTCGATGTCGTCGCTCATGCGCCACGCCCTTCGCTGCGGCCCGCCGGCCGGGGCACCGGCGGTGGGTCACCGGCGGGCGGCGCAGCCGCCCGTGTTACCGACGGTAACACAAAGCGCCGTTCCGCCCCACCGCCCCCTGCGCGAGCCCGGACCTCTCAGCCGGAGCGCTGCCCGTCGCGCCAGTAGGTGCCGAAGGCCCAGCAGTTCCCGGCCGGGTCGCGGGCCATGTACTCGCGCGCACCGTAGGGCATGTCCTCCGGGGGCCCGACGATCTCGGCGCCCGCCGCCACGGCACGGCGGTGGTGCTCGTCGGGGTCGGGCACCACCACGAAGACCGCCTGCGGGCGCGGGTCGGCGAGAGCCGGGTCGGCGCCCTCCCGTGGCGAGCCGACCATGATGATCCCGTCACCGAACCGCAGTTCGGCGTGGTCGACCCGCTCTCCCCGCTCCGGATGGCGGAACTCCAGGGTGAAGCCGAACGCGGTGGTGAGGAAGTCGATGGCGGCCGGGGCGTCGCGGTAGCGCAGCACCGGGATGATGCTCGGAGTCGCCGTTGGGGTCATGACCTGCTCCTTCTCGGACCGGCGGCTGGTCGCGACCGAGGTTACGCCGCTCGGGGCCGCGGCGCCGCCGACGCGCCGGTCGCGGCCGGAGCGGGCGGCGCCCGGCTACTCCGCCGCGTAGCGTTCGAGGAAGGTGTAGACGTCGGTCTCGTCCACACCGGGGAAGGTGCCGGGCGGCAGCGCGGCGAGCACGTGGGAGTGCGCCCGCGCCGACGGCCACACGTTGCCCTCCCAGCGCGCGGCTAGCTCGGCCGGCGGCCGGACGCAGCACTCGCCGGTGGGGCAGGCCGACTTGGTGCGGTGGGTGGTCTCCCGGCCGCGGAACCAGCGCGACTCCTTGTAGGGCACGCCGAGGGTGATCGCGAAGTTGCGCTCCCGGCTGGGGTCGACGTGCGCGACGCAGAAGTGCGTGCCGTTGGGCTTGTCGGTGTACTGGTAGTAGATCGAGTAGCGGTCCGGTGAGGCGAACACCTGCCGTCCCGACCAGTACCGGCACATCCGCTGCCCCTCGATCGCGCCGGTGTCGTCCGTGGGGAAGATGAGCCCGTCGTTCTCGTAGGCCTTGTAGATGAGCCCGGTCTCGTCGTTGCGGATGAAGTGGCAGACGAGGTCCAGGTGCCGGGTGGCCAGGTTGGTGAACCGGTGGGCGGCCGTCTCGTAGGAGACCGAGTAGACGTCGCGCAGGTCCTCCACGGAGAGGTCGCGGGCCTGCTGGGCCTCCAGCAGGTAGGGAACGGCGGTCGACTCGGGGATGAGGACGGCGGCGGCGAAGTAGTTGGCCTCCACCCGCTGCCGGAGGAAGTCGGCGAAGTCGCGGGGCTGCGCGTGCCCGAGCAGGAAGTGGCCGAGCGTCTGCAGCAGGATGGTGCGCGGGGTGTGCATGCCCAGCGACTCGCGCTTGAGGTAGAGCCGCCGGTCGCGGATGTCGGTGACGGAGCGGACCGAGCGCGGCAGGTCCTGCACGTAGCGCAGCGTGAACCCGTGGTGGGTGACGATCGAGAGGATCTGCCCCTGGGAGAGGGCCCCGCCGCGGTAGCCGATGGCGTCGAGCGTCTCCTGCGCGACCTTCTCGATGCCCTCGAAGTAGTTGTCGCGCTCGCGCATCTGGCGGCGCAGCTGGGCGTTGGCGCGGCGGGCCTCCTCGGGGGTGGCCGTCGGCTTGGCGCTGCGCCGCTTCAGCTCCTCGTACAGGCCGACGATGTGCTCCAGCACGTCGTTGGGCACCCGCTTGCCGATCTTCAGGTGCGGGAGGTTGAGCGACCGGTACACCGGGTCGCGCTGCGCCTCCTCGACCGAGATCTCCAGCTGGGCTCGGCGGCTCGGCGGCTGCCGGGAGAGCAGCTCCTCCACCGAGACCCCGAGGGCCTGGGCCAGCGAGGTGAGCAGCGACAGCTTCGGCTCCCGCTTGCCGTTCTCCAGCAGCGACAGCTGGGACGGCGCCCGACCGACCCGGCTGCCGAGATCCGACAGGGTCATACCCCGCGCGCGTCGCAGGTGCCGCAGCCGCTGCCCGAACGTCACGAGGTCGAGATCAGTCGGCAAAGTCGGTATTTCTTCGGTCCCAAAGTACGACATGCGTTCAGCGTAGAGAAATAATCGCGAATCTTCACTAGCACGCGCGTCGAAAAACCCGCGATCTTTGCGAAGAATCATGGGCACCGGCGGGGAACAGATCGGTCGGCCGGCCCGGGGAGACGGGCCGCCCGACCGTGGGATCTCCAGCCGGCCAGACCTGGACGGGACCAACCGGAAGGCGGGAGACATGGGCATCACCGGCCGGTACGAGGAGGCCAGCGCCGCGCTCCAACACGAGTGGGAGACGCGTCCGCGCTGGGCCGGGATCGAGCGCACCTACACCGCGGCCGACGTGGTCCGGCTCCGCGGCTCGGTCACCGAGGAGCACACCCTGGCCCGCCTGGGCGCCGAGCGCCTCTGGGAGCTGCTGCACACCGAGGACTACGTCAACACGCTGGGCGCGCTCACCGGGAACCAGGCGGTCCAGCAGGTGCGCGCCGGCCTCAAGGCGATCTACCTGTCCGGCTGGCAGGTGGCCGCCGACGCCAACCAGGCCGGCCAGACCTACCCCGACCAGAGCCTGTACCCCGCCGACTCCGTCCCGCGCGTCGTGCGCCGGATCAACAACGCGCTGCTGCGCGCCGACCAGATCAGCTGGTCGGAGGGCGAGGAGGACGCCCCGCACTGGCTGGCCCCGATCGTCGCCGACGCCGAGGCGGGGTTCGGCGGGGTGCTCAACGCCTTCGAGCTGATGCGGGCGATGATCGCGGCGGGCGCCGCCGGGGTGCACTGGGAGGACCAGCTCGCGTCCGAGAAGAAGTGCGGCCACCTCGGCGGGAAGGTGCTCATCCCGACCGGCCAGCACATCCGGACGCTCAACGCCGCCCGGCTCGCCGCCGACGTGTCCGGGGTCCCCACGCTCGTCATCGCGCGCACCGACGCCCAGGCCGCCACGCTCATCACCAGCGACGTCGACGAGCGCGACCGGCCGTTCGTCACCGGAGAGCGCACCGCCGAGGGCTTCTACCGCGTCCGCAACGGCCTGGACGCGTGCGTGGCGCGCGGGCTGGCCTACGCCCCCTACTCCGACCTGCTGTGGATGGAGACCTCCACCCCCGACCTGGAGGTGGCGCGCCGGTTCGCCGAGCGGATCAAGGCCGAGTACCCCGACCAGCTGCTCGCCTACAACTGCTCCCCGTCGTTCAACTGGCGGCGGCACCTGGACGACACGACGATCGCCAAGTTCCAGCGCGAGCTCGGGCACATGGGCTACCGGTTCCAGTTCATCACCCTGGCCGGCTTCCACTCCCTCAACCACTCGATGTTCCGCCTCGCCAAGGGTTACGCGACGGAGGGGATGAGCGCCTACGTCCGGCTGCAGGAGGCGGAGTTCGCCGACGAGGCCGCCGGCTACACCGCCACCCGCCACCAGCGCGAGGTCGGTACCGGCTACTTCGACCGGATCAGCACGGCGATCACCCCCGACGCCTCCACCACGGCGCTCACCGGCTCCACCGAAGAGGACCAGTTCGCAGCGGCTCACTGACGGACTCGGACCTCGTCCCCGGGCGGCCCGCCCCGCTTTCGTGGCTGGGGCGGGGCGGGCCGCCGCGACCGGCCGCCGGCCTCGCGGTCACCGTGTCACCCGCGAGGGCGGCGGCCGCCCGTGCGCGGCCGTGCACGGCCGCGCGCCCCGGCGCCGCCGGGACCGGCCGCGCCGCCGCGCCGCGCGCGGTGAGATGATCTGCGACATGGCCGAGTCCAGTCCCCAGCCCTCTCCGCCCGCCGACCACGCCCCGCGGGCCGTGCCGCCGGCGGGGGCGGCGTCGGAGCCGCCGACCGCCGTGCCGCTCACCTCGGGCCTGCTCCGCGGCGAGATCCTCTGCGTCCTCGCGCTGTCGCTCGGCGCGGCCGCGGTCTCGGCGGTGATCTCGTTCACCGGGTCGATCACCGCCTCCGCGTCGCTCGCCGAGCAGACCGCCAACCTGGTGCGCCCGCAGGCCGACGCGGCCCGCCCCTGGCTCGACCTGTCGCGGCAGCTGTACTCGCTGGTGTTCGCCTTCGCCCCCGTCGTGCTGGTGCTGTACCTGCTGCGCAGGAGCGGGGAGTCGGCGCGCGACATCGGCTTCGACCTGCGCCGCCCCGGTTTCGACCTGCTGGGCGGCGCCGGGCTGGCCGCGCTCATCGGCGCGGGCGGGCTCGTGGTCTACCTGGTGTCCTGGCGGCTGGGTCTGACGGTCACGGTGGCGCCCAGCTCGCTGAACGAGAACTGGTGGCAGCTCCCGGTGCTCGTCCTGCAGGCCGTGAAGAACGGGGTGCTGGAGGAGGTGATCGTGGTCGGCTACCTCATGCTGCGCCTCGACCAGCTCGGCTGGTCACCGGTGCGGGCCGCGCTCGCGGGGTCGCTGCTGCGCGGCACCTACCACCTGTACCAGGGCGTCGGGATGTTCTTCGGCAACATCGTGATGGGCCTGGTGTTCAGCTGGTTCTACCACCGGTACGGCCGGGTGATGCCGCTGGTGGTGGCGCACGCGCTCATCGACATCGTCGCCTTCGTCGGCTCGGTCTACCTGGTCGGCCGGGTGGACTGGCTGCCGGGCGCGTAGCCCCGGGCGGTCAGCCGGCGGCGCCGCGCAGGGCCGGCTGGTCCTCCAGGTGGCGGTCGCGGCCCAGGAGCAGGCCCACGGCGAAGTTCGCCGCGGCGATCACCACGAGCATGGCCAGGGGCGCGTGCCAGGACCCGGTGAGGTCGTGCAGCAGGCCGAACAGGAACGGGCCGGCACCCGCCATGAGGTAGCCGAGGCTCTGGCTGACCGCCGACATCGCCGCCGTGGCCGGCGCGGTGCGCGTGCGGACCGCGAACATGGTGAGGGCGAGCGGGAACGTCGCCATGCCGATGCCGATCAGCGTCGTCCACACCCACACGCATTCGACCGGCCGCAGCCACAGCCCGGTGAAGCCCACCAGGTAGCACACGAAGAAGACGCCCATGAAGCCCCGGTGGTCGCGCACCCGTGCCATCAGGCCCGGCAGGACCAGCGAGGTGGGGATCGCCAGTGCCGTGAGGTAGGACAGCGCGAGGCCGGCCGCGCCCGGGCTCATCCCGCTGTCGCGGAGCAGCTCCGCGAACCAGCCGAACAGCACGTAGGCGATCGTCGACTGGGTGCCGAAGTACAGCACGCTCTGCCAGCCCATGGCCGTGCGCAGCACCCGCCCGATGCCCAGGGCCGATCCGGCGGCCGGCCGGGGCGGCTCGTGCCGCAGCGCGGCCAGCCACGGCAGGGCAGCGAGCACGCCCAGCACCGCGTAGCAGCCGAGGGCGATCCGCCACTCGCCGCCGGTGGCCTGGTGGATCGGGACGGTGCCGGCCGCCGCCGCGGTGGTGCCCACAGCGAGCGCGGTGGTGTAGAGGGTGGTCATCGCCCCGACGCGGCTGGGGAAGTGCTGCTTCACGAGGGTGGGCAGCAGCACGTTGCCCACGGCGCCGCCCGACAGCGCCAGGGCGCTCAGCGCGAGGAACGCCCAGGCGTTGTCCACGAGCACCCGGGTGCCCAGGCCGAGCGTGAGCGCGCACAGCGCCGCCAGCAGTACGTGGTGCTCACCGAACCGGCGGATGAGCGCGGGGGTGCAGGCGCCGAAGGCCGCGAAGCACAGGACCGGCAGCGTCGTGAGCAGCCCGGCGAGCGTGCCGGACATGCCCAGGGAGCCGGTCACCTCGCTGAGCAGCGGGCCGAGGCTCGTGACCGCCGTCCGCAGGTTGATCGCGGCCAGGCCGACCCCGGCGACCAGCAGCCACACCACGCGCCGGGGGTGCCGCTCCCCGTCACCCCGTGCCGACCGCCGTGCGTCCCCGGCCTTCTGCGTCGTCGTCACGGACACGCCTGCGCCTCCAGCAGCCACACATGGGATGATCGGATATACCTCCACGAGCCTAACGCATCCCGTACCTGGCCGGGCGCGGCGGCCGGTTCGCTCGGTTCGGCCCCCTGGCGACCGGAGCGAGCCCGCGGGGACCGGCCCCCGCGAGACGACGCCGGCCGGGCATGGGCCCGGCCGCGCGCCCGCCTCCGCATCCGGTGGCCCTCGGGTTACCCCCTTCCGGCGGCCGTGCGCGGAGACCGGGGCAGCCCCGAGGCAGCGGACGGCGCGGACCGCAGCGCCGGGGCCCGGGCGGGCGCGGAGCGGACGCCGTCCCACCCGGTGCACCAGGGGGGACCTCACCGGGCGGGCACGTCCGCACCCCGCGCGGGACCGTGGACGGCTACTCGCGCCATGGCGCGGGGGATCTGCCACGGCGCCGCCGACGCGGGACGGACCGGCCCCGCACGGTAGCGGCACCGGACGCGCGGCCGCACCGGCACCCGGAGGAGGACGGTGGCGCCTGGACCCCCGGGGCCCGGGGCCCGACGGCTCCCGTCGCGGGCGCCGCTTGGGTAACGCATTGATTATGCGGCACCATGCACAGGGCCGGACTGGTCTAAGCTCCCGCCTTAACCGACCGCACCTCGCACGGGCCGCCGGAGTGGCCGTCACCTTCAGGAGGTAACCGCGTGCCCCTCGCCTCGACCCGACGAACCGGACTTGTCGACCAGGTCATCACCCAGCTCCGGGCGCAGATCGACTCGGGTGAGTGGGGTGTCGGCGACCGCATCCCCACCGAGTCGGAGTTGTCGGACCAGCTGGAGGTGGGCCGCAACACGGTACGCGAGGCCGTCCGGGCGCTCGCGCACGCCGGCCTGCTGGAGATCCGCCAGGGCGCCGGAACCTTCGTGCGGGCCTCCAGCGAGCTCGGCGGGGCGCTGCGGCGCCGCCTGGAGCGCTCGCGGCTGCGCGAGAACCTGGAGGTGCGCCGCGCGCTGGAGATGGAGGCCGCCCGGCTGGCCGCGCTGCGGCACACCGAGGCGGACCTCTCCGAGATCGACGCGACGCTCCGGCGCCGGGAGGCCGCCTGGCGGCAGCGCGAGCTCGGCGCGTTCGTCGAGGAGGACTTCGCGTTCCACCGCGCGGTCGTCAACGCCACGCACAATCCGCTGCTCATCGAGCTCTACGACGACATCGCCCAGGTGGTCTACGACAGCATCGCGCACTCCGCGCTGGACGAGCCCGGCCAGGACGAGGGCATCGAGCACGGCGGCCTCGCCGAGGCCATCCGCGAGGGCGACCCCGAGCGCGCCCTGCGCGAGGCGGCCTGCTACCTGGACGAGCTGATCGCCCAGGCCGAGGACTGAGCGGCCGGCTTTCCGCGGCCCCGCCGGTGTGGCGCGTCCCCGGCCCGCCCCCGGTTCTGACGAGCGCGGCGAGGTCCGGCCCGGACCACCTGCGCCGCTTCCAGGACACCGCCGACCGGGCGGACGCCGGGCGCGCTGCCAAGGACGCCGGGGACCGCCGCCGCCCTCCGCTCCCGCGCCGCTGTCACCACGCGGCCGGACGGTCCGGCGCGCCCGATCAGCGGTCCCGCCCCCTCCCCGGCAGTGTGCCGCGCGCCGCGCCGGCGGCTACCCCCGGGTCGGGAGCAGCAGGCTGGTGCTGGTCCGCCACATGACGTCGAGCAGCTCCTGGCGGGGCGGCGGGCACTCCCGGCTCAGGGCCTGGGCCATCAGTTCACGGAACGCGCCCAGGATCGCGGCGGCGGCGAAGCGCGGCCGGATGTCGGCGGCCAGTTCGCCCCCGTGCTGGGCGCGGGCGATGCTGCCGGCCGCGACGTCCACTTGGCCGGCGAGCCGGGCCGCGTCGACCTGCGCGGCGGCCGGCTCGCGGAGCCGGCGCCCGACGATCACCCGGGCGAGCTGGTGGTCGCAGAGGAAGTCGATCTCCCGGCGGATGCGCTGGTACTCGGTCGCCAGCCAGCCGCCCCTCTCCCCGGCGCGCGCGGCGGCGCGGAACGCCACCGCGTCGTAGCTGTCGTAGAACTCGTTGACCACCTCCGACACCAGGCCGTCCTTGCTGCCGAAGTAGCGGTAGAGCAGTCCCACCGAGGTCCCGGTGCGGGCGGCGATGTCGGCCACCTCCAGGGTGCCGTCCCCGGCGATGATCCCGGCGCGGGCCGCCGCCACGAGCCGGTCGCGCGTCGCGCGGCCGCGGGCCGAGAGCCCGGCGGACCGGGGCTCGGCCGCGGGCGGCGGTTCGGTCCGCTCCCCGCCTTCCGGAGCCGGCACGAGCACGTGCTCCGCCTCCTGCGCCGCCTCCCGGCGCGGCGCGATCTCCTGCATGTCTTCCTCCCCTGGGCGGACGGTGCGGCCTCCCCCGGCTCCGCCGGCCCCACAGCCGTGCCCGGCACGGCCCGGGATGCCCGTCCTCGGCCCGATGTCCGCGCAAAGTCTGCCGCCACGCCGCCTCCCACGTCCGGCGGTACTGGTAAATCAGCGGCGGTTCGGCCCGTTCCGGCCACGGATCCGGACCTCCCCGGACAGCTCCGGGCACACCGCCCGTTCTGTACCCGCGACCAGTGGGGGGCCTGTGCTATGTTCTGCCGGGGGTTTTCCCTCGCGGCGCCCCGGACCTGCCGCACGCAGGGCCGTGCCTCTTCTCTGTTCGGTCCTCCAAGGAGTCCTGGCACGGTGCGGGTCTATCTCACGGCGTTCGGCTGTGCCGTGCGCCGGTATTCCACCTACCGCGCGGCCACCTTCGCCGGCGTCGTCACCAACAGTGTGTTCGGCCTGATCAACGCGATGGTGCTGCTCGCGCTCTTCGAGGCGCGGCCGCAGATCAACGGCTACGACGCCACCGACGCGGTCACGCAGGTCTTCGTGGCGCAGGCGGTCATCGGGCCGATCGCCATCTTCGGCCCGCCGCTCGATCTCAGCGAGCGGATCCGCACCGGCGAGGTGGCGGTCGACCTGCTCCGGCCGGTGCACCCGGTGCTCTGGTGGCTCGCCACCGACCTGGGCCGGGCCGCGTTCAGCACGGTCTTCCGCAGCGTGCCGACCTTCGCGGTGGGGATGGCCGCCTTCGAACTGGCACTGCCGGCGGACCCGCTGCGCTGGGTGGCGGTGGCGGCGGCGTTCGCCCTGGCCGTCCTCGTGGGCTTCGCGCTGCGCTACCTGTACGCGCTGGCCGGCTTCTGGCTGATGGACACCCGCGGTGTGCACGCGGTGGTGTTCCTGCTGGCCCCCTTCTGCGCGGGCCACCTGCTGCCCCTGACCCTGTTCCCGGAGGCGCTGGCCGGCGTCCTGCGCGTGCTGCCCTGGGCGTCGCTGGTCCAGGTGCCGGCCGAGATCCTGCTCGGCAAGGACAGCCTGCCCGGCGGCAGCACGCTGGGCGGACTGTGCTTCCAGGCCGCGTGGGCTGCCGCGCTGCTGGCCCTCGGCGCGGTGCTGACCGCCCGCGCCACCCGCCGGGTGGTGGTCCAGGGTGGCTGAGCGCACCTCCCCCGGACCGGCGGCCGGCGGCCGTGCCGCGTGGGAACCGGCCGTCCTGGACCGGCGTCCCCGCTCGGTGACGGCGTATCCGCGGCTGGCCTGGGCGTGGACCCGGGCGCTCGCGCAGTACCCGGTCTCCCTGGCGATGCTCACCTTCGCCCAGGCGTGCACCACGGCGGTCGAACTGCTGGCGGTGGTGATCGTGTTCGGCCACGCCGGCCGGCTGGGCGGCTTCACCCTGGACGAGGCGATGCTCTTCTACGGGCTCACCGGCACGGCCTTCTCGACGGCGCACCTCCTCATCGGGACGGTGGACCGGCTCGGCGAGCACATCCGGCGCGGCAGCCTCGACACGGTCCTGATCCGGCCCGTCTCGCCACTGGTGCAGATCGCCACCGAGGAGTTCTCACCGCGCCGGCTGGGGCGGACCGTGCCGAGCGCGGCGGCCCTGGGCTACGCGCTGAGCGTGCTCGACATCGCGTGGACCCCGGAACGGGTGCTCATGGTCCCGCTGCTGATCGGCTGCGGGGCCCTCATCTGCGGCTCCCTGTGGGTGACCGCGGCCAGCGTGCAGTTCCTCCTCACCGACGCCCGCGAACTCGTCAGCTCGGTGACCAACGGCGGCTGGGCCCTCACCGAGTACCCCCTCGCCATCTACGGGCGCGACGTGGTGCGCGCGGTGACCTACCTGGTCCCGCTCGCGTTCGTGAGCTGGCAGCCGGCCCTGTACATCCTCGACCGACCCGACCCGCTCGGCATGCCCGACTGGCTGCGGTACGCGTCGCCGGCGGTGGCCGCCGCCGCGGTCGCGGTGGCGGCGCTGGTCTGGCGCACCGGGTTGCGGCACTACCGATCCACCGGGAGCTGATCATGACGGCACGCACCCCCGCGAGCGGCGGGGCCCCCATCATCGACGCCGACGGAATCGGCCGCACCTTCACCCGCTCCGAGGGGCCGCTGTTCCGGCGCCGGCGGCGCACCGTGACGGCCGTGCGCGACGTCTCCTTCCAGGTCACGGCGGGCGAGATCGTCGGGTACCTCGGTCCGAACGGCGCGGGCAAGAGCACCACCATGAAGATGCTGACCGGGATCCTGAGCCCGAGCGCGGGCCGGCTGCGGGTCACCGGGCTGGAGCCGTCGCGGCAGCGCACCCGGCTGGCGGCCCGGATGGGGGTGGTGTTCGGCCAGCGGACGACGCTGTGGTGGGACCTCCCGCTGCGGGACAGCCTCGCCCTCACCCGGCACATGTACCGGGTGCCGGCGCGCGACCACGCGCGCCGACTGGCCGAGCTGACCGAGCTCCTCGAACTCGGCCCGTTCCTGGCCACCCCGGTGCGCCAGCTCAGCCTCGGGCAGCGCATGCGCGGCGACCTCACCGCCGCGCTGCTGCACGATCCCGCGCTGCTCGTGCTGGACGAGCCGACGATCGGACTGGACGTGGTCAGCAAGTCCACGATCCGGGAGTTCCTGCTGCGGCTGAACGCCGAGCGCGGCACCACCATCCTGCTCACCACCCACGACCTGGGCGACGTCGAACGCCTGTGCCGCCGGGTGATCGTCATCGACCACGGCAGCCTGGCCTTCGACGGCGACCTCGCCGCGCTGCGCGACGGCGCGCCGTCGCCCCGCACCCTCGTGGTGGACCTCGCCGCGCCGTCGGAGCCCATCGAGGTGCCGGGGGCTCGGACGGTGCGGGTGCGGGGCACCCGGCAGTGGCTGGAGCTGGACGGGAACCCGGCCGCGGTGATCGCCGACGTCTCCCACCACTACGCGATCGCCGACCTCACCCTGAACGAACCGGACATCGAGGACGTGGTGGCGCGGCTGTACCGCCGCGAGGGCGCGGCGCGGGAGCTCTCGGCCGGCTGAGCGGCGGGAGCCGGTGGCCGGTACGCGGCGCCCTCAGCCGGTCCGGCCGGCGGAGGGCAGGGTGCTCCCCTCCCAGCCGGCCACCCGGGACGGGTCGAGGTTGAGCACGTCCAGGGTGCTCCGGCCGGCGGACAGCGCGTCGAGGACCTCCTGCTCACGGGAGACCGCGTCGAGCGCGGCGGCGGCGATCGGGGTCACCCGGGCGCGCGGGAGGCAGACCGCGCCGTCGTCGTCGGCCACCACCCAGTCGCCGCGGCGCACGGGGACGGGCAGCGGGTCGCCTGCCACCAGCACCTCCGCGCCGACCGCTCCCCCGGCGTCGCGACCGGGTTCGCGGACCGAGACCCCGGATGCGACGAGGGGGAGCCCGCAGCGTGCGACGGCGGCGACGTCGCGGACGCAGCCGTCGACGATGATGCCGGTGATGCCGCGCACGCGGGCGGCGACCGCGATGATGCCGTCGACGTAGCCGTAGTCCGGCTCGCCCGCGACGTCCACGACCAGCGCCGTCCGCGGTGCCGCCTGCGCCACGGCGACGTGGACGGCGAGGTTGTCGCCCGCGACGCAGCGGACCGGGAGCGCCTGGGCCGCGAAGCGGGCGCCCGGCCACACCGGGAAGAGGTGCGGTCCGAGCGGCCGGCCGCCGGAGCGGGCCAGCGCCGCCGTCCCCACGGCCGTCAAGGTGTCCGCAAGCGCCACGTGAAGCCTCCCACTGTGCGTTCCGCGCCGGGCGGGCCGCGGTCCGCCCCGACGGGCGCCCGGGCCTGGCGGCGCACCGCGTCGGCCGGACGGGCGGCGAGGGGCGGGGTCCCCGGCGCGGCCCGACCCCTCAATACTCACGGGTAACTTCGAGGCGGCGCAAGCCGTCGGGCTCCGAAAAACCCGAAAACGTTACGGGCGTGCCATCACTCCCGCGCGGGGGTGCCGCCGCGCAGGGCCGCCACCGCCTCCAGCGCCGTCCGGGCCGCCCCCGCGTCGTGCACCCGGAACACCCGCGCGCCCTCCCACGCGGAGACCGCGAGGACGGCCAGCGTGCCCGCCGCCCGGTCGGCCACCGGCAGGTCGAGGGTCTCGCCGATGAAGTCCTTGTTCGACACCGCGACGAGCACCGGCCAGCCGGTGGCGGCCAGCTCGCCCAGCCGCCGGGTGAGTTCGAGCGAGTGGTAGGTGTTCTTGCCGAAGTCGTGCGTGGGGTCGACCAGCACCCGGTCCGGCCGCACGCCCAGGGCCACCGCCCGCTCGGCGAGGCCGACCACGGTGCTGCGCACGTCGGCGAGCACGTCGGTGTAGGCCACGCGGTGCGGATCGGTGCGCGGAGCGAGTCCGCCGCTGTGGCTGCACACCAGCCCGATGTCGTACTCCGCGGCCACCCTGGCCAGGTCCGGATCAGCCCCGGCCCAGGTGTCGTTGATCAGGTCGACGCCGACCTCGGCGCAGGCGCGGCCGACCTCGGCCCGCCAGGTGTCGACCGAGATGAGGGCGCCGGGGTGTCGGCGGCGCAGCTCGGCCACGAACGGCACCACCCGGCGGATCTCCTCTTCGGTGTCGACCCGGGCGCCGTAGCCGGCCTTGACCCCGCCCACGTCGATGATGTCGGCGCCGTCGCGCAGCGCCGCGGCGGAGGCGTCCAGGGCCGCGTCGAAGGCGAACGTGGCGCCGCGGTCGTAGAAGGAGTCGGGAGTCCGGTTGACCACCGCCATCACGGCGTGCGCGCCCGGGCCGAACGTCCGGCCGCGCAGCCGCAGCACGCCGCCCGGCGCGTTCGAGGGGTCCGCTCCGCGCGCGGTGCGGGCCGTCGGTCCGCCCGGCGGCCGGCCGCCGCCCCTCACGTGTCCCCCTCGCGCGGCGTCCCGGTCTCCCGCGCGCCGGCCGCGTCCACCTGGTGCCGCTCCTTCACCACCGAGAGGTGCTCCCAGCTCTCCACGTAGGAGATGTCGGGGCAGCCGCGGACGGCCTCCAGCGCCTCCACGAGGGTCGGGCGGTCGGTGGCGGTCGCACTGCCGACGATGTCGTAGCGGCCGAAACCGGTGGTCACGAAGGACACCCCCGGCAGCGCGGCGAGCCGCGTCGCGATCGCCTCGGCGTCGCCCCGGCAGCGCAGGCCGAACCCGAGGTGCTCGTTCGCGCCCACGGCCGACGGCTCGATGAGGGCCGTGACGTGCACCACGCCGGCGTCGATCAGCCGGACCACCCGCGACCGCGCCGCGGCCTGGGAGAGCCCCACGTTCCGGGCGAGTTCGGCGTAGGACGCCCGGCCGTCGCGCTGCAGGTGGCGGATGAGCCGCCAGTCCAGCGGGTCGATGGAGACCTCGCGCAGCGCGCGGACGCTGGAGTAGGCGTCCTTGACGATCGCGCCGGCCCGGAACACCTCCGCGCCCGCCACGCCGGGCAGTCCGCGCAGCACGGTGAGCTCCGCCGCCAGGGCTGCGTCCCCGCCGACCCGGACGTGCGCCACCGCCGGGAACCGGCCGGCGGTGAGGGCGGCGAACGTCACCGCCTCCCGGCGGGTCAGCGCCTCCATGACCGGCCGGACGGGTCCGGAAATCCGGAACGATATGTGACCGAAAACCTCCATCCCCATGACGCCGGCGTGCAGGACTCCCACGATCCGGATGGCTCCGGCGCCGATGAGGTGCCGCACCCTCGCCCGGACCGCCGTCCGGGACAGGCCCACGCCGTCCGCCAGTGCCTGGTACGTCGCTCTACCGTCCCCCTGCAGCGCCCTGACAAGCGCCGCATCGACCGCATCGAGCACGTTGAATGCCTTTCCATCCCATGACGGCACCCATGTCCCCCCGGGTGCCGCCCCCTCCTCCGGCCAGATCATGGCAGTTGTCGCGGCTGTTAACTACTGATCGCGAAAGAAACAACCCCGACTTTGAACCACTATGGTCGGGGAATCCGACATCCAATGTCACAACCCCCCATACCTGGCGGGGCTCCGGAGGCGTTCCGGCTGGCGGACGGAAGGGTACAGTTCGAACAACTCCGACAAAGCGCGACACTGGTGTACGCATCATTGGCGCACCTGCGCGGTAGTGGACCCCGGTCCGCGCACCGCGCAGCGGACGGCCCGCCCGGGACGCCCATCGCCCGGCGGGGGACCCGGCGCGGCCGGGGCCGCCTTGGGGGATCAGCGGGAGCGGAAGGGGCAGCCCATGGCCGAGGAACGGGCCCAGCGACGGCGGGAGCGTCCGCGCAGCACCTGGCGCGCGCTGCTCTGGACGGCCGCCTCAGTGCCGGTTCCGGGCATCGCCCACCTGCGTATGGGACGCCGCTGGTCCGGCGGGCTCATCCTCGGCTGCTACCTGCTGGTCCTCGCCGCGCTCACCGCCGCGGCCCTGCACCTGGGCGGCGACCTGCGGCGGAGCATGCGCTACGTGGTGCAGGAGAGCTGGCTGATCGGCGCCGGGGCCACCGCCTTCGCGCTGTGCGTGCTGTGGATGACGGTGGTCGTGCACTCCTACGTCATCACCCGGCCGCCGCGGGCGCACTGGGCCGGGCGCTGGACGGCCGCGCTCGTGGTCACCGCCCTGTGCGTGGTGGTCGCCGCCCCCGCGGCCGCGGTGATGCGCACCGCGCACACCGCCTACGACGCGCTGTCCTCGGTGTTCGGCCCCGAGCCGACGCGCCCGGTCGACGCCGCCGACCCCTGGGAGGGCCGGGACCGGGTCAACGTGCTGCTGCTCGGCGGGGACGCCGGGGATAACCGGTACGGCATGCGCACGGACTCCATGATGGTCGCGAGCATCGACGTCGAGTACGGCGACGTGGTGCTGGTGGGCCTGCCCCGCAACCTGGAGAACGTGCCGTTCCCCGAGGGGACCGCGCTCGCCGAGCGCTACCCGGAGCCGCACGGGTTCGACGACCTGCTGAACGAGGTCTACCAGACGGTGGCCGACGACCCCGCCGCGCTCGCCATCGACCCCGTGGCCGAGGACCCCGCGGCCGACACGCTGCGCCGGACCATCGGCTACGCCATCGGCGTCGACATCGACCACTACGCGCTCGTGGACATGCGCGGCTTCCAGGACCTCATCGACGCCATCGGCGGCATCGACGTCCACATCGAGGAGCCCATCCCCTACGGGATCGAAGGCGACGTGCTGGAGCCCGGCATGCGCCACCTCAACGGCTACGAGGCCCTCTGGTACGGCCGGAGCCGGGTCAACAGCGACGACTACACCCGGATGGGCCGGCAGGGCTGCCTGATCAAGTACGTCGCCGAGCAGGCCGACCCCGGGCGGATCCTCGCCGGCTTCCAGGACCTCGCCGGAGCCACCAAGCGGACCCTCAAGACCGACATCCCGCAGTCGAGGGTCATGCACTTCGTGGACCTGGCCGAGCTCGTCGGCGACGGCACCATGCGCACCCTCCAGCTGTCGCCGCCGCAGGTGAACACCGCCTACCCCGACTGGGAGGAGATCCGCGACATGGTGGCGGACGCCATCCAGGAGCAGGAGGACGCCCAGTCGGCCGACGGCTCCGAGGAGATGGACGCGCTGCCGTCCCCGGAGGGCTCCCCCGCTCCGTCGCCGTCCGCACCGGAGGACGGGAGCACCGAGTGGCAGGAGTACACGGGCCTGCCCGAGCCGTCCCCCACCACGCCCGGCCGCCAGGTCGGCGACGAGGCCACGTCGCTCGACGCCCTCTGCCCCTGACCGGGCGGCTGCCCGTGCGGTCCGGGGCTCACGCCTCGAAGCGGCCGTAGCGGCTGCGGTGGTACAGCAGCGGGCGGCCGTCGTCGCCGGTCTCCGCGCCGACGACCCGCCCCACCACGAGCCAGTGGTCGCCCACGGCGAGCACGTCGTGGCGCAGGCAGCGCACGTGGCCGACGGCGCCGTGCAGCAGCGGCACCCCGCCAGGCCCGCGGAACCACCGGGTGGGAGCGGCGAAGCGGTCGACGCCGCGCGCGGCGAACCGGGCGGCGACGTCGCGCTGGTGCTCGTGCAGGAGGTTGACCGCGAACGTCCGCGAATCGCGGACGCCCGGCCAGGAACCGGACCGGGCGTCGATGTAGAAGGAGACCAGCGGCGGGTCGAGGCTCACGCTGGTGAAGGACGTGGCCGTCAGCCCCACCGGGCCCTCCGCCGGGTCCGCGGTCACCACGACCACCCCGGCCGCGTGTGCCCCGAGCACCCGCCGGAACACGTCGGGGGGCACGTTGACGTCGGCGTGCGCGCGGCCCGCCGGCTCCGCGGGTCCCGCCGCCTCCTCCGGCGTCCGGTGCGGCGCCGCGCCGTCCGCCCCGGTCCGCCCCGTCCCTCTCGTTCCGGCCATCGGCCATCCGCGCACTGCGCGCCTCCGTCCTCCGCCTTCGACTCCTGGTCCTCCCCCGAAGACAGCCACACCCGTTCCACGGGTATTCCCGGCGCGGGCGTGCGGTACCCCCCTCTCGGGGCACCGCCGGAACGTGGCGGGCGCGGGGCTCCGGCTCCGGAACACGCCCGGCAGGTCACGCGAGGACGAGGCCGATCAGCGCGACGACCAACGCGGCGACGGTGGCGAGCTCGGCGACGGCGACGGACGCGCGGCGCCAATTGGACCAGATCACCTCCGCTAGTTCGCGCCACCGCGTGACACGGAAGAGCATTGCGAGCTTCTGATACCGGTGGTGTTCAAAATGGCACCGAGCAGCAGCCCCGATCCATTGTTCCGGCACGCCTCGCCCGCCCTCCGATTCGCGGCACCGCACGGAAGCGGGACCTGGAAGAAGAAGGAGAAGGCGGCGAGGCCCGCCATGGCGACGACCACGGCCGGAGCGACCTGCGGGTTCGCCCACCCCAGCAGCGCCACCGCGAAGGGGAGGTACCTCCAGGCCCTGCCAGCGTTTCCGCGTTTCACCATGGACGCATTTTCCCGACAGGGCCCCGCGCGGACCGGAATTCCGGAAGAACATGATCGTCCGCTTCCGGCCACGCGTTCCACATTTCCGAGCTTTACGGCAAATGGCAAAAATGGCACTGTCCACCGAATTCGGATATCCCCGCCGCACCGGGGGCGCGCCGGTCCGGCCGCCGGGCGGTGTTCCCGGCGGCCGGACGGGCATGGCGCTCAGGTGTGCGCGCGGTGGCGCCGCGCCTCAGCCCACGGGCACCTCGTCGCGCCGCCGGACGTCGAGGTCGACCGGCCGCAACTCGCGGGCGTCGACGTCGAGGACGAATCCGTAGATCTCGTTCTTGTGCGGGATGAAGGGATCGGCGGCGATCCGGCGCGCCGACTGGCGGACGTCCTCGGCCTCGTCGGTGAACGCCTCCAGCGCCCACTCGGGGCGCATGCCGACCTCGCGCTCGATGCGGTCCTTGAACTCGTCGTCGTCCCCGCCCTTGAGACCGCAGCAGGTGTGGTGGATCAGCAGGATGCGCCGGGTGCGCAGCTCCCGCTGGCTGACGGTGAGGCTGCGCCGCACGTCGGCCGTCACCACGCCGCCCGCGTTGCGGATGACGTGCGCCTGCCGCTCTTCCAGGCCCAGCAGCGCGTAGACGTCGATCCGGGCGTCCATGCAGGTGACGACGGCGAGCTCGCACCGCGGGACGGCCTGCTCCTTGTCGCAGGCGGGGCGGGTGTAGCCGGTGTACTGCCGCGCGCTGCGGCGGAGGTTCTCGACGAAGTTCATGGGCGCCTTCTGGGGGGTCACGTTGACGACGCACCGTATCCTTCCCAGCGCTTTGCGCTTTCACGCCTGGTCGGAGCGGGATCCGCCGGACCGGCGCCCGGACGCGCGGCACCGGGTGCTCCGGGCGTCTCGTAGGGTCACTGCCATGCGGACCTGGGTGCGGGGAGTGGTGGGCACGGCGGCGATCGCCGCGGTCGTCGTGGCGGGCGGGTACGTGGGCGGCCCGTGGCTGCTGGACCGGTCCGGGCTGGACCAGACCGCGCTGCCGTGGGGCCCGGAGTGCGGCGTGCGGACCGGGTCGGACACGGTGGGCCTGACCCTCGACGAGGCGCGCCGGGCGACCACGGCGGTAGCCCTGGAGGCAGGCGGGGCGGAGGCGGGGACGGCCGGCGCCGACACCGCGGGGATCGACCCGGCCGTACTCGACCTGCTCCGGGAGGGGCCGGCGGACGACGCGGGCCCGGTGCTGAGCTGCCGGGCGGCACCCGCCACCGGACTCGCGGCCGAGGAGCTGACGGAGTCCGGGCTCACCCCGCGGGCGGAGCGGGTGCGCACGGCCATGGCGGAGGTGTTCGGAGAGCAGAGCCTCGGCGGCTTCGAACCGGGCGGCGTCTCCGACGGGCACGGTTCCGACTCCGCGCACTACGACGGACGCGCGATCGACGTGTTCTACCGGCCGGTGGACGAGGAGAACCGGCGGGCCGGCTGGCTGCTCGCGCACTGGCTGGTCGCCCACGCCGAGGAGCTGGACCTGGCCGTGGTCATCTTCGACGACCGCATCTGGAGCACCCGGTTCTCCCAGGGCGGCTGGCGCGACTACCGGTCCGCGGACTTCGACAACGACATCCTGCAGCACCGCGACCACGTGCACGTCGACGTCCAGCGCGGCGGCGACGGCTGAGCACCGCCGGCCGCGGCGTGCCCCGCCCCTGGCCGCCGGCCCCCGTTCGCGTTACGTTGCCACTCGTGCCTGACATCGATCACGACTTCCTCGCCCTGCCCCTGCGCGTGCTCGCCGACGCGGCGCTGCAGCGCGCCCGCGACCTCGGCGCCGACCACGCCGACTTCCGCCTCGAACGCGTCCGCGGCCAGAGCCTGCGGCTGGCCGACGGCACGGTCGAGACCGCGGTGGACACCGAGACCCTGGGATTCGCCGTCCGCGTCGTCCACAACGGCACCTGGGGGTTCGCGGCCGACACCGAACTCACCCCCGACACGGCGGCGGCGGTCGCGGAGCGCGCCGTACGGGTGGCCGAGGTCGCTGCGGCGCTCAGTACCGAGCGCATCGAACTCGCGGCCGAGCCCGCCCACAGCGACGCCTCCTGGGTGTCCGCCTACGACATCGACCCCTTCACCGTGCCCGTGCACGAGAAGGCCGCGCTGCTGGCCGACTGGAGCCGCCGGCTGCTGGCCGACCCGAGGGTCGACCACGTCGACGCGACCCTCGCCCAGGTGAAGGAGCAGAAGTTCTACGCCGACACCGCCGGCACCGTCACCACGCAGCAGCGCGTCCGGGTGGCGCCCGAGGTCGAGGTGGTGGCCGCCCGGGACGGGCTCCTGGACAGCATGCGGACGCTCGCGGCACCGGCCGGCCGGGGGTACGAGTACCTGCCCACCGTCGAGGCGGAGCTGGCCGGGCTCCCCGAGCTGCTCGCGGAGAAGCTCGCCGCACCGAGCGTCGATCCCGGCCGCTACGACCTGGTGATCGACCCGACCAACCTGTGGCTGACCATCCACGAGTCCATCGGGCACGCCACGGAGCTCGACCGGGCGCTCGGCTACGAGGCGGCCTTCGCCGGCACCACGTTCGCCACCGTCGACCAGCTGGGCACGCTCCGCTACGGTTCACCGATCATGCAGGTGACCGGTGACCGCACCGTGGAGCACGGGCTGGCCAGCATCGGCTACGACGACGAGGGGGTCGCGACCTCCGCGTTCGACCTCGTCCGCGACGGGGTCCTCGTCGGCTACCAGCGCGACCGGCGCATCTCGGCACTGCGCGGCCACGAGCGGTCCAACGGCTGCGCGTTCGCCGACTCCCCCGCCACCATGCCGATCCAGCGCATGGCCAACGTGTCGCTGGCCGCGGACCCGGCCGGGCCCTCGACCGACGGACTGATCGGCGGGGTCGAGCGCGGTATCTACGTCGTCGGCGACCGCAGCTGGTCGATCGACATGCAGCGCTACAACTTCCAGTTCACCGGGCAGCGGTTCTACCGGATCGAGAACGGCCGGCTGGCCGGCCAGCTGCGCGACGTCGCCTACCAGGCCACCACTACCGACTTCTGGAACTCCATGGCGGCGCTCGGCGGCCCGCAGACCTACGTGCTGGGCGGGTCGTTCATGTGCGGCAAGGGCCAGCCCTCGCAGACCGCGGCGGTCAGCCACGGCTGCCCCAGCGCGCTGTTCGAGAACGTCCGGGTGCTCAACACCCTCCAGGAGGGCGGCCGGTGAGCGGCCCGGACGGTCCCGGCGCCGGTCCGGGGCCAACCCCGGACCCGCTCCTTCGTTCACCCGCCGCGAAGGCTGCCCACCCCACCGCCGCCGGCGCGGCCGGCGCCACCGAGAGGTACGGATACCCAGTGAGCCAGTCCCTGTCCGCTCAGGCCACCGTCGAGCGCGCGCTCGACCTCTCCCGTGCCGACGCCACCATGGTGCTGGTGAGTGAGACCGGCACGGCGAACCTGCGCTGGGCCGGCAACTCGTTGACCACCAACGGCGTCACCCGCGGCCGCTCGGTCACGGTGATCGCGCTGCGCAACGCCGACCGCGGCACCGCGGTCGGCGTGGTGCGGCGCAGCGGGCTCCGCGACGACGAGCTGCCGGACCTGGTGCGCGCCGCCGAGGCGGCCTCCGCCGAGGCTGCGCCCTCGGAGGAGGGGCGGCCGCTCCTCACCTCCGAGGCGGCCGGCCCGGTCGGCGGCGACTGGGACGCCCCGGTGCCCGCCACCGGCATCGAGGTCTTCACCGACACCGCCCGCGACCTCGGTCGCGCGTTCCGGCACGGCGCCGCGAACGGCACCCGCCTGTACGGCTTCGCCGAGCACACGGTCACCAGCACGTTCCTCGGCAGTTCCACCGGACTGCGGCTGCGCCACGACCAGCCCGCCGGATCCCTGGAGCTGAACGCCAAGTCGGGGGACACCGAGCGCGGGACCGGCGGGCACTCCACGTGGGTGGGACGGGCGACCCGGGACTTCACCGACGTGGACGTGGACGCGCTGGCGGCCGAGCTGGACCGGCGCATCGGCTGGGCACAGCGCCGGGTGGAGCTCCCCGCCGGACGCTACGAGACACTCCTGCCGCCCGAGGCGGTCGCCGACCTGATGATCAGCCTCTACTGGCGGGCCGGCGCGCGCGACGCCCACGAGGGGCGGACGGCCTTCTCCGCTCCGGGCGGCGGCACACGGGTCGGCGAGCGGCTCTCCCCGCTCCCACTGACGCTGCGCAGCGACCCCGCCGAGCCCGGCCTGGAGTGCGCCCCGTTCGTCCTGGCCGACGCGCCCGGCCGCGCTGTCACCGCCTTCGACAACGGCGTCCCGCTGGGCCGCTCGGAGTGGATCGCCGACGGCCGGCTGGCCGCGCTGTGCCAGACCCGCTACTCCGCCGACCTCACCGGCCTGCCCCTCACTCCCGAGATCGACAACCTCATCCTGGAAGGGGCCGGCGGCACCGCCACGCTCGCGGACATGGTGGCCGGCACCGAGCGGGGGCTCCTGGTGACCTGCCTGTGGTACATCCGCGAGGTGGACCCGCAGACGATGCTGCAGACCGGTCTGACCCGGGACGGCGTCTACCTGGTCGAGGACGGCGAGGTCACCGGGGCGGTCAACAACTTCCGCTTCAACGAGTCCCCGGTCGGCCTCCTGTCCCGGGTGAGCGAGGTCGGCGCGAGCGTACCGGCACTCTCGCGGGAGTTCGGTCAGTACTTCCCACGCACGGCCATGCCGCCGGTGCGGGTGCCCGACTTCAACATGTCCACGGTGAGCCAGGCCTCCTGAGCTAACCGAACCGCCCCGGCCCGCCGCCCCAGGCGCACACCGGGACGGCCGACGGCCGGCACCACTGCGTCAGCAGCGGCGCCGGCCGTCGGGGGCGGCTACCCCGGCTACGCACGACGACCGCGACCGGCCGACGCGCGACCTCGCGCGCCGGCCGGCAATGTCCTCGGAGGGGTTGCCGACTGCCGCGGCAGCGGAACCAACGTGCGGACCATCCCCGCGTGCGCGGGGAGCACCGGACGTGGCCGTCGCTGCGGACATATGCGGAATGGTGGGCCTCATCCGGATGCCGGTCAGGCTCAAGCCCGGCTATGCGCGGCGGACGGCAGCGGGCCGCTGTGCCGGGCGGCCTCCGCTGAGGGAACCTGGCCCGAGAAAACCTGTTTTTTCGACTGCTTTAGTAGGTTATACTGAGTGGACGTTCCCCCAAACTGGCCTCCGGTGGGGACGTCCCGGCGCCGTCTGTGCGGGTACGGCGCCGGTGGCGGTCGCGCCGCGCAACACAGCGCGGGTGCGCGGCGCGACCCCTCCTCCACTGCCAGACCGGCCGCCCGACGGTCGCGGCGGCCGTCACTCCTCCAGACGGAACCCCACCTTGAGCCCGACCTGGAAGTGCGCGATCTCGCCGTCCTGGATGCTGCCGCGGACTTCGGTCACCTCGAACCAGTCGAGTTCGCGCAGGGTCGCCGCGGCGCGCGCGATCCCGTTGCGGATGGCTTTCTCCACCCCGTCCGGCGAACTTCCGACGATCTCGGTCACCCGGTAGACATGGTCGGCCATGACTGCCCCTCCGTTCCGGACACCGGAACGCCGCACCCCTGGATGCGCGCCCCGCGACGGCACCCGCCGCCGTCCCCTCGCCGTTCCCGGCCAGGCCGGACGGCGAACTCGGGGCCTCTGACGAGCGCAAACCGATCTTGACCACCGATTGGTCACAGTGCGACCCGCTCTTGGCACAGCATTTTCACGGAATCCGCGGCGATAGCTCCGGATTGATGGCGGTTCAGGACCAATGGCGGCGAATGCGCGGGACTCTCCCGAGATCACGTCGTAACAGACTCTTGACGTATACGGGGGATCGGCAGTGTACATTGGGAATCAGCGCTTCGGTCCCCCGTCGAAGCGCAGAGCCGGTGTTTCGAGCCCCCGTCGGAACACCGTGCGCGACGTCGGGTGGTTTGCCCCCGTAGCCACCCGGCGTCGCTTTTTTGTGGGCGAGAAACCTTCTTGACCATTCCTTGCCGTAGGCGGGTCTCGGCCGGACAGCGGGTAAACAATGGGCAACGATCACGAGGGCAGCATGGGCGACGCCGAGGGTGGCGAAACCGAGTTCCCGCTCTGTTCACGAAAAGGCTGCCGGCAGCCGGCGCGTTGGGTCCTCGTCTGGAACAACCCGAAAGTGCACACCCCCGACCGCCGGAAGACCTGGCTGGCCTGCGACGAGCACCGCGCCTATCTCGCCGACTTTCTCACGCTCCGCGGCTTTCTGCGGGAGACCGTACCGTTCGACGAGTTCACGGGCTGAGCTCGGCCAGGCGGCCGGCACCGTCCCCGGACTCGGACGACTAAGCTGGCCGACGTGCCCTCCGCCGCCCTGCGCCGCGCGCTGACCGACCCCGGTCCCCCGCCGCTCCCGGCCCTCCCCGAGCGCGCGACCGCGCTGCTGTGGGAGCTGGCCGCGCCACCCCGGCTGGCAGCGCACCTGCGTGCCGTGCACGCGGCGGCGCGCGACCTCACCGACGCGCTGGTCCGCGAGTATCCGGACCTGGCCGTCGACCGCGAGGCGGTGCTGTTCGGCGCGGCGGTCCACGACATCGGCAAGGCCGTCCACGTGGACGAGCTGTCCGGGCCCGGCTCCGCGCACGAGCAGGCGGGGTATGAGCTGCTGCGTGCCCACGGTGTGGAGGAGCGGCTCGCTCGGTTCGCCCGGACGCACGCCGCCTGGCGGCTGCCGGACACCGCCGTGGAGGACCTGCTGGTCAGCGTGGCGGACAAGGTCTGGCGCGGGAAGCGGGTCGATGACCTGGAGCTGCTGCTGGTCGAGCGCCTCGCGGAACCGGGGCACGAGCCGTGGCAGGTGTTCGGCCGGCTGGACGACGTCCTGACCGCGATCGCCGCCGGGGCCGACGGCCGACTGGCGTTCCAGAACCGGCACCCCGTGGCGGGGTGAGCTGTCCGGCGCGCGGGACCCCGGCTAGCGGGAGGCGGCCGGGCCGCCGCCATCGCGGTCGGCGGCGCGGAAGGCGGCGCGGGCCTGGGCGAGCGCCTGCGGGGTGTCGCAGTCGAAGGCGGAGCGGTCCGCGGGATCGCGCGCGGCAAGCAGGGCGGGCCGCAGCGGGCTGAGCAGGCCGCGCAGCGACGCGCCCGTGTAACCGCCCAGCGCGGCGCGGAGCGTGGCCGTGTGCCACACCCCGAGTAACCACTGGGGGCGCCCGGTGGTGTCGAGCAGCGCCGCCCCCGCGTATCCGCGCGCCGCGAGCCGCAGCCGGGTGATGTCGGACGGGGTGACGAACGGCAGGTCACCGGCGAGGAGGGCGAACCACGGGGACTCCACCTCGGCCATGCCCGCGCGCAAGGCCGGGATGGGGCCGGCGCCGGGCGGGTCCTCCCGGACGTAGCGGGCCGGCGGATGCTCCCGGGCCGGGCCGACCACGACCAGTCGCCGGGAGTCGCGGACGGCCGCGGCGACGCGTTCGAGGAGCGAACTGCCTCCCACGCGCAGTGCGGGTTTGTCCACCCCGCCCATACGCCGGCCCGCTCCACCCGCGAGGACGACGGCGTCGAAGGGTTCGGGCTGGGTCATACGGAACCTCCGGTCAGGCGCTCCCTGTCAGCATGGCACCGCCCCTGCCGCGTGGGGAGCGCAGGGGCGGTGCGGCGGGCGGAGTCGCGACGGTGACGGTCGCGGTGTCGTGGCGCCGTCCGCGTGGACGGCGGCGCCCCGGTGCGCCGGCTTTCCCCCGCTCTCGGGGGATAGCGGTGCCGGGGCTGCGGCCGCTCGGAAGCGGCCGATGCGGGGGCGGAGCAGAGCCGGCCGACGCGGCGCCGCGAGCGCCCGCCGGACCCCGGTCAGCCTCCGGCGCGCAGTAGCCGGTCGAGGAAGGAGCGGTAGGCGCGCAGGGTCAGGCGCAGCTCCTCGGTGTCCCGACCGGCGTCGTCGCCGCGTTCGGCGAGGGCGCGCCGCTGGTCGGCGAGCGCGGCCGTGAGGATGTTGAGCACGTCGCCGACGAGGCGGTCGGCGTCCTGCACGGAGCCGGGCGGATCGTCGACGAAGTCACTCTGGAGTTCCCGCCAGCGCCGCCGCAGCCGGTCGACCTCCTCGGCGGGGAAGGGGGCCGGCGCCGGCTCGTCCGCCGGCGGCCGGGACGAGTCGCGGGTCTGGGACCGACCGGGGTCGGTCCCGGTCTCCTCGCGGTCGCGCGGCGGCGGTGGGACCGGGTCCGCGGGGCGCGGCGGGAGCGCCGCCTCCTCCTCGTCCACCAGGGCGTCGCCCGCGGGCGGGCGCTGGCCGCGGGCGGCCTCGGCCCGCAGCTTCTCGGAGTGGCGGAAGTTCCAGCGCGCCTCGCGCCGACTCGCCAGCAGGTCGTCGGGCGCGGGGCGGGCGGTGCGCGCGGACGGCACCGAGCGCCCGCGCGGGTCGCGGACCGCGCCGGGGCCGGCCTCGTCGGGGCGCTGGGGTTCGTGGGACGCACGCGAGGCGTCGGCGGGCAGGTTCACAGGTGCCTCCTGGGCGGGGATCGGGTCGGCGCGCTCGCGTGGCGGCTCGCTCAGTGCGCCGGTGGCGGGTCCGGCCGCGCCGAGGGGTCGCGGGAGCCCACCGGTTGCGGAGTTCCGGCCCGGTCGTCCGGCGGGGCCGCGCTCGCCAGGATCTCGGTGAGGAGATCCCGGTAGTGCACGAGCGCGACGCGCAGTTCCTCGGTACCGGGCGGGTCGGAGCCGCGGGGGGCCAGGACGGCGCATGCGGCCCGGTACCCGGCCACGGCGTGCGGCCGTTCGACGGACAGCGCGGCCGCCGTCTGCTCGGGGCCGCCGGTCGGGTACCCGCGGTCGGACATCAGCCGGGTCAGCAGCCGGTCGGCTTCGCGGACCGCGTCGGCGGGAGCGTCGACGAACCGTTCCTGAATTGCCGCCCACTTCCCCGTGTATTCCTGCCGGGCCGCGTCGGAAAGCGGACGCAGGTTCAGTTTCGCGTACCGTTTCTCCCTCCGGGCGAGTTCCCGCTCGGCGGCACGCCGATCGCGGGCGTGCTCGACCTCCCAGTCGTATTCCGCACCGAATTTCCGGCGGAGGTGCCGGCTACGCCGCGCGGGGGTGAGCACGAGCGCGACCGCGCCGGCGATGAGCAGGATGGCGAGGGCGACGAGTACGCCGATCGTCAGAGCCGGGTTCATGGACGTCTCCTGGGGGCTTCGGAGCGGGACCGCCGCACGCCGCACGGCGTTCGGGGCCCATGACAAGGCTGCCCGGCTGAATAGCCGCGAAACCCGTTAATCCCGGGTTTCGTGGCACGCTGGCGAAATTGCAGTTCAGAAGCCGATGAATTAGTGTGGGATCCACCGGGAATGCGGATTTGCTGGTAAACACAGCACGGCATAATGCGCGCGGCGGGATATCCGAAATCCGCGGTCGGCGTCCCCGGCTGGATGGCGCGGCGGTGGTTTCCGGCGGATCCGCGCCCGCCCGTCGCACCAGCCGGAGTCGTCCGGCACGGCGGAGCACTGCGCGCGGCGGCGCCTCCTGGCCGAAGACGTCGCCGGACTCCCCTGGTAGACACCACGCCGGGGCCGACGAGCAGCGGCCGCCCACCGAAGGCGGGCGGTGGGTGTGCGCGTCCCCGCAGCGGGTGGCCCCGGACTGGGGGAACCACTCGACCAGCACGGTCAGCCGCAGCCCGCCGCACTCCCCTTCCCGAGTCGTTATGGGAGGCGTAGGTCTCGGTCGCTGAAGCCCGGTCTCCGGTCTGGGCCAGCGCTTGGAACCGTCCCCCAGCCGGTCCGGCGTGTCCGGGACCGGTTTACCGTCATCACTTCCGGGAGCTGGACGCGCCCAGCGCGATGATCGCGCGGCCCGCCCGCTACACCTGGCCGACCGGGCCGCCGCTGCCTCGCCGAAGTGGCCCACACGGGGCCGCCGGGTCGTCGTGACGGCCGGATCGGCACACGCACCCGGCACCGGCGGATCCAGGTCCCGCAGGGGCTACTCGTACTCACGGGGAAGGTGTCAGCACGGCGGCCCTGCCAGGGCTGGGCATTCACGCATGCGGACGAGCGAGTAACGCCCGACTCCGAGTAGCGGATCCCCCATGCGCGCGGGCAGGTCGAGGTGCCCGACACCCGAATGTCTCGTGGACTCATTCCTGCGTGCGGGGGGCAGGCCAGCACTTAGATCTGCGCGAAGCTCATCGCGGGCTCACCCCCGCGTGCGCGGGGCACAGCGTCCCACCTCACTGTGGTTGCACCTATCTCTGGGCTCATCCCCGCGTGCGCGGGGCGCAGTCTCATTGACCTGGGACGTTATCAAGCCGCAGCCCCTGTTTCGACCACTTCCTGGAATTCTCACAAAACACACAAAGGCCACATGTGCAGCACTAAAGGACCGCACGTGTACGCCTCCCCGACGCCCTCATGGCTCTGGGCCCCGCACGCGGAGTGGCCCCTTCGAATGGCATCCGGGAAGGCCCGCGCACACCCCTCGCCCTGGTCCGCGATGTCGCCGGTGGTCGGCGCGAGGGTGCGGCCGTCTGCCATCGGTCCCGGAGGACGTCCTCCACCACGCCCATCGGAATTGCGTCGGCCATCGGTGAAGTTGGCCGCGCCCCGCGTTCTCGCCCAGGCAGCGGAGGCGCCCGATCGCCGGTCTCGGGGCCGGGCTGGTCCAGCCCCGCACGCCGGATCGGCCCCTGGGGCGAGCACGGCACGCGCCCCCTCGCGGCGGGCTCGCCCGCGCCGGTCGGGGCCGTGGGTTCAGCTCCCGAGGGGATCCGGCAGCAGGACCAGGGCGTGCAGCCGCGCACGGCCGACGTGGGCGCCGCAGTGCGGGCAGTTCGTCGCCCAGCGGTGGCGGCGCCGGTTCGTGTCGGCGAAGGGGAGGCCCGCCTCCGCCACGAGGGCGGCGACCCGTCCGCCGCAGACCCGGCACCGCCAGCCGTGTACCAGCTGGGCCAGCACGGCGCCGGCCAGGTCGGCCGGTGCGGGGTCCGGCGGGCCGGCCGGAGGCAGGGGCTCCGGCCAGAGGGCGACGCAGCGGAACGACCGGCCGCGCCACCGGACGAGCGCGGGCAGGCAGCGGGCGCGCAGTTCCGTGTCCGCGAGCGCGGCCACCGGTCCGCCCGCGGGCTCCTCAGCCCACGCCCGCACCTCCACCTCGACCCCGTTCACGGTGACCCGCAGCACCGTCCCGCTCCCTCCGCGGCCCCGCCGCCTCCCGTCCGCCTGGCGCGGGACCACGGCCGGGGAGCCCCGCCGCGCCCCCGCTGCGGCCGGGCTCCCCGGCCGCGGCGGCGGCCCGTCAGCCCTTCACGCACACCACCTGGCGCAGGTGCGCCACCACCTCCACGAGGTCGGTCTGCGCCGCGATGACCTGGGACAGGTCCTTGTAGGCGGCCGGGATCTCGTCGATCACGCCGGGGTCCTTGCGGCACTCCACGCCGCGGGTCTGCTCGACCAGGTCGGCCTGCGTGAACGTCTTGCGGGCCTTGTTGCGGCTCATCCGGCGGCCGGCGCCGTGCGAGGCCGAGTTGAAGGAGGCCGGGTTGCCCAGGCCGCGCACGATGTAGGTGCCGGTGGCCATGGAGCCCGGGATGATCCCGAGGTCCCCCCGGCCGGCCCGGATGGCCCCCTTGCGGGTGACCAGGACGTCGACGTCGTCGTAGCGCTCCTCCGCCACGTAGTTGTGGTGGCAGGAGATCCACTCCTCGAAGCCGACCCGCGGGAACTCGCGGCGCAGCACGTCGCAGGCGAGCCCCATCATGATCTCGCGGTTGCGGCGCGCGTACTCCTGCGCCCAGAAGAGGTCCCGGCGGTAGGCGTCCATCTCGGGTGTGCCGGCGACGAACACCGCCAGGTCGCGGTCGGGGAGGTCCTGGTTGTGCGGCAGCCGGCGGGCGCGCTCGATGTGGTACTCGGCGAGCTCCTTGCCGATGTTGCGCGAACCGGAGTGCAGCACCATCCAGACGGCGCCCGCGTCGTCGAGGCAGACCTCCAGGAAGTGGTTGCCGCCGCCCAGCGTACCCATCTGGCGTCCGGCGCGCTCGCGGAGCTGGCGGACCTTCGGGGCCAGCCCCGTGAAGCGGTCCCAGAACTCCGCCCAGCCCGCCGTCTTGAGGCCGTGCACCTTCCGCGGGTCGACCGGCGTCTCGTGGGCGTGGAAGCCCACGGGGATGGCGCCTTCCAGCCGGGAGCGCAGCCGGCCGAGGTCGTCGGGCAGGTCCTCGGCGGTCAGCGTGCTGCGCACCGCGGTCATGCCGCATCCGATGTCCACCCCGACGGCCGCCGGGGACACGGCGTCGCGCATGGCGATGACCGAGCCGACCGTGGCGCCCTTCCCGTAGTGCACGTCCGGCATCACGGCGAGTCCGTGCACCCAGGGCAGCATGGTGACGTTGCGGAGCTGGTCCATGGCCGCCCGCTCCACACTGCTCGGGTCGGCCCACATCCGGATCGGAACACGGATACCGGGGGCCTCGGTGTACGGCATCGGGCCACCTCCCTTTCACAGCCACTGCCCGGGCTGGACGGCATGGAACGCGCGGGAACCGGAGCCCGCCCACGACGCGGCGGAACCGCGGCACGGGAGGATGCACCGGCACGGCGGCCCGGGCGGGCCGCCTCCGAGTCGACGGCGCGGTGGGGGCACCGCGCTCGTATATGACGCCAGACAGCCGCGGACGGTCGCAACTGATTTACCCCCGTGCGCCCGCTCCCGGTGCGGGCCGCGCCCGGCGGCCGGGGCGGGCCTCCGGTGGGCGGTTCAGCCGCCGATGGCCGACATCGGGCGGGACGGCTGCAGGAAGCTGGGGTCGTCGATACCGTGCCCGGGCAGCTTGGCGGCGACCGCGGCCCGCCACCGCTGCGCGATCTCCTCGTCGGAGGCGCCGTCGCGCAGCGGCGCCCGCAGGTCGGACTCCTCCCGGGCGAACAGGCAGTTGCGGATCTGGCCGTCGGCGGTGAGGCGTACCCGGTCGCAGGCTCCGCAGAACGGCCGGGTCACCGAGCCGATGACCCCCACTCGCGCCGGGCCGCCGTCGACCAGGAACAGCTCGGCCGGCGCGCTGCCGCGCTCGGCGGCGTCGGCCGGGGCGAGGTCGAACGCCGCGCTCAGCCGCTCCAGGATCTCGTCGGCCGTGACCATGTTCTCTCGGCGCCAGCCGTGCTGGGCGTCCAGCGGCATCTGCTCGATGAAGCGCAGCTCGTAGCCGCGCTCCAGGCAGTAGCGCAGCAGGTCGGGCGCTTCATCGTCGTTGACGCCGCGCATGAGTACGGCGTTCACCTTGACCGGTGTGAGCCCGGCCGCGGCGGCGCCGGCCAGCCCGTCCAGGACGTCGGGGAGCCGGCGGCGGCGGGCCAGCCGCTCGAACACCTCGGGCCGCAGCGTGTCGAGTGAGACGTTGACCCGGTCCAGTCCGGCCTCCGCCAGGGCGGGGGCGACGCGGCCCAGGCCGATGCCGTTGGTGGTCACCGCGGTGCGCGGCCGGGGCGTGAGGGCGTTCGCCGCGGCGACGATGCGGGTGAGGCCGCGCCGCAGCAGCGGCTCGCCGCCCGTGAAGCGCACCTCGCGGATCCCCAGGAGCTCGACGCCGATCCGGATCAGCCGGCCGACCTCGTCATCGGTGAGCAGCTCGGGCTTGGGAAGCCATTCCAGCCCCTCGGGGGGCATGCAGTAGGAACAGCGCAGGTTGCAGCGGTCGGTGAGCGAGACCCTCAGGTCCGTGGCCACTCTGCCGTGTGAATCGGCCAGCACGGGCGTCACCTCCAAGGTCGCGGCGCGGCCGCGGTCGCGGTGTCGCCGGAGGCGTCCCCGGCCACTCCTCCAGCCTAGAAGACACCGCCGGGGCGGCCCGGGGCCAGGTACCGCCGGGCCCCGTTCTCGTCCTCGCCGCCCGCGCACCGCCCGGTGTACGCTGCGGTCGGCGACGAGGGGGTGGCGCATGGTGCGGATGCGGGAGTGGAGTCTGCCGGGCGGCCCGAACGGCTCGCGGCGGCTGGCGGCACGGGCGTGGGCGGCCGAGTCCGGCGAGCCGGGCTGGCTGGCCGTGCTGGTGCACGGCTACGGGGAGCACATCGGGCGCTACGGCCACGTCGCGGAGTACCTGTGCGGGCGCGGCGCGGTGGTCTACGGCCTGGACCACCAGGGGCACGGCCGTTCGGACGGGGAACGGGTGCTGATCGAGGACTTCACGGACGTCGTGACCGACGTCCACCGGCTCGTCACCCAGGCGCGCACCGCCTACCGGACGATCCCGCTCGTGCTCGTGGGCCATTCGATGGGCGGCCTGATCGCCGCGCGCTACGCCCAGCTGCACCCGGACGGTCTCGCGGGGCTCGTACTGTCCGGCCCGGTGCTGGGGCGCTGGCGCTCCGCCGAGGAGCTGCTGTCCCACGCGGAGATCCCGGACACCCCGATCGATCCGGCCACGCTGTCGCGCGACCCCGCGGTGGGCGAGTCCTACGTCGCGGACGAGCTCGTCTGGCACGGCCCGTTCCGCCGGACGACGCTGCGGGCGATCACCACCGAGCTGGCCAGGATCACCGAGGCCGGGAGCCTGGGCACGCTCCCGCTGCTGTGGCTGCACGGCTCCGACGACCGGCTGGTGCCGCTCGCCGACTCCGCGGCCGGCGTCGCCCGGCTGGCCGGCTCCGACGCCGCGGCGCGGATCTTCCCCGGCGCGCGGCACGAGGTGTTCAACGAGACCGACCGCGCCGAGGTGCTGGCCGAGGTCGTCCGGTTCGCCGAGCGGGTGACGGCCGCCTCCGGTTCCCGGCCGCACTGACCCGTCACCGGCGACGCCGCCCGGGGTCACCGCGCCCGGCCAGGACCGGACCGCCAGAGCCCCGCACACCGGTGGGAGGCACCATGACCGCGCAGGCGCTTCGGCCGCTGGACGGCGGCCGCTGCCGTTGCCCCGCCCGTCCCCCGCGATCCGTCCGTGAGGGGAGCCGCCGGTGAGGTTCGCCGACCGGCTCCGGGACGTCCTGGACGGGCTGTCCTGCCTGCGGCACGGGCTGACGTGGAACGGCCAGGTCCGGCCCCGGGGGCGGGGCCTCCTGCCCCGGCGCTGCGGGGTCTGCCGAAGGTGGACCCGGGGGGCGACGAGGTTTCCGTTCTTCGTCGATGTGAACACGACCGTCACCGAGCGGATCCGGGTCGAGCACCGGGTCTGCGGGGCGTGCTGGCGGCGGCACCTCGATCTGGAGCCGGCGGCTCGGCGCTGGCGCCGCGCCGAGGACCGGCGGCGGTTCGAGGAGAAGCGGCGCGACTACCTGCGGTGGCTCCAGCGCGCTCCGCGCAACGCACCGGCCGCCCCGGACGCGGAGCCGGATCCGGTGACCGACCACGCGGTGCCGTCGCTGCTGCCCCCGCGGCCCGGGCAGGAACCGGGGACCGCCCGCCTGGAGGACGTGGTTCTGCACCGGACGCAGTGGTTCTGCGGCGGCCTGGAGCACTGGATCCTCGACATCGAGACGGCGGCCGAGCAGTTGGCGTTGCGCGCCGTGGGCAGCACGGACTCCTACATCGGCGGCCCGCCTGACGAGGAGGTGCGGGACGGCCGCTGGTTCCCGCACGCGGGCGCGTTGCGCATGACGTACGACATCGGTCGGCGCGTCCCCTACATCGGTAGTGTCCATCGGTGGGACGCCGCGAGGATCCTGATCGTGTGGGAACCCTGGGACCTCCGCCTCGATTGATCCGCCGCGCCACCGGACGAACGGGCGGTCGCGGCGCCGAGGAGGGCCGCCCTTCGGAACCGTCGCCACGCATCCCCGTTGACCTGCCGTTGCGAACGCCCCGCGCGCCCGCCCGCACATGGCGGCACGGACGCGCGAGGGTGGCGAGTCAGCCGGTCAGCCGCGTCACCCCGCGGCCTCTTCTCCGGTTCTCTCGCCCGCGGAGACGGGAGCGGCGGGACGGCGCCGCCCCCGCAGGAATCGGACCATCGGCCACAGCAGCAGCACCGCGACGATCGCGTACACCCCGATGGTGAGCGGCGAGGTCACCAGGCCGGCGAGGTCGCCGTCCGAGATCTGCAGGGCGCGGCGCAGCTGGAGCTCAGCCATGGGCCCGAGGATCGTTCCGATGATCACCGGGATGACCGGCAGCCCGAACCTGCGCATCATGAACCCGAGGCCGCCGAGGAGGAGCAGCAGCACCAGGTCCAGCGGGGACGCGTTCACCGCGTACATGCCCAGGCTCGCGAAGAACAGGATGCCCGCGTACAGGTAGGGCCGGGGGATGTGCAGCAGGCGGGCCCACATCGGCGCCAGCGGCAGGTTGAGGGCCAGCAGCATGGTGTTGCCGATGAACAGGCTCGCGATAAGCCCCCAGACCAGTTCGGGCTCGCGTTCGAACAGCAGCGGACCGGGCTGCAGGCCGTACTGCTGGAAGGCCGTGAGCATGACCGCGGACACCGCCGTGGTGGGCAGCCCGAGGGTGAGCATCGGCACCAGCACGCCCGCCGCCGAGGAGTTGTTGGTGGCCTCGGGGCCGGCCACGCCCTCGATCGCGCCCGATCCGAACTCGGCCCGGTGCTTGGAGAGCCGCCGCTCCAGCATGTAGGAGAGGAAGGTGGGCAGTTCCGAGCCCCCGGCCGGCAGCGCCCCGAAGGGAAAGCCGATGAAGCTGCCGCGCAGCCACGGCTTCCACGAGCGCTTCCAGTCCTCGCGCCCCATCCACACCCGCCCGACCGGGATCACCTCGGCCGGGGTGCGGCGCAGCCGGGACGCCACCCACAGCGCCTCGCCGACCGCGAAGATGCCGACCGCGACGATCACCACGTCGATGCCGTCGGCCAGCTGCGGGATGCCGTAGCTCAGCCGGGACTGGCCGGTGGTGGGGTCCAGTCCGATGAGTCCGATGGCGAGGCCGATCCCGAGGGAGGCGAAGCCCCGGACCCGGGAGGAGCCGAGCACCGAGCAGGCGGCGACGAAGGCCAGCAGCATCACCGCGAAGTACTCGGCGGCGCCGAAGGTCAGCGCGAGCCCGACCATGACCGGCGCGAGGAACACCAGCATCAGGGTGCCGATGGTCCCGGCCACGAAGGAGCCGATGGCGGCGGTGGCCAGCGCCTGGGCGGCGCGGCCGCGCTTGGCCATCTTGTTGCCCTCGACCGCCGTGATGACCGACGCCGCCTCGCCCGGCGTGTTGATCAGGATCGCGGTGGTGGACCCGCCGTACATGCCGCCGTAGTAGATGCCGGCGAACATGATGAACGCGCCGACGGGGTCCAGCCCGTAGGTGATGGGCAGCAGCAGGGCGACCGCCATGGCTGGACCGATGCCCGGCAGCACGCCGATCGCGGTCCCCACCGCCACGCCGAGCAGCGCGTACAGCAGGTTGACGGGCGTGAGCGCGGTGGCGAACCCCTGGAGCAGGTTGTCGATCGTCTCCAGCATCAGATCACCCCGGTGAACGGGCCGGCCGGCAGCCAGATGCCCAGCGAGCCGAACAGCAGGTGGGTGCCGGCCGACAGGCCCACCGAGATCAGCGGGTCGCGGATCCAGTGCCGGCTGCCGAGCGCGAAGGCCGATCCCCAGAAGAGCAGGGCCCCGGAGATGATCCAGCCGGCGATGTCGATCAGCGCGGCGTTGGTGAGGAACGCGCCGGCCAGCAGGGCCACGGTGCGCCAGTCGCTGGTGGCCTCCGGGTCGACGTCCTCGCCGTCCTCGGCGGCGCCGCGCCCGCCGCGCAGCACGTCGACGGCGAGCACGGTGGCGACCACGATGAGGAGCAGCCCCACCCCGACCGGCACGGCGGCCGGGCCCACCGGGCCGCGCTGGGTGACGCCGGCGTCCAGTCCGGCGGCGTCCACGAGGACCAGCGCGGCGACGAGGTAGAGGAAGGCGGCGACGCCGAGCTCGGCGCGGCCCCACCACGGGGCGCGTGCGTCGCGCGGCGGCGCCGCGGAGGGCGGGGCGCTCACACGAGCCCCAGACTGCCGAGCACGCTCTCCACGCGGTCGGTCTCCTCCTGGAGGAAGGTGCCGAACTCGTCGCCGGTCAGGTAGGCGTCGGTCCAGCCGTTGGTCTCCAGGGTCTGCTGCCACTCCTCGCTCTCGTGGAACCGGTCGACGAGGTCGCGCAGCGCCTGCTCGTCCTCTTCCGAGAGCCCGGGCGGCGCCACGAGGCCGCGCCAGTTGGTGAAGTCGACGTCCAGTCCGTGGTCCCTGAGCGTGAGCGCGTCGAGGCCGGGGACCGGCTCGGCGCTGGTGACCGCGAGGACGCGCAGTTCGCCGGCCTCGATCTGGTCGGCGTACTCCGCCGCTCCGGAGACGCCGAACTCGACCTGGCCGCCGAGCACCGCCGCGAGCAGCTCGCCGCCGCCGTCGTAGGGGATGTAGTTCACGTCCTGGGGCTCGATCCCGGCGGCCGCGGCGGTGAGCATGGGCGCGAGGTGGTCGGGACCGCCGGGTGAGGAGCCTCCGCCGACCGGGACGCCGCCCGGGTCCTCGCGCCACGCGTCCAGCAGCTGCTCGAAGTCGCCGTACTCGGAGTCGGCGGGCACCACGATGACATCGGGTTCCTCGGTCAGCCGGGCGATCGGCGTGGTGTCGGCGAGCGTGGCGGCGGACTCGTTGGTGAACGAGGCGCCCACTACCCCCAGGCCCATGCTCATGAGCAGCGAGCCGTTGCCCTCCTCGCTGACCACCCGGGCGAGCCCGACGGTGCCGCCGGCGCCGGGGAGGTTGAACACCTCGACGTTGCGGGCGAGCCCGCCGTCCTCCATCGCCTTGGCGGCGCTGCGCGCGGTGACGTCGTACCCGCCGCCGGGCGCGTTGGGCACCATGATGCGCAGCCCGGTGACGGGTGCGCCGTCGGCCTGCCCGGCCTGCGCCCCGCAGCCGGTGAGCGCGGTGCCGGCGAGCGCGGCGGTGAGAACGGCGGCCACGAGGGCGCGCGGTCGCTGGGGTCCAGACGCAAACGCAAACACGGTCTTCTCCTCCAGGGGGCCTGGTGGACCGGACGCGGCGTGCCTCCGAAGGGGAGGGGACGGCACGCGGGCCCGTTCGGGGAGGGCCGGGAGCGCGCGGAGCCGCGCGCCCGCCGGCCTTGGGGAGGAGTCGGACGGGCGGTCCGGTCCACCAGGCGGATCGGGATGCCGCCGATCCTGACCCGGGAGTGTGTCCCGGGTCACCTTTACGGAGGCAAAGTTGGTTGTGTTCTTTGTGGTCATGTCAGCGGCGAGCCTCGCCACCGCGGTGGGCGCTGGGCGTACCCGCTCCTCGTCGCGGCCGGCGGACGGGCCGGTGGTGCCGCCCGATCGCCGAAGGTCCGCGGCTCCCGCAGTGAGAAGACCGCCGCGCCCCCGTCGGCGGACGGGGGCGCGGCGGGCCGGCCGTCCGGACGGCGGTGGCGTGCTAGGACCGGCAGGACGCGCCCGTCGACCGGACATGCGACGCGGTCACCCAGTAGGACAGCCCGTCCTGGTAGGTGGCCGTGGTGCGCAGTCCGCCGTTGCGGAGAGAGCCCTGATAGATGTTGACCCTGGCCCCCGACGACCAGCTGCCGACGGCGGTGCTGTCCTCCTTCATCGTGCAGCGCGGGGTGGATCTGGTGGTCTCATAAGGGCAGATCGTCGCGGCACTGCTCAGCGCGCCGCCCGTCCCGGCGGTGGTGGCCGCCCTTGCGGTGGGGGCGGAGAGACCAACGGTGGCGAAGGCGAGGGTCGCGGCAGCGGCCACAGCGGCAACGCGGGAGGACATCGGCACGTCAGGGCCCCTCCGTATTCGGTCCGTCGGGCGCTCCATGGTCATCGTTCGTCCCGCGACGTGTCCATGATCTTGCGTCCACGGACGCTTGACGCGGAGTCTTCGCCCACCTCACCGGAGACCACCGTCGACGGCACCGGCGGTGCGGACGCTCGCCGTCCGGCCTGAGCGCCCACGCCTTGGCGTGCGGGGCCGGTTCGCCCGCCCGCCGGTCCGGACGGACGGCCCGGTGTCCCTTCGGCGCCTCATGCGGCCCGGGCGGGGGAACCGTGACGCGACGTCCCGCGGCGGTGACCCAGCGGACCCGTGACGTCGGTGGTTATAACGATATCGACGGCGTTTCCGCCCGATCCATGGGAAACGGTCGCGTAAACCCCGAACCCGTGTGATCTTTGTGACGAATGCCACGCCACGCCGCTTTTTCGGGGAGGGGCACCGTGCGAGCCACCCATCGGCGCTGGTCACTGGCCCGCCAGTTCCTCGCCTTCCAGTTGGCGATCATGGTCGGGGTGCTGACCGCCGTCGCGGCCCTGTCGCTGGGCCAGTCGTTCTCCCGGTACGAGTCGCTGCAGGGCCGGCGGCTGCAGTCCACCGCCGAGAGCATGGCGGCCATGCCGGCCGTGCGTCTCGCGCTGGACCAGGAGCTGCCCTCCCCGCTGGCCAGCACGGCGGAGAACACCAGCGGCGTCACCGGCCTCACCTCGATCGTGGTGGCCGACGAGCACGGCACGATCCTCACCTCCCACGACCCCGACGACATCGGGCGGACCATCGCCCTGGGCGAGAGCACCGTGCTGTCCGGACGCTCCTGGATCGGCCCGGCCGTCCCCGAGCCGTGGGAGCCGCACGAGTTCCGGCCGACCCTCGTCGCGCACGTCCCGGTGTTCAACGACCGCGGGCGGCTGACCGGCCTGGTCGCGATCGGGCAGACCTCCCCCAGCTGGTGGCAGCACGCCATCACCGCCGCGCCGTACCTGGGCATCTACCTCGGGGTGGCCGGCGGGCTCGGCGCCGCCGGATCGCTGCTGCTGGCCGCCCGGATCAAGCGCCAGACCCTCGGCATGGAGCCCGGCGAGATCGCCGCGACGGTGGAGCAGCGCGAGGCCATGCTGCACGGTGTCAAGGAAGGCGTGCTCGGGCTGGACCTGGTCGACCGGGTCACGCTCGCCAACCGGCAGGCGATCGACCTGCTCGGCCTGCCCGCCGACTGCCTGGGGCGGACGCTGGCCGACCTCGGTCTGCCGGAGCGGCTGCACGAGGTGCTGGCCGGCGGCGGTGAGGGGGTCGAGCAGGTGGTGCTCCTGGAGGACCGGGTCATCACGTTGAACCGGATGCCGATGACCTCCCGGGGCGAGCGGATCGGATCGGTCACCACGCTGCGGGACCGCACCGAGCTGGTGGAGCTGCGCCGGGAGCTCGACGTCACCCGGCACACCACCGACGCCCTGCGCGCCCAGGCGCACGACTTCTCCAACCGGCTGCACACCATCAGCGGCCTCATCGCGCTGGAGGAGTACGACGAGGTCACCCGGTTCGTCATGCGCACGGTCCACAACCAGGAGCGGCTGACGGCCGACGTCACCGACCGCGTGGCCGACCCGTCCCTGGCCGCGCTGCTGATCGCCAAGGCCGCCATGGCCGCCGAGCGGGGCGTGCGCTTCGAACTCGCCGGCGGCACCCGGGTGCCGCCGCTGGACCCCGCGCTGTCCGCCGACCTGGTCACGGTGGTCGGCAACCTGGTCGACAACGCGCTGGACGCGCTGCGGGGCGAGGGGTCCGGGACGGTGCGGGTGGAGGCCTGCCGCGACCCCGCGGGCGCGGACGCGGACGGCGGCGGGTTCCTGGTCGTCTCCGTGCGCGACACCGGTCCGGGCGTCGCCGAGGAGCTGGCGGAGGAGATCTTCCGGCAGGGCTTCAGCACGAAGGAGTCGGCCGGCTCCGACCCCCGCGGCCTGGGGCTGGCCATCATCCGGCTGATCTGCCGGCGCCGCGGCGGCACGGTGAGCGTCCGCAACGCGGGCGGGGCCGTGTTCACCGCCCGGCTGCCGATAGGGGACGCGGCGGAGGGGCTGCCGGCGGTCTCCGGCGCCGCGGGCACAGGAGCGACTGCGAGATGACCATGCCCCGAAGCACCGAGCCCGGCGCGCCCGCCGCGACCGACGTCCGGGTCCTCGTCGTCGACGACGACTTCATGGTGGCGCGGGTCAACCGCGGTCTGGTGCAGCGCGTCGCGGGCTTCACGGTGGTCGGCGAGGCGCACACCGGCGCGGCGGCGCTGACGGCGGCCGCGCGGCTGCGCCCCGACCTGGTGCTGCTCGACATCTACCTCCCGGACATGTCCGGCCTGGAGGTGCTCCGGCGGCTGCGGGAGGCACCTGGTCCGGAGGTCGACGTCCTGGCGGTCACCGCCGCGCGCGACGTGGCCACCATCCGCGCGGCCATGCGCGGCGGCGTGGTGCACTACCTCATCAAGCCGTTCACCCGCGAGGCGCTGTGGGAGCGGCTGGACCGCTACCGCCGCATCGACCAGCGGCTGTCAGCCGGCCCGGAGATCGGCCAGGCCGAGGTGGACCGGATGTTCGGCGGCGGGCGCGCCGAGGACCTGCCCAAGGGGCTCACCCCGCAGACCCGCGAGCTGGTGGGCCGGGCGCTGCGCGCGGCGGGTGACCTGTCGGCCACCGAGTGCGGCGATCTGGTCGGCCTGTCCAGGGTCAGCGCCCGCCGCTACCTGGAGCACCTGGTGGAGACCGGGGAGGCGGAGGTACGGCTCCGCTACGGCGCGGCCGGGCGCCCGGAGCGCCGCTACCACTGGATCGGCCGGAGCTGAGGGCCGCGGAGGCCGGCGCACCGGTCCGCCTCCGCCCTCACACGTACAGCTCCCCGGGCGCCGGCGCCGAGGTCGGCCGGGCCGCGACGTCGGCGTGTGCGTGCGCGAGCCGGCGGACGGCGTCGGCCAGCACCTCGGGCCGCATCGTGTAGGCCAGCCGCACGAAGTGCTCCAGGGTGCCCTCCGCGCCGAAGATCGGCCCCGGCGCCACCCGGACGCCGTGTCGGCTCGCCGCTTCCGCCAGCCTGCTCGCCACGGGCTGCGGCAGCTTCGCCCACAGGACGAGCCCGCCGCCCGGAGTGACGAACCTCCAGTCGGGCAGCCGGTCGCGGAGCGCGGTCGCCAGGGCGTCCCGCTGCCGGCGCAGGTCGCGGGAGCGCTCGGCGCGCACGCCCGGCACGTCCGAGAGCAGTTCGGCGACGGTGAGCTGCTCCACGATCGGGCTGGCGAGGTCGAAGCGCTGCCGCAGCACCATGAGCCGGTCCAGCATGGGCGGGGTCCCCCGGATCCAGCCGATGCGCAGGCCGCCCCACAGGAGCTTGGCCGTGGAGCCGATCGTGAACACCCGGCCGTCGGTGTCGTGCACGGCCATGGGAGGCGGCGGCTCGGCGCCGTCGATGGCGAGCTCGGTCACCGACTCGTCCACGATGAGCGTGGTCCCGGCCCGCCGGGCCTCCGCCACGACGGTGGCCCGGTCCCGCTCTGCCATGAGGGCGGCGGTGGGGTTGTGGAAGTCGGGGACGAGGTAGGCCACGCGCGGCCGCCACTGGCGGAAGCCGTCGACGACGCACTCCATGTTCCAGCCCTCCGGCCCCACACCGGTGATGCGCAGCCGCGCGTCGAGGTGGCGGGCGGTGTCCAGGGCGTGCGGGTAGGTCGGCGACTCCACCAGCACTCCGTCGCCCGGCTCCACGAGGAGCTCCATGAGCAGCGAGATCGACTGCTGGGCGCCGTTGGTGACCATGATCTGGTCGGGGGTGGTGGGCAGCCCGCGCTCGGTGAAGCGCCGGGCGATGAGGTGCCGCAGTTCGGGCAGGCCGTAGAGGGTGTACCCCTGCCCGCCGACGTGCGCGGGGAGCCGCTCCACCGCGGCGCGGGCGGCCTCCTCCAGTCCGCCGATGGCGGGCGGCGCGGCGACGCCGAGGTCGATCCGCTCGGTGTCGGGCACGAACGCCGCCCGCCCGCTCCCGACCCGCGGGAGCGCGGTCCAGCTCCCGGCCCCCTGGCGGCTGTCCAGGTAGCCGTGCTCGCGCAGCCAGGTGTAGGCCGCCGTCACGGTGTTGCGGCTCACCCCCAGCGCCGCGGCGAGGTCGCGTTCGGCCGGCAGCCGGGTGTGGGTGGGGATGCGGCCGTCCAGGACGAGCCCGCTGATGGCGCGGCCGAGCGCGTGGTAGTAGGGCCGCTCGTCCGCGCCGACCTCGACCAGCCGGGCCAGGAGATGGCCGTTGATCCGCCGTTCGCCGACCACCATGGGTGCCACTTCCTCGAATTGGCTCTGTTGGGTTGCTCTGGAGCGGGCCAATACTACCCATCATGGCCGAGTCTCCGTCCGACAGAAATGCGTTGCCCGTGTCCACTGTGTCCGCCGTGCTCGCCGGGTTCGCCCGCCTGCCCTCCCGGGCGTCCGGCGCCCTGCGCCGGTCGTTCCTCACGCCCGTCCTCCCCGATCCGCGCCCGCGCCGCGTCGCCCAGCTCCTCGTGGGGCTGTACCTCTACGGCCTGGGACTGGCGCTGCAGGTGGCGTCCGACCTCGGTGCCGCGGGGTGGGACGTACTGCACCAGGGGCTGGCCCGCCAGACCGGGCTCTCCATCGGAACGTGGAACATCCTGATCGGCGCGTTCGTCATGCTGCTGTGGATCCCGCTACGGCAGCGCGCGGGGCTCGGCACGGTCTGCAACGTGCTGCTGGTGGGGGTCTCCTTCGACGTCTCCCTGTGGTGGCTGCCCGAGGTCGACGGCCTGGCCGCACGCTGGGTCTGCCTGCTGCTGGGCATCGTGGTCACCGGGTTCGCCACCGGCTGCTACATCGGCGCCGAACTGGGTCCCGGGCCTCGCGACGGGCTGATGACCGGCCTGGTCGCCCGCGGGTACTCCCTGCGGGTGGTGCGTACCGGCATCGAGGTGGCGGTGGTGGTCGCCGGCTTCCTGCTCGGCGGCACCGTCGGGGTCGGCACGCTGCTCTTCGCGCTCGCCATCGGGCAGCTCGCGCACGTGTTCCTCCCGCTGCTGCGCATCCGCGCCGCCGTGCCCGCCGCCGGCTAGCCGCGCGTCCGCCGGCCGCCCGTCCCACGGCCGGCGGCCGGCAGCTGTCCGAAAACCCCCACGGCTCCCGGAAGGCGCCCGGGAAGCCGCCGCCCGGGACCGCCCGGGACCGGCCCGCCGCCGGGAGGGCGGTCGCGGCCGGGCGGGCGGCCGCTGCGCGGGTTGTCCCGTGGTTCACAATTCGAGGGACACCCGACGGTAGGTTCCGGGCTGCCGGTAGCGTGGGCGCAGAAACCGCGCCGAGGATGTCGTGCCTCGGTGGACGGAGGCACGGCAGCCACGCCGGCGACGAGTCTGACCTGCAGGGGAAAGCGCGATCCGGCGGCGGTCCAGCCATGTCCGAACAGCGCTCGGGAATTGGGTACGGTACGTCCGCGAGCAACGTGATCTTGGTTATTGGGGGTGTGAGCCGCGTGTCTACCTGGCTTGAGGACTACGCGCTGATCGGCGACATGCAGACCGCCGCTCTCGTGGCGCGCGACGGCTCGATCGACTGGATGTGCCTACCCCACTTCGACTCCCCCGCCGCCTTCGCCGCGCTGCTCGGCGACGAGCAGAACGGCCACTGGTGGATCCGGCCGGCCGCGGGCTCCATCAGGGCGACCCGGCGGCGCTACCGCCCGGAGACGCTGATCCTGGAGTGCGAGTGGGACACCCCCGAGGGCACCGTGCGGGTGATCGACTTCATGCCGCCGCGCACCGGCGTCCCGCACCTGGTGCGCATCGTCGAGGGGGTCAGCGGCTCGGTGCGGATGAGCACCGCGCTGCGGCTGCGCTTCGACTACGGAAACGTGGTCCCCTGGATCCACCGCAGCGGCACCGAGGTGGTGGCCGTGGCCGGCCCCGACTCCGTGTGGCTGAGCTCGCCGGTGCCCATGGAGGGCCACAACTTCATGCACGACTCCACCTTCACGGTGAGCGCCGGGCAGCGGATCCCGTTCGTCATGACGTGGCACCCCTCCCACACCGAGGAGTCGGACCACCTCGACGCCGAGAAGGCGCTGTCGCGCACCGAGCGCTTCTGGCGCGAGTGGGTCGAGAAGTGCGCCTACGAGGGCGACTACCGCGACGCCGTGGTGCGCTCCCTCATCACCCTCAAGGCGCTCACCTACCGCCCCACCGGCGGCATCGTCGCCGCGCCCACCACCTCGCTGCCCGAGGACATCGGCGGGGTGCGCAACTGGGACTACCGGTACTGCTGGCTGCGCGACGCCACCATCACGCTGGAGGCCCTGATGCGCAGCGGCTACACGGACGAGGCGCACGCCTGGCGCGAGTGGCTGGTGCGCGCCGTGGCGGGCGAGCCGCAGCACATGCAGATCATGTACGGGGTGCGCGGCGAGCGCCGGCTCTCCGAGTGGGAGGCCGACTGGCTGCCCGGGTACGAGAGCTCCCGCCCGGTGCGCATCGGCAACGCCGCGGTCGGCCAGTACCAGCTGGACGTCTACGGCGAGGTCATGGACGCCCTCGACCTCGCCCGCCGCTCCGGCCTGCACAGCGGCGAGCACGTGTGGGGCCTGCAGCGGTCCCTGGTCAACTACCTCGAATGGTGCTGGGACGAGCCCGATGAGGGCCTGTGGGAGGTGCGCGGCCCCCGGCAGCACTTCGTGCACTCCAAGGTCATGGCCTGGGTGGCCGCCGACCGCGCGGTCCGCATGATCGAGGAGTTCGGCAAGGAGGGGCCGCTGGAGCGCTGGCGCTCGCTGCGCGACACCATCCACGCCGAGGTGTGCGAGTACGGCTACGACGCCCGCCGCAACACGTTCACGCAGTACTACGGCAGCCAGGAGCTCGACGCCGCCTTGCTGCTCATCCCCGAGGTCGGCTTCCTCCCCTACGACGACCCCCGGGTGGTCGGCACCATCGAGGCCATCCGCGACGACCTCATGGTCGACGGGTTCGTGCTGCGCTACCGCACCGACCGCGAGGACGTCGCCGACAAGCTGCCCGGCGACGAGGGCGCCTTCCTCGCGTGCAGCTTCTGGATGGCCAACGCTCTGCTGTCGATCGGCCGGGAGAAGGAGGCGCGCGACCTGTTCGAGCGGCTGCTCGCCCTGCGCAACGACCTCGGGCTGCTGGCCGAGGAGTACGACCCCCGGACCGGCCGCCAGGTGGGCAACTTCCCCCAGGCATTCAGCCACGTCCCCCTCGTGACGACCGCCCTCAACCTCTCCCGCCACGACGGCCACCGCCGCGGCGAGGGCGCCTGACCCCGCTCACCCCCGGACCCCCCCGCCCCCTTCCGGACTTCCGGACCCGCGAGGTTCCCCGGACCGCTCCCATCGCCCGTGCCGCCGTCGGCGGCACGGGCGATCCGGGTTGTTGACCAGGGACGACTCCGCGGCGAGACTGGGCGGTACCTCGTCGTGTCGATAGGCGGTCGCGGCTGATGACGTCCTTCACCGTCGAGACGAACCTGACCGATCTCAGCCACCAGAACTGGCCGCAGATCGTCTCGCTCCTCATCGCCCTGGCGCTGTGCACGCTCATCGGGCTGGAGCGCGAGCTCCGGCAGAAGTCGGCGGGGCTGCGCACCCACACGCTCGTCGGGCTCGGCGCCGCGCTGTTCATGCTCGTCAGCAAGTACGGGTTCGGCGACGTGGTCGACGGCGCGGGCGTGGTGCTCGACCCGTCACGGGTCGCGGCGCAGATCGTCTCCGGCGTCGGCTTCATCGGCGGCGGACTGATCTTCGTGCACCGCAGCACCGTCCGGGGGATCACCACGGCCGCGGTGGTGTGGGTCTCGGCGGCCGTCGGCACCGCCTGCGGGGCCGGCCTGTGGCTACTGGGCGCGGCCGTCACCGCCGCGCACTTCCTGGTGGTCTTCGGTTACCCGCGCGTGCTGCGGCTGCTGACCCGCCGGGTGCCCACCGCCGCGCAGCTGCGCCTCACCTACCTGGACGGCCGGGGCGTGCTGCGCAGGGTGCTCGCGCTGGCCACCCGGCAGGGCTTCGCGGTGGACGAGGTGCACACCAGCCGGGAGCCGGGGCGGGCCGAGCCGCCGGAGCGGGCCGTCGTCGAACTCTCGCTGCACATACGCGGCAGCGGCGACATCAACGAACTCGCCATGGGACTGGCGGAGGCCGAGGGCGTGCTCCGGGTCCACGTGGGCGAGGACGACGGCTGAGGGCCGCTGCCCCAAGGGCCGGCGGTCCGCGGTCGCCCCCAGGGAGCGGGCGACCTCCGCACCCGTCCCGTGTCCCGAGGTCCGCCCGTTTGTCCGAAACCGGCCGGAATCCGGAGCGCTCCGACCGGCTACGCTGCGGCGAGGGCGGGCGTGGGCCGGGAGGAGGCGACGTGGCGGAGCGCGTGTTCGGCGGGCGCTACCGGTTGCTGGAGACGCTGGGCGCCGGCGGCATGGGCGAGGTCTGGAAGGGGATCGACGAGCGGCTGGAGCGGCCGGTCGCGGTGAAGCTGGTCCGCCCCGACCTCGCGGACGGCGCCGACACCGTCGCGCGGTTCCAGCGCGAGGCGCGCGTCACCGCCCTGCTGGCGGGCCATCCCAATATCGTCGTCCTCTACGACTACGGCACCGAGGGGGACTGGGTCTACGCCGTCATGGAGCTGGTGGCCGGCCGCACACTCACCGCCGTGCTGGCCGAGCGCGGTCCGCTGCCGATCCCGCTCGCCGCCGCCTGGGGCGCCCAGATCTGCGCCGGCCTGGCGGCGGCGCACGCGGCCGGGGTGGTGCACCGCGACGTCAAGCCCGGCAACCTCATGGTGGTGGAGCGCAGCGCCGGGGGGCCTGCGGAGGACACCCTGAAGATGCTCGACTTCGGGATCGCGGGTTTCCGGGAGGCCGCCGTGCACAGCCGGCCCCGCGCGCGGACCGACCTCATCGGGACGCCGCTGTACATGTCCCCGGAGCAGATCCAGGGCCAGCCGGCCGGGGTGGCCGGCGACCTCTACTCGTTCGGCGCGATCCTGTACGAGATGCTCACCGGCCGGGCGCCGTTCCGGGCTCCGGAGCCGCTGCCGGTCATGCGCATGCACCTGGTCGAGCCGCCGCGTCCGCCTGAGCGGCTGCGCGCCGGCATCCCCCCGGAGCTGTCGGCGCTCGTCGCGGAGCTCCTGGCCAAGTCCCCCGACCAACGGCCCGGCAGCGCCGAGGAGGTGCGGGACCGGCTGCTCGCCGCCGCCGGCGCGGAGCCGGAGCCCGCAGGGTCCGCGGCGGGTGTGCGGCGCCGCACCGCCGCGCGCGCCGCCCGGGCGGAGCTGCGGCGCCGGCTGGCCGACGTCGACCGGCACGGTACCGCCGGCGACCCGGGGACGGCCGCGCGGGAGCTCGACGCGCTCATCCCGGACCTGGAGCACTCGTTCGGCGCCGACCACCTGGCGACGCTGCGGGCGCGGAGCCGGCGCGCCTACCTGTCGGGCAAGTCGGGCAGCCCCGCCGCGGCGGTCGACGCGTTCACCCGGGTCGTCGCCGACCTGGAGCGCGCCTACGGGCCCCGGCACCCCGAGACCCTCACCGCACGGCACTACCTGGCCACCAACACCGGCCGCGCCGGCCACTACGAGCGCGCCGCCCGTATCCACGGCGAGCTGATCCCCGACCTGGCCGCGGTGCACGGCGCCGACTCAGCGCGGGTGCTGATCAGCCGGTTGCACGAGGCGGTGGCCGTCGGGGAGTCCGGGGACTTCGCCCGGGCGGCCGGCCTGCTGGACGACCTCGTCCCCCTCCTGGAACGGGCCGTGGGTCCGGACGCGGCCGACACGTTCACCGCGCGGCACTACCGCGCCGCCTACGCCGGGCGCGCGGGCGACTGCGCCGCGGCGGTCCGGCTCTACGACGAACTGCTGGCCGACCACGTGCGCGCCCGGGGCACCGACCATCCGCGCACCGCCCGGCTGCGCGCCCGGCGCGACCACTGGCGGGAGTGCGCCCGCTGACCGTGCGGGGAGCGGGCGTGCCCGTCCCGTGCCCGCTGGTCAGAGGGACAGGACGCGCAGGGTGAGCACCGCGGCCGCGAAGAGCAGCAGCGCCAGCGCGGGCGGAAGGCCCTTGAAGTCGCGCACCCGCAGGTGGGCGCCCACCGCGCCGACGAAGTAGAGGACGACACCGCCGGCGGCGGCAACGCCGAGCGGGCCGTAGACCAGGCCGGCGAGCAGGCCGAGCGCCCCGGCGATCTCGCAGGCGGCGAGGAACGGCAGCATCCCGAGCGGTACGCCGGCGGCGGTCATGCCCTCGACGATGGCCTTCGCGCGAGTGAGTTTGGCGGCGCTGGAGCCGAGCAGCACGAGGGCGAGCAGCACGGTGGTGGCGGCGGAGGCGATGGGCATGGGGGCTCCCGGTGATCACTGGAGGGGCATCGCGGAGACTAGCAGACGATTGAATCATTTCAACTATCAATCGATACCAGTCGTTCACCGACTGCTAGGATTGTTCGGTGATCGCTCACCGTCCCGGACTGGCGCTCGCCTTCTCCGGTCAGATCGCCAGCACGCGGATCAGGAAGGCCCTGGCGGCCCACGGCCTGCGCCCGGGCCACGGCCACGCGCTCCTGCTGCTGGCCGATCAGGGGCCCACGGGTCAGGCGCACCTCGCCGAGGCCGTCGGCGTGGACCCCAGCGTGCTCGTGGCGATCCTCAACGACCTGGAGAGGGACGGACTGGCCGAGCGCCGCCGCGACCCGGCGGACCGGCGCCGGCACATCGTCGAGATCTCCGCGGCGGGCCGCCGCCTGGCCGACGACGTGCACGGAGCCATCGCCGCCGTCGAGGGGTCCCTCTTCGCCGACCTCGATGCCGCCGAGGTCGCCGCCCTGCAGCGCCTGCTCGACCGCATCCGCGCCGACGGCGAGACCAGCCGTGCCTGCGCCGGCGACTAGCGCGGGAGCGGCCGCGGTGAGCACGCACGGGCGGCACGGCTACCGCTACGTGGGACCGGAGGAGCTGCGTGCCGCGGTCCGGCCGGGAACGGCGGGCCGCGCGGTCCGCAGCGCCGCCGACCTCGACGCGTGGGTCGCCGAGCGGGGGGCGGAGGAGCTCGCCGAACCGTTCACCTTCGTCGTCGACGCCGAGGGCACGCTGCGGTTGGGGGCGCGCCGCAGCGAGCACGTCGCGTGCGCCGGCGGCGGCCGGGTGCTGAGCGCCGGCGAGATCGGCTTCACCGGTGCGCCCGGACGCTGGGTGGCCGCCGAGGTCAGCAACCAGTCCACCGGCTACTGCCCGGACCCCGGCTCGTGGCCGGCCGTCGCCGGGGCCCTGGAGCGGGCCGGGCTCACTGCTCCCCCCGGGTTCACGCACGAGGTGGTCTTCCGGCGCTGCGAGGAGTGCGGGGAGCGCGGCATCGTCCGCGACGGCGACTTCAGCTGCGTCTTCTGCGGCGGCGCGCTTCCCGCGACGTGGAACGTGGACCCGCGGCCGTGGCCGGACGGCGCCTGACCACCGCGCGCCCGGCCGCCCGGTCGTGGCGCCGGGCTCGTCCGCCGGATGCGCCGGTGGCAGAACCGTCCGGAAGCCCCTGCCGCCTCGGCGAATCCGGTCATATATGTCGCCGTCCGCCGATAGTGTTCTGAGCCATGTCAGGACGACCGTTGAACGAGATCATGGATGACGGCTGGGCCAAGGCGCTGGAGCCGGTGGCCGGGCGGATCAGCGAGATGGGGGACTTCCTGCGCGCCGAGGTGGCGGCGGGCCGGACCTACCTCCCGGCGGGAGAGAACGTGCTGCGCGCCTTCCAGCAGCCGTTCGACGACGTGCGGGTGCTGCTGGTCGGCCAGGACCCCTACCCCACTCCGGGGCACGCGGTGGGGCTGAGCTTCTCCGTGGCCCCCGACGTCAAGCTTCCGGGCAGCCTGCGCAACATCTACCGCGAGTACACCGAGGACCTCGGCCTCCCCATGCCGAGCAGCGGCGACCTCACCCCCTGGACGGAGCGCGGCGTGCTGCTGCTCAACAGGGTCCTGACCGTGCTGCCGCGCAAGCCGGGCGCCCACCGCGGCAAGGGCTGGGAGGAGGTCACCGAGCAGGCCATCCGCGCGCTGGCCGAGCGCGGCAAGCCCATGGTCGCGATCCTGTGGGGCCGCGACGCCCGCAACCTGCGCCCGCTGATGCCCGGTGTCCCCTGCGTGGAGTCCACGCACCCGAGCCCGATGTCGGCGCACAACGGCTTCTTCGGCTCCCGGCCGTTCAGCCGCGCCAATGCCATGCTGGAGGAGCAGGGCGCCGCGCCGGTCGACTGGAAGCTTCCGTAGTTCCGCCGGGTGCTCCGGAGCGGACCGCCGTCCGCCCCGGAGCGCCTCGGGCGGCGGTGCGGCCCCGGACGGGGCGCCCCGCCCGGTCGCGGTCAGTCCCGGTCGTCGCCCGCCCTCGCGAGCTCGTCGTCGCCGCGCTCGACGCAGAACTCGTTGCCCTCGGGGTCGGCCAGCACGACCCAGCCGCGGCCGTCCGGGGCGCGGAAGTCGGACAGGAAGGTCGCGCCGAGCCCGAGCAGCCGCTCGTACTCCTCGTCGCGCAGCGCCGCCCCCTGCGGACCGAGGTCGAAGTGGATGCGGTTCTTCACCACCTTGTTCTCCGGCACCCGCAGGAACAGCAGCCCCGGCTGCCCCTCCGGCGTCTCGACCAGCGCCTCGTCGTCGCCGGGCTTGCTGCCGGGGTGCAGGGCCGCGCCGACCACCTCGGCCCAGAACTCCGCGAGCGCGTAGGGGTCGGCGCAGTCGATGGTGATGTTGCGAATGGGCGAGGGCATCCCCGGTCTCCTCCTGTGCGGGTCGGGTGGGAAGCCGGCCGAGGGGTGGACGGACGACCGAGGAGTCTCTGCCCGGACCGGACTCGGGGTAACCGTCACGGTACGTGGACATCACCGGCACCCACCGTGCCCTCGGGGCCGGCCGGGACGCCGGCTCAGCCCCGGGCGGGCGGGATGGGGAAGTTGCTGCGGAAGACGTTGCCGGGGTCGTAGGCCGCCTTGACGCGGCGCAGCCGCTCCAGCGTGGGCGGCGGGAACGCCCGGGCGAGGGCCGCCGCGTCACCGTGCGACTCGAAGCTCAGGTAGAGGGCGTCAACGTCGAGGCGCGCCCAGGTCTCTTCTGCGTGCTCCCGGCGGCTCTCCCGGATGATGGCCGCCAGCGAGAAGTTCTGCGTGCGGTGCGCGTAGGCGGTGGCCTCGGCGGGGACGTCGTTGACGGCGCCGCCGACGGAGCGGACCTGGAACAGGGTGGCGTCGCCGTCGGCGAGTAGGCGGGCGGCCGTGTCCGCGGCGCGCTCGTCGAGGTGCGCGACGAGGGCGGAGCGGCTGCGCATCCGGGCCTGGCCGTGGTGCCGGTTGGGCGCGGGGGCCATGATCGCGGCATAGGGGGCGAGCCGGGCCTGCTGCCCGAGGACCGGGGCGAGGTCGAGGAACGGCGCGAGCGCGGCCGTGGCGGCGTCGGTGTCGTCGCCCGCCCACACCGCGTAGGTCTGCGCGAGGACGTCGCCCCGTTGGCGCACGACCGTGAGGAAGGCGGTCAGCTCGCGGGGGCTGTCCTCCACCAGCCGGCCCCAGGCACGCATGAAGCCCGCGGTGTCGGAGGCGTCGTGCAGGAGGACCGCGAAGACGACGTCGGAGACCTCGGCCGCCTCGATGTCCAGCGAGGTGACGACGCCCATGTTGGCGCCCGCTCCGCGCAGCGCCCAGAACAGGTCCGGGTGCCGCTCGGCGTCGGCCCGCACGATCCGGCCGTCGGCGAGGACGACCTCGGCCCCCACCACGTGGTCCAGCGTCAGCCCGTAGCTGCGGGCGAGGAAGCCCTGCCCGCCGGCGGTGGCGAGCCCGCCGACGCCGACGCCGCCGTAGTCGCCGGAGCTGACGGCCAGGCCGTGCGGGGCGAGCGCCTGGGCGACCTCGCCCCATCGGGCGCCGGCGCCGAGCCGCACCAGGCGGCGTCCGCGGTCCAGGAGCTCCACCCGGTCCATCCCGCCGAGGTCGAGCACGATCCCGCCGTCGTTGGTGGAGCGGCCGCTGATGCCGTGGCCGCCGCTGCGTACGGCCAGGGGTACGCCCTGGGCGCGGGCGAACGCGAGGGCGTCGGCGGCCTGCGGCGCGGTGGCCGGGCGCAGGACGAGGCCGGGGCTGCCGGACCACACGTAGGTGTGGCGCACGCCCTCGTACTCGTGGTCGCCGGGTTCGACGGCACGGCCGGCGAGGGAGGCGGGGACGGCGTCGTAGTCGATGCCGTCCCGGCGGCGGGCGAGCGCGGCGGCCGGACGGACGGCGCCAGTGGGCGTGCCGGCGGAGGCCCGTTCGGCGGCGACCGCGTCGCGCAGTGCGGGAGCGACCTCCTGGGCGAAGACCTGGATCTCCGCGGGGTCGTCGGAGCCGAGGATGAAGGTGCTGACGCCGTCCTCCAGGACCAGGGGCAGCAGCCACTCGGCCCAGTCCGCCGGCGCGCCCAGAAGCGCCCCGGGGCCGCCCGGGACCTCCCCCATGATGTTGAGCAGGCGCCGGATCTCCCGCGGGTCGCGGCCGGCGGCCGCGGCCGCCTCGTCGATGACCTTGTTGCCCTCGGCCAGGTCCGCCGGCCGCAGGTAGCCGAGGCTGGGCAGCCAGCCGTCGGCCTTGCGCCCCACCAGGCGCAGCATGCGCGGCTTGTAGGCGCCGAGCCAGATGGGCACGTCGTGCGCGGGGGCGGGGCCGCGCTTGGCGCCTCGGACCGAGTGGTGGGCGCCCTCGACGCGCAGCGCCCGGCGCTCACCGGCGGCCCAGATGCCGCGGATGACGTCGATGCCCTCGCTCAGCGCCTCGATGGCCTGACCGGGGGTGAGGCGCCGGCCGCCCATGGCCTCGATGCCGTCCCAGAAGGCGCCGGCGCCGAGCGCGAGGTCGACCCGCCCGCCGGAGAGCAGGTCCAGACTGGCCACGGAGCGCGCCAGCACCGCCGGGGGCCGCAGCGGCAGGTTCAGCACGTTGCCGGACAGGTGGACGCGCTCGGTGCGGGCCGCCACCCAGCTCAGCAGCGTCCAGGTGTCGAGGAACGCGTTCTGGTACGGGTGGTCCTGGAAGGTCACGAGGTCCAGTCCAGCCCGCTCGGAGAGCAGGGCGAGGTCGACCACGGTCTCGGGCGAGCTGTGCTGCGGGGTGAGGAAGGACCCGAATCTCAGGTCGTGCCCGTAGTCGGCCATCATTACCTCCGGCGTTCCAGGTTGACAGGTCAACCATACGACGACTGGATGACATGTCAACCTGCGCCTTGTAGCGTGGGGCCATGACCGCGCAGCCACCTGCCGACCGGCGCCAGGAGAGGGCCGACGACGGAATCGCCGTCTGGCGGACGTACTCCGGCGTCCACGCCAGGCTCGCCGGCCACCTCTCCCGCGAACTGTCGCGGGCGACCGGTCTCTCCGAGGCCGACTTCCAGATCCTCGACGCGCTGCTCGACGCCCCCGAGACGCGCATGCGGGTGCTCGACCTGCGGTGGGAACTGCAGTGGGAGAAGAGCCGGCTGTCCCACCACCTCGCCCGGATGTGCGCCCGCGGCCTCCTGGAGCGCGAGGTCTGCGCCACCGACGCCCGGGGCTGGGACGTCACGCTCACCACCGCGGGCCGCGACGCCGCCGAACGCGCCCGCCGGGTCCGGGAGGCGTCCGTCCGGCGGATCGTGCTGGACACGCTCGGCCCCGACCTGCTGGACCGCCTGGCCGAGGCCGCCGACGTGCTCGCCGAGCGCCTGGAGCGCGCGGCCGAGGAGGACCCCGAGTGCCGCGCGGCCCGGCCGGCGGCCGCCCCCGGAAGGAGCGGCGGACCGGCTCAGTCAGCGTCCGCGGCGCCCTCGGCGCAGGCGGGGTAGCGGTCACCCACCCGGCACCGGTCGTGCTGCGCCTCGGAGACGGTGCGCCAGCCGGTCTCGTCCCGCCACCAGCCGTTGTCGCTCGGGTCCCGCAGCAGCAGCGACCAGCTCTCGGGGTGGTGGGTGGTGGAGGGGAAGCACGACGTCTGCCCGGTGGCGGTCGTGGTGCAGCTGGTGGAGGAGCTGGTGTGTTCCGGTGAGTAGTCGCGGTCGATCACAACCCCGCTCACTGGCGCGGTGGCGCCGTCGATGAGAGACAGGATCATGAGGGCCCCCACCCCACTGCAGAAGCCTTTGCACAGGCGGCTCAGCACAACGGAGTCGATGACGGGGTCCGTCTCCAGGAACCACACGGTGAGGCCCACGACGGTGATCGCTGCCAGGACGCGCCCGACCCACGGGTCGCCGTTGCTCTCACCGAACGCGAGTACGGGCGCGGCAGCCAGCGCCAGACCGAGCACGCTCCCCACCGCGTTCCGCACCCGGCGCCGCCTTGATCGCAACCGCCGATAGGCGCCCGCATCCGGTACGCGTCCGTATGCGGCGCGTCCGCGCCTCCGCCACATCGCCGCCTCCCGTTGGTACGGCAATTGTGCGCCCGCGCCACGCCCATCACCTCGGGGTTGGCACATTCCGGCCATCGCACCGCCGCGGCCGCGCGTGATCTCCGGACCGCGCGGGGTGTACCTTCGGGGACGCGGCGGCGGCACCGCTGCGAGGCCGGTGCCGCCGCGCCCCGCCCCGTCCGGCGCTTGGAAAGGCCCTCCTCCCCCATGGCGAAACCGCTGAGCTACGCCGACGCCCTGCGGATCCTCGGGAAGGACGGCGGCAGGTTCACCGGGTGGGCGGAGGCGCTCGCGGGCGCGGCGGGCGACCTCAGCGGACTGCCAGGGATCGGGGCGCTCGGCGAGCAGGTGGTCTCGCAGGGGACGGACGCGGTCCGCGGGATCCGGGAGCGGATCAGCGGTGTCAGCCGGCTGGACCGCACGCAGCGGATCCAGGCCGCGCACGCGGTCATCGTGATCGTGAGCTTCTTCGAAGCCCTGGAGGAGGAGCTGGAGAAGGCCAACCCCGGGTTCCGGTTCCGCGACCTGGGGTTCACCCGCGAGGAGCAGGTGGCGCTGGCCGGCGGGGGACCGGTGCGCAACGGCTACGCCGGGGTCATCTCCTCGCTCGCCGAATTCCCGGTCCCCGCGCCGGCGCCGAGTTCGGACGGCTCGGTGAACGTCTCCATCACTTTCCGGCTGCTCGCCAATATGACGCGCGAGTTCTTGGCAGGTCTGGCCGATCCGCCGCGGTGGCCGGAGCAGGCGGACAACAACGGGGTGATCGAGTGGCGGCTGGCGAACGCCGCCCTCAAGAAATACGGGGCGCATTTCCACTCGCTCATGGCCGACGTTCCCGAATTCGCGTCGTGGGTGTCGCTGCACACCCAGAACAGCGTCCTGGCAGAAGTCCGGGACGAAGCCGCCGCCCGCCAGCGGCAGTGGGGAGAGCTGACGACCGGCCTCGCGGACCTGGGCGAGCAGCTCCGGGCGCTCTCCAGCGGAAGCCCCGTCGACCAGCGGCGGGCGGACCTCGCCGCCCGGCATCAAGCCGCTCTGGGGCGCCGGCTCCTGGCCACGGCCGAGGTACCGCCCGGTTTCACGCTTCCGTCGCTGGGTGAGGCCTACCTGAACCCCTGCGGCCGGGTGGGCGCGGCAGGGGCGAACACCGCGGTCGCCACCGACGAGTGGTGGGAACGGCATCCCGTGCTCGACGACCTGCAGCCCACGCTCGTCGGTCTGCTGACCTCGCCGCAGGCGACGCAGCTCCCCATCGTGGTGCTCGGCCACCCGGGCGCCGGAAAATCCATCCTGACCCAGGTACTGGCCGCCCGGCTGCCCGCCGAGGACTTCCTGCCGATCCGGGTCGAGCTGCGCTCCGTGCCCGCGGACGCCCCCATCCAGGACCAGGTCGAGCGCGGCATCCGCGCCGCCATCGGCGACTCGGTGTCCTGGCCGGAGCTGGCCCGCTCGGCCGCCGGCGCGCTGCCGGTCGTCATGCTGGACGGGTTCGACGAGCTGCTGCAGGCCACGGGGGTGGAGCGGTCCAACTACCTGGAGCAGGTCCGTGAGTTCCAGGAGCGGGAGGCAGAGCTCGGCCGTCCCGTCGCCGTCCTCGTCACCAGCCGCACCGTTGTCGCCGACCGGGCGCGTTTTCCGGAGGAGACGCCCGTTGTCCGGCTGGAGCCGCTGAGCGAGCGGCAGATCGGGCAGCTGCTCGACATCTGGAACAGGCACAACACCGGCACGCTGCTGGCGCGCGGCCTCACCCCGCTCACCCGCGACCACGTACTGCGCTACCGGGAACTCGCCGAGCAGCCCCTGCTGCTGGTCATGCTGCTGATCTTCGACGCGGACGACAACGCCCTGCAGCGCCTGGGCGCGGATCTCGGCCGCCCGGAGCTCTACGAGCGGCTGCTCGCCGGGTTCGCCGAGCGCGAGGTGCGCAAGCACGATCCCCACCTCTCCCCCGCCGCGCTGGACCGGGCCGTCGCCGACGAACTGCGCCGCCTGCAGGTCGTGGCGATGGCGATGTTCGCCCGCCACCAGCAGACCGTCAGTTCGGAGGAGCTCGGGGCGGACCTGGAGAAGCTCCTTCCGAACAGCGGTGTCCGGGCGCGGCACGCCGACCTGCACGGCGCGATCAGCGACGCGGACCAGCTCCTCGCCCGGTTCTTCTTCGTCCACGAATCCCAGGCCGTGCAGGGGACCCGCCAGCGCAGCACGTACGAGTTCCTGCACGCGACCTTCGGCGAGTACCTGACGGCCCGCATGGTGACGCGGGTGCTGGACGACCTGGTGGACGACCGCCGGCGTGCCGAACGCCGGCAGTACTCGTCACCGCCCGACGACGGCCTGTTCTACGCCCTGACCTCGTTCGCGGCGCTGGCCGGCCGGAGCGCCGTCGTGGAGTTCGCGGAGGACCTCCTGGCCCAGCACTTCGCCCAGCGCCCCGAGGACCGCCCGGAGTACCGCGCCCTCCTGGTCGAGCTGTACCAGAACGCGCTGTACCCCAGCCCGGAGCGCTCGCACAGCGGCTACGAGCCGGTCCGCATACCGATCACGCAGCGCCTCGCCGTCCATACCGCCAACCTGGTCACGCTCCTGGTGCTGGTCGGACCGGAGGAGATCGACATCGCCGAGCTGTACCCGGGCTCGTCGCGCTCCTGGGAGAGGTGGCGCGGGACCGCCGGCCTGTGGCGGGCGATGCACGGCGATGACTGGCACGGCTTCCTGAGCACCGTACGTGTCCGGCACCAGGGGTTCTGGGACGGGCCCGGGCGCAGCGTCATCACCCGGGAGAGGCACGACCCGCTCAACGTCGGGGAGTGCGTCGGATTCGAGCTCTACTCCGGCTACTCCGGAGTCCGCGGCGAACTCTCCATCACCAACCCCTACAGCATCACCGTGCCGCCCAAGGGCGTCACCTCCGGCCTCCTGCGCTCCATGGCGCTGCGCGCACACGGGGCGGTGGCACGGACCGTGATGATGCTCGGCCCCTATCTCCGGCACGTGAGCGCGGACCTGATGAGTTGGCGGACCGACTCACAGCCGCCGCGCGCCTGGGCGCTGTCGCACGAGGTCCTTGAACTGCGGCTGGCGAATCCCTTCGCCGACCCGCACGAGCGGCTGCTCCGGTTCCGCCGCGTGCTCCTGCACAGCAGTACGCTCGATCGGCCGCAGCTCCTCGCCCTTCGGCAGGCCGCCGAGGACCTGGCGTCCATGGAGGCCGACAGCTCCTACGGAACGGCCCTGCGGGAGCTCCTGCTCACCTACCTGACCCGGGTGCGGGCAACCGCGATTTCCTCCGAACGCCTGGTCACCCCCGTTCTGGCTGCTCTTCGCCCGTATATCGAGTCACCCGAAACGCTGGACCGCATTAACGATCTCCCGTCCGATAATCACCCGGATATTTCCACCGAATCGCCGACGCAATACCCGCTCCTCACCGCTGACCAGCGTCAACGCCCCGATTACGGCATCAGCGCCGGCCAATTCCTCGCCTACCCGGAAATCCCCACCATCCCCCAAAACACGCAAACCCCCTGACGAACTGGCCATCCACCCGCCAGGATGGTCCCCGGCGATCGTCCCGCCCACGTTCCCGGTGACCCCTGCGGTGGTGCCATGCGCGAGCCTGTCCGCTATTCCGACGCGATCCGCTTCCTCGGCTCCGACGAGGAACGGGTGGTCGAGCTGGTCGACCGCCTCGGCGACGACTCCGCGCTCGACCTGCTCGGGGCGCGCACGGACCTCGTGCGGTTCGCGCACCGGGTGCTGAACCGGCTGGACCGGGAGGCGCACCGGCTCAGCCGGCTGGAGCGGACCCGGCGGATCGCGGCGGCGCACAGCATGATCGTCGTCACCGCCTTCTTCGAGTCGCTGGACGACACCGAGCTCCCCTTCGAGCTGGACGGCCGCTCGGCGAACCTGGACGCGGCGACCACCGACGCCTCCAGCCCCAAGCACCTCGGCGAGTTCGTCGCGCTGCTGGTCGGCTCCGCTCCCCCGCTCCCCCGGCCGCAGCGCCCGGCCGCCGACGCCCGCGCGCGGGTGCGGCGCTTCTACGCGCGGCGGTGCAAGCAGCTGCCGCCGGTGCTGCGCCGGATGCGGCTGTGGGGCGAGCTGGGCGAGGCGCACCGCAGCGCCATCACCGACCGACTCGGGCCGGCGCTCACCGACCGGTGCCTGCGCCGCTACGAGGAGCTGCGCGACAAGCTCGCGGCCAGCTTCCCCGAGTTCGGGGCGTGGGCCAACCTGCACGCCGACCGCAGCCGCTACACCGGCGTTCCGGAAGCGACGAGCGGCCTCACCCGGCTGCGCCACCAGTTGCAGTCGATCAGCACCGGCACCGTGCCCAGTGTCGCCCAGGCCGCGCTGGCCCGCGCGCACCGGGAGCGGCTGGCCGCGCCGCTGGCCCGACTGGGCGGGTCGGGCACGGGCGCGCACCTGCCGCCGCTCGGCGTGGCCTACATCGACCCGCGGTTCCGCGCCGCCGAGATCGGGCCGGGTGCACTGCCGCACGACCCCGCCTGGTGGGAGGCGGCCGCCCCCGTCCGCGACGACGTCTCGGAGTTCCTGCTCGGGCACTTCACCTCGCCGCGCGCGCTCTCGGTCCCGCTCGTCGTCCTGGGCCCGACCGGGTCCGGCAAGTCGGCGCTCGCGCTGGAAGCCGGCCAGGCCGGCGAGCAGGTCGGTCCGTGACACCGGGGCCAGCGTGCTGACCTCCTCCAGTCCGTCCAGGATGAGCACCGA
>NZ_QEIO01000398.1 GCF_003336425.1 Marinitenerispora sediminis | reverse complement strand
GGGCCCGGTGCTCTTCGCGGCCGCGCAGTGGCTGGCCCGGGCGATCCCCACCTGGCACGAGAAGCTGCGGCTGATGGACGGCACCCCGCTGCGCTGCGCGGCCTCCCGCGTGACGGTGGACCGCTCGGGCCTGGGCGGGATCGCCGGCTATGGGAGGGGCAAGTCCCACCACGCCTTCTACTGGGGCGCCAAGCTCCTGCTCATCACCACTGCCGAGGGGGCCGTCACCGCGTTCTGCCTGGCCCATCCCAAGGAGCTGGACGAACGCAAGCAGGCCCTGCACCTGCTCCACGTCCAGCGGTGCGCTCCGGGGCCGTGTGCGGTCGTGTGCGACAAG
>NZ_QEIO01000397.1 GCF_003336425.1 Marinitenerispora sediminis | reverse complement strand
CTTGTCGCACACGACCGCACACGGCCCCGGAGCGCACCGCTGGACGTGGAGCAGGTGCAGGGCCTGCTTGCGTTCGTCCAGCTCCTTGGGATGGGCCAGAGAGAACGCGGTGACGGCCCCCTCGGCAGTGGTGATGAGCATGAGCTTGGCGCCCCAGTAGAAGGCGTGGTGGGACTTGCCCCTCCCATAGCCGGCGATCTCGCCCAGGCCCGAGCGGTTCACCGTGGCGTGGGAGGCTGCGCAGCGCAGCGGGGTGCCGTCCATCAGCCGCAGCTTCTCGTGCCAGGTGGGGATCGCCCGGGCCAGCCACTGCGCGGCCGCGAAGAGCACCGGGCCC
>NZ_QEIO01000396.1 GCF_003336425.1 Marinitenerispora sediminis | reverse complement strand
CCGACTTCTACCACTCCCAACAGGTCAGCCGCGAGATCTACCAGGTGCGGGCGGTGGTGCAGCCGGGCAACTCCGGAGGCCCGCTGCTCTCGCCGGCCGTCCTAGTCGCACTGCTGGGTGGACACCTGCTGGGTGGCCGTGCGGCCCGCCTCGGCGTTCGCCGCGACCTCCTCGGCGGTGAGGACGTAGCCGGTGTCCTCGTCGTTGGTCGCGGCCGCGAAGATCACGCCGTAGACCGTGCCGGCCGGCGAGAGCAGCGGGCCTCCGGAGTTGCCCGGCTGCACCACCGCCCGCACCTGGTAGATCTCGCGGCTGACCTGTTGGGAGTGGTAGAAGTCGG
>NZ_QEIO01000395.1 GCF_003336425.1 Marinitenerispora sediminis | reverse complement strand
GGCGGACCCGGCCGAGATCGAGTACAGCGGCATCAGCGTCCTCGGCCCGCGCAACAAGGTCGACAAGATCGTGGGACGGCTGCCGCTGCTCGGCGCCGCGCCGGCCGCGGGCTGAAGCGGCCCCCGGAGCGACCGACCGCCGTCAGCGGGCGCCCCGCTGCGGCGTCCGCCACACGGCTGACCCGCCGCGGCCCGCGGCCGCCGGTGCCTCCCGGGCCCGTCCCGCGCCCGCGCGCGGCGCCGGCGCCGCAGCCGGGGCCGTCCAGGTGCGCCGGGAGACGCGGCCGGACCGGCCCGGGCCCGCTCGCACCCCTGCGGAGCAGCCCCCGGAGCCGCCGTT
>NZ_QEIO01000394.1 GCF_003336425.1 Marinitenerispora sediminis | reverse complement strand
CGCGGGGTCGAGGGGCGGCCGGGTGTGGCTGCCGGTGTCGAAGGCGGGGCGGTTGTGGGTGCCGGTGCTGTAGGAGGACGGCGGTTCGTAGCCGCCCGCGGGCGCGCCGCCCGGCGGGGTGCCCGGGAACGGCGGGGACGCCGGCGCCGAGGCGGGCCGCTGCGGTGACTGGCCGTCCATGCTGGACCAGATCGGGGATCCGGGGTCGGACTCGGCGGCCGGGGTCCGGGGGAACGCCGGGTCGCCCAGCGGGTCGGCACCGCCGGGCCGGCCCTCGGTGGGGGAGTAGCCCGAGCCCAGCGGGGGCCGGCTGTGGGTGCCGGTGTCGTAGGGCGCGGGGTC
>NZ_QEIO01000393.1 GCF_003336425.1 Marinitenerispora sediminis | reverse complement strand
CCGCCCCAGCAGTGACCGCCCCACCACCGAAGAGGGACACAGCACCACCGCACCACCAGCTCCGACGCGGCACAATAAAGGCCACGCAACGCCCCTCCGAAAGGAACCCCGTGGCCCGCATCGAGGACTACCGTGCCGGACGCATCCGGCTACTGGGCTGGTCACTGGCGTTCACCGGACTCGCCATCACCGGACTGCTCCTCACACTCCTCTTCATCCTCTCCGGCGCCCTCACCGCCATCCTCCTCGGCTTCCCCCTCCTCATCCTCGCCACCACCCTCATCCGCGGCATCACCAACGCCCAGCGCTCCCTCCTCCGCCGCTGGCTCGGCCACCCCATCCCC
>NZ_QEIO01000392.1 GCF_003336425.1 Marinitenerispora sediminis | reverse complement strand
ACGGTTCGTGAAGAACGTTCGCGTCGTGACGTTCAAGGACGTCAACGTCGAGGAGATCACCAAGGCTGATCTGGAGGTTCCCTCGACCGGCCGCCCCGACACCGAGGACTGAGCAGGACGGCACGCGACCCCGACCCGGTCGGCCCGCCGCAGCGCGGGGGCACCGGGCCGGGGTCGCGGCGTTTTCCGGCCCGGCCGGGCCGGGGCGGCGGTCTCTTCCGGGCCGGCCCGCCGTGTGCCGCGGTGCTCGGGGCGGCCGGTCGAGGGAACCTCCAGATCAGCCTTGGTGATCTCCTCGACGTTGACGTCCTTGAACGTCACGACGCGAACGTTCTTCACGAACCGT
>NZ_QEIO01000391.1 GCF_003336425.1 Marinitenerispora sediminis | reverse complement strand
GTCGAACACGACTTCTTCACCCCGTTCCCCACCACCGCCGACGCCGTCACCCTCTCCTTCGTGCTCCTCAACTGGCACGACGACGACGCCCGCCGCATCCTCCGGCACTGCCGCGCCGCCCTGCGCCCCGGCGGACGCATCCTCCTCTACGAGCGCGCCGACGTCCCCCACACCGGCTCCGACCCCGTCTTCAGCCTCCTCGACCTGCGCATGCTCGTCTTCATGGGCGGCCGCGTCCGCACCCGCGACGAATGGACCGCCCTCGCCGCCTCCGCCGGCCTGGCCATCGAACAGGCCACCATCCTGCAGTCCCCCTCCGTGCCCTTCGACTTCTCCTTCCTCGTCCTCGCCC
>NZ_QEIO01000390.1 GCF_003336425.1 Marinitenerispora sediminis | reverse complement strand
GAGGCGGCCAGGGCGAGACCACCGGAGACACCCGCCGCCTGCGCCACGGTGGGGCCCACCGGCAGGCCGGTCACCCACGACAGGCCGAGGTCGCCGCGCTGCCGTGGCTCAGCGGCTCGGATCCGGCGCTGACCGTGCTGCGCGCCCGGTCCGCCGAACGCGAGCCCGACGCCGAGGCGCTGCGGGCCGTCCGCGAGGAGCTCCACCTGCCGCCGGACCCGGTCAGCGGGGTGCTGGCGTGGCTCGGCGGGGCGCTGCGCGGCGACCTCGGCCTGTCGTGGGTGACCGGCCTGCCGGTGGGCCCCACCGTGGCGCAGGCGGCGGGTGTCTCCGGTGGTCTCGCCCTGGCCGCCTC
>NZ_QEIO01000040.1 GCF_003336425.1 Marinitenerispora sediminis | reverse complement strand
TGTACCGGAGGCTTCACTCATGCCCGGGATCGACACGCGCACGGTTACTGTTCTGACGCTGATTGCCCCAGTTTCAAACAGTTTCCAAACACTCCCTAGTCGAACAGGTCGGCCTCGTAGCCGTCCGGGCCGCGGCGCGGCGACGGCCCGCGCAGCAGCGAGAAGTACTCCACGGCGGTGATCTCCTGCGCGATGCCGTTGGAGAGCGCGAACAGGTCGGCCTCGACGGCGACCTGGGTGGCGTGCTCCCGGAGGGCGAGCACCTTCGCGGCCCAGTACGGGGTGGCGTCCACCCGGGTGGTGACGAGCTCGTCGGGTGTGCCCGGGGCGATGTCCTCGACGGCCTTCGGCGCGCTGAACGGACCGGCCTTGGCCACTCCGGAGCCGCCCAGGCCGGCCTGCAGCCGTTCGACCGACGCCTTGAGCACCGACCGCGGCTGGGCGATGGCGTACAGCTTGCGGGTCTGCCAGGGGGTGCCGGGCAGTGCGCGCTCGGCGGCCCGGCCGAAGGCGCGCACGGCGACGCGGTGCGCCTGGATGTGGTCGGGGTGCCCGTAGCCGCCGTTGTCGTCGTAGGTGACCATGACGTGCGGACGTACCTCCCGGATGACCAGCGCGAGTTCGTGCGCGGCCTCTTCGACGTCGGCCTGCCAGAAGCACCGGGGGTCATCGTTGGTCGTGGCGCCCATCATCCCGGAGTCGCGGTAGCGCCCGGCGCCGCCGAGGAAGCGGTGGTCGCGCACGCCCATGGCGACGCAGGCCCGGGCGAGCTCGCCGATCCGGTGCTCGCCGAGGCCGCCGTCCCGGTCGCTCGCGAGATGCGCGAGGTGCGGCGGGATGACCTCGCCCTCCTCGCCGAGGGTGCAGGTGACGAGGGTGACCTCGGCCCCCTCGGCCGCGTACTTGGCCATGGTCGCCCCGGTGACGATGGTCTCGTCGTCGGGATGGGCATGGACCAGCAGGATGCGGCGATCTGTCATATCCCGGACCATACCTGCCCGGAGGCCATATGTTCGGGAACGGCGTACCGAATCCGGAGGCCAGGTGCGGCCTGGCCCCGGCCGGGGCCGTCCCCCGCGGACCGCGAGCACGCCGGGGCACAGCGGCCGCCCCTGCCACAATCGGCTCATGAGTTTTCCTCGCCAGCAGGCCCGGACCCGGCGTTTCACGCTCGGCGTGCCCCGGGCGTTCCAGATCTCCCCGGACGGCGGCCGCGTCGCGTTCCTGCGCGGGCGCGACGGTACCGACACCGCGACGTCGCTGTGGACGGTCGACCTCGACGGCACGGAGCGGGTGGTCGCCGACCCCCGCCGGATCGGACGGCTCGACGAGGACCTGCCGCCGGAGGAGCGTGCCCGGCGCGAACGGCTCCGGGAGACCGGCGGCGGGATCGTGGCCTACAGCGTGGACGAGGCCTTCGCCCGGGCGGTGTTCACGCTGTCCGGCCGGCTCTACACCGTCGGGCTCGGCGGCGGCGGGGACCCCCGCGAGCTGCCAGCCGCCGCTCCGGTCATCGACCCGGTGATCAGCCCGCGCGGCGACGCGGTCGCCTACGTCAGCGGCGGCGCGATCCACGTCCTCGACCTGGACTCCGGGGCCGACCGGGTGGTCGCCGAGCCGGACGGTCCGGACGTCACCTGGGGCCTCGCGGAGTTCATCGCGGCCGAGGAGATGGGGCGCTACCGGGGCATGTGGTGGGCACCGGACGGCTCGGCGCTGCTGGCCGCCCGGGTGGACGACGCGCCCGTCACGCGCTGGCACATCTCCGACCCCGCGAACCCGGAGGCCGCCGCGCAGGTGGTGGCCTACCCGGCGGCCGGCACCGCCAACGCCGACGTGCGGCTGGCCGTGCTGCCGCTCGCCGGCGGCGGCCCCGCGGCCCCCACGTGGGTGGAGTGGGACCGTGCCGCGCTGCCCTACCTCGCGTCGGCGGGCTGGCGCACCGCGCCGCAGGACCGGCCGGCCGAGCCGGTCCTGGTGGTGCAGAGCCGCGACCAGCGCACCCTGCGGCTGCTCGGCGCCGACCCCGGCACCGGCCGCACCCGGCTGCTGGCCGAGGAGACACACGATGCGTGGGTGGAGGTGCCGTCGGGGGTCCCCGCCGCCACCGAGGGCGGCGCCGCGGTGTGGATCGGCGTGCGGGACGGCCAGCGGCGGCTGATCGTCGGGGACGCCCCGGTGACGCCGTCCGACCTGTACGTCCGCGCGGTCGGCGACGTCGACGGCGACACCGTGCTGTTCACCGCCTCGCGGGACCCGGTGGAGATCGACCTGTGGAGCTTCCACCCCGCCGACGGCCTGCGCCGGCTGACCGAACCGGGCGGGGTGCACGCGGGCCGGCTGCGCGGCGGCACGCTCGTCGTGCAGCGCAGGTCGCTGGACAGCTCCGAGGTGGACACCCGTGTGCGGCGCGGCGGCGAGCAGGCCGCGGTGGTCGGGAGCTTCGCTGAGCGGCCCGAGCTGCCGGACTTCTCGGTGACGCTGCTGCGCGCCGGTGAGCGGGAGCTGCGCACCGCGGTGCTGCTGCCGTCCTGGCACGAGCCGGGCTCCCGGCGGCTGCCCGTGCTCATGGACCCCTACGGCGGCCCGCACGCCCAGCGGGTGCTCGCGGCGCGCGGTGCCCACCTGACCTCCCAGTGGTTCGCGGAGCAGGGGTTCGCCGTGGTGGTGGCCGACGGGCGCGGCAGTCCGGGGCGTGACCCGGAGTGGGAGTACGCCCTGCACGGCGACCTCGCCGGCCCGCCGCTGGAGGACCAGGTGGCGGCACTGCACGCCACCGCGGAGCGCGTCGCGGACCTCGACCTGGAGCGGGTGGCGATCCGCGGGTGGTCGTTCGGCGGCTACCTCGCGGCGCTGGCGGTGCTCCGCCGGCCCGACGTGTTCCACGCCGCGGTCGCCGGCGCGCCGGTCACCGACTGGCGGCTGTACGACACGCACTACACGGAGCGCTACCTCGGGATGCCGCAGCGGGAGGAGGCCGCCTACCGGGACAGCTCGCTGCTGGCCGACGCCGGTGCGCTCAGCCGCCCGCTGATGCTGATCCACGGGCTGGCCGACGACAACGTGGTGTTCGCGCATTCCCAGCGGCTCTCCTCGGCGCTGCTCGCGGCGGGACGGCCGCACACGGTGCTGCCGCTCTCGGGGATCACGCACATGCCCACGGAGGAGTCCACCGCCGAGAACCTGCTGCTGCTGCAGGTCGAGTTCCTGCGCTCCGCGCTGGGGCTGACGTCCTGAGCCGTCGGCCGGGCGCCGGACCGGCGCCCGGACGACGCGCGGGCCCCCGTTGCGGTCCGCGGCGCCAGCCCCGCGGAGGTGCGGCGGGCGGTCCGCGGACGTGCGCGGACGTGCGCGGGCCGCCCGCCGGTGGATCGAGGCGGTGGGCTCCCCCCGGCCCGGTCGGCCGGTAGCGGGCGCACCGCCCGCGGCGGCTCCGGGACGCTTGGGCGGCCGACCGCCGCCATACCGTGCGTGGCGATGAGGGCCGGGGCCCGGTGCGCGCGCCTCGCCCGCGGGCGGACCGGATCCGAGCGGCGCGGAACCGCGTCGGTCCCTTCGCGGCCCCCGCCGGGGCGCCGCCCGCCCGTCATCGGCGCGGCCCCTCGGCGCCGGACGGCCGCAGCCGCCCTCTCCCGCCCGGGCCGGTGACCGGCCGGCCCCCTATGACCGGGATCCGCCCACCCGCACGGATGCCGCACGGCACGGCACCGGGGTTCCGGACGGTCCGCCGCGGGCCGGCGCCGCGGCCGCTGGTTCGGCTGCTGGGACCAGAGTGGCCGGCCGGTCCTGTGTGATCCCACGAAATCCGGCCGCCGGCACCACTGGCCGCATCCGGCCAGGTCATCCCCTTGCGGAGCACGCCCGGACCAGTCCGGCCACCCCCGTGACCGCCGGACAACGCCGGGTTTCCAGGGATTCTCGACGGCCGCTGCACCCGATCACTTCCGGGCAATCGCCACCAATCCGTCATATGCCGGTTTTTTCACGTTGCATTTGGTCTGTTGCTTGGCACGTTCGATGACCTATGGTTGCGATTCGTTTACCAACTGTCCGGTAACAACCGGCGGCCGCCCTCCCTCCACGGGGGTGGCGGCGGCCGAGGACCCGCGTTGAGTCCCCGCTCGTTAGCGCGGGTCCGCCCCCTCAGCAGCACAAGAGAAAGGGCAGAACGTGCGAAACTCCCCCCTGACCCGCACCCTCGGCGGCACCGCCGTGGCGTTCGGACTGGTGGTCGCCGCAGCGCCGCTCGCGGCAGCCGACCCCGCCCCCCAGGACCTCGTGGCGGCACCGGCGCAGCTGGACGCGCTCCAGCGCGACCTCGGCCTCGACTCCGCCGCGGCGGCCCGCCTGCTCACTCAGGAGGCCCAGGCCCGCTCGGTGGAGAACGACCTGCGCTCGGAACTCGGCGACGCGTTCGGCGGCAGCGTCTTCGACGCCGCGACCGGCGCGCTGACGGTCTCCGTCACCGACGAGAGCGCCGCGCACGCCGTCCGCGCGGCCGGCGCCACGCCGCGGGTCGTCACCTACGGTGAGAGCGTCCTCGACGGCGTCGTCGCCGACCTCAACTCCAGCACCCCCGGCGGCGGCACCGGCGTCACCGGCTGGTACGTCGACACCGCGGGCGACTCCGTGGTGATCACCGTGCGGGAGGGCGAGACCGCCGACGCGGAGCGGCTCGTGGAGCAGGCCGGCGTGGACTCCGGCGCCGTCCGGGTCGAGGAGAGCTCCGAGCAGCCGCGCACCTACGCCGACATCGTCGGCGGCGACCCCTACTCCATCAACGGCACCGGGCGCTGCTCCATCGGCTTCGCGGTGGAGGGCGGCTTCGCGACCGCCGGCCACTGCGGCGACGAGGGCACCCCCGTGGAGAGCGAGGACGGCAGCGGCACCGGCTCGGTCTCCGGCTCGGTCTTCCCCGGCAGCGACATGGGCTACGTCGAGGCGGCCAGCGGCTGGACCCCGACCGCCACGGTCAACGACTACGACGGCGGCACCGTGACCGTCGCCGGCTCCGAGGAGGCCGCCGAAGGCGCCTCCATCTGCCGCTCCGGCTCCACCACCGGCTGGCACTGCGGCACGGTGGAGTCCAAGAACCAGACCGTGGTCTACCCCGAGGGGCAGGTCACCGGCCTCACCCGCACCGACGTCTGCGCCGAGCCGGGTGACTCCGGCGGCTCCTGGCTGAGCGGCGACCAGGCCCAGGGCGTCACCTCCGGCGGTTCGGGCAACTGCACCTCCGGCGGGACCACGTACTTCCAGCCGCTCAACCCGATCCTGGAGGAGTGGAACCTGACGCTCGTCACCGGCTGATCCGACCCGCGGAACTCCCCGGCGCCCGCTCGGGTGCCGGGGATCTCGCGCGTCCGCCCGGGCGTGCGAGGCCGGCTGGTACGCCCCACCCGTCCCCGGTACCAGCCGGCGCGGCCGGACGCCGCCGCCCGCCATCGGCCGAACCCCGCACCACGCGTCTCACAACCTGAGACACTGGTCTCACGTACCCCTTCGGGTGCCGTACCCTGATCTGGCTAAACAGTGCCAAAAGGGGAGGTATCACCGCGGTGGCCGTCCAGAATCCGGGCTCGGAGCAGCGGGAGCATGCTCCACCCACCAATCCGCCGGGCCGGGTCATCGCCGCCAGCCTCGTGGGCACCTCCATCGAGTTCTACGACTTCTACGTCTACGCGACGGCCGCGGTCCTCGTCTTCCCGCACCTGTTCTTCCCGGCCGACGACCCCACGGCCGCCACCCTGCAGTCCCTGGCGACGTTCGCGATCGCGTTCGTCGCGCGGCCGGTGGGCTCCGCCCTCTTCGGGCACTTCGGCGACCGCGTCGGACGCAAGGCCACGCTGGTGGCGTCACTGCTCACCATGGGCATCTCCACCGTCCTCATCGGGCTGCTGCCCGGGCACGCCCAGATCGGCGTCGCCGCTCCGCTGCTGCTCGCGCTGTGCCGGTTCGGCCAGGGCCTGGGACTCGGCGGGGAGTGGGGCGGCGCCGCGCTGCTGGCCACCGAGAACGCGCCGCGCGCCAAGCGCGCGCTGTTCGGCACCTTCCCGCAGCTGGGCGCCCCCATCGGGTTCTTCCTCGCCAACGGCGTCTTCCTGGCGCTCTCGGAGCTGATGGGCGAGGACGCGTTCCTCTCGTGGGGCTGGCGGGTGCCGTTCCTGCTCTCGGCCGTCCTCATCGTGGTGGGGCTGTGGGTGCGGCTCACCCTGCACGAGACGCCGGCGTTCGCCCGCGTGCTCGCCGAGGGCACCCGCGCCAAGACGCCGGTCGCCGAGGTGTTCCGCACGGCGGCACCCGCGGTCGCGCTGGGCACCTTCATCATGCTGGCGACCTACGTGCTCTTCTACCTGATGACGGTGTTCTCGCTCTCCTACGGCACCAGCCCCGACGGCCTGGGCTACGAGCGATCCGAGTTCCTGGTGCTGCTGCTGGTCGGCGTGGTCTTCTTCGGGCTCACCGTCCCGGTCTCCGGGCTGCTGGCCGACCGGTTCGGGCGCCGGCCCACGCTCCTGGTCACCACCGCGTGCATCCTCGTGTTCGGGCTCGCGCTCGGGCCGATGCTCGGCAGCGGCTCCACCCCGGTCGTCCTGCTGTTCCTCATCCTCGGCCTCACGCTCATGGGCTTCACCTTCGGGCCGATGGGCGCCGTGCTGCCGGAGCTCTTCCCCACGCGGGTCCGCTACAGCGGGGCGTCCATCGCCTACAACCTCGCCGGCCTGCTGGGTGCCTCCGTGGCCCCCTACATCGCCACGTGGCTGGCCTCCTCCTTCGGCCTGGGCTGGGTCGGCGGCTACCTGGCCCTGGCCGCGGCCATCACCCTCGGCGCCCTGCTCATCAGCCCAGAGACGCGCGACACCGCCCTCGACGAGGTCTGACGGGGCCCCGGTCCGGCCCGCGCGACGCCCCCCTCCAGGTCGACGGGGTGCGCCGCGCGGCTGTTACCGGGGAGGACGTAACCTGGCGATCATGCGTCTGCTACCCGCCGCCCTCCTCGACCTGCTGTGTGTCGCGGCGTTCGTCCTCATCGGGCGCTCCAGCCACGGCGAGGAGAACGCCCTGCTCGGCTTCCTCGGCACCGCGTGGCCGTTCGCGGCCGCCCTCGCCGCCGGCTGGCTCGCCACCCTCGCGTGGCGGGCCCCCGCCCGGCCGCTGCGCACGGGAGCGGGCGTGTGGGCGGTCACCGTGGCGGGCGGCATGGTGCTGCGCGTGCTGTCCGGCGGCGGCGCGCCGCTGTCCTTCGTCATCGTCACGGCGGTCTTTTTGGGTCTGGCCCTGGTGGGCTGGCGCACGGTGGCCCACCTGGTGAGCGGACGGCGCGACCGCCGCTCCGTCCGGGCCTGAGCGCGGCCCCGGACCCCGGACGAGGAGGCGGCGTGGGCGCCCAGGACCCGTGGGGCACGCTCCCCGTGGAGCGCACGGTGCTCGCCGTAGCGCGGACCGTGCCGTGCACCGCCCGGCTGCTGGACGTCGCCGAGCTGTTCCGCGGCGACGAGCGGGTGGCGGTGGACTTCACCGTCAACGCCGGCTCCCGGTTCGGCGCCGGCATCGCCGGCATGCTCCGCGACGCGGGCGTGGAGCGGCTGGTGCCGTGGGAGCACGCCGCCGCCTCCGGGAGCGGCTTCGACCTCGCCCTGGTCGCCAACCCGAAGGGCGAGCTGCACCGGCTGGGTGCCCCCATGCTGTTCATGCCGCACGGTGCCGGGCACAACCGGCTGGTCGGCACCCTGCCGGGATCGCTCAGCGTCGCGTCGGGGCTGGCCCGCTCCCAGCTGGAGCACCGGGGCCGGACGCTGCCCGCCCGGCTCGCCCTCTCGCACACCGAGCAGGTGGCGCGGTTGCGCGCGAGCTACCCCGAGGCGGCCGAGCGCGCGGTGGTGGTCGGCGACCCCAGCTACGACCGGATGCTGGCGAGCGCGGAGCGGCGCGAGCACTACCGGCGGGCCCTCGGCGCCACGCAGGGGCGGCGGCTGGTCGTGGTGACCTCGACCTGGCACCACGACTCGCTGCTCGGCCGGCACGGCCGCCGGCTGCTGGGCGCGCTGCTCGCCCAGCTCCCCCACGACGAGTACCGGGTCGCGCTCATCGCGCACCCCAACGTCTGGTACCGGTACAGCCCGGCCCAGCTGCGGCGCTGGCTGGCACCCGAACTGGCGGCCGGCCTGCGGCTCGTGCCGCCCCTGGAGGGCTGGCGGGCGACTCTGGTCGCGGCTGACGTGGTGGTCGGCGACCACGGCTCGGTGTCCTACTACGCGGCCGCCCTCGGCCGCCCGGTGCTCCTGGCCACCTTCGGTGACGCCCTCATCGCGCCCGACTCCCCGCTCGCGGAGTTCGGCCGCGCGACGCCGCGGCTGGACCCCGGCGGGGACCTGCGCGCGCAACTGGCGGCCGCCGAGCGGGACGGCGGCTCGCTCGCCGCCGCCGACCTGCTCATCCAGCACCCCGGCGGGTCGGGCGGCCGCATGCGCCGGCTGATGTACGGGATGCTGCGGCTCTCCCCGCCGCGGACGGCGGCCCCGGAGCCGCCGCCGCTCCCCGTTCCGGCGCCGCACGCCGAGGAGCCCGAGCGCTTCGCGGTGGAGGCCGACGTCACGGCGGACGGCGTGCGGGTGCGGCGCTTCGCGACCCTGGACCCCGGCGTCGGCGACGCCGAACGCTTCGAGGTGGTGGCGGCGGAACTGCTGCACTCGGCGACCGCGGCCAGCCCCGACATCGCCGTGCGGTCGCACACCTCGGAGACCGAGTCGCCCGCGGCGTGGATCGTCCGGACACTGCGCCGCTTCCCCGGCTGCGGTCTGGCCGCGGCCTCACTCGGCGGGCCGCGCGCCCTGCTGCGGCTGCGCGACGGCCGCGCGGTGGAGGTGGAGCTGTCCGGCACCGACCTGTTCGTCGCGGCGGCGGCCGTCTACGCGTGGGCGGTGGACGGCCGGCCGCTGCGCGCGCTGGCGGCCGGGGTGCCGGTGCGCGTCGGCACCCGCGAGACGGTCATCCGAGGTACCCCCCCCCGCTGATCTTCGCGGGCCTGCCGCCGGTCCCCGCACCCCGCGACCATGGCGCGGCCCGGCCGGCTGACCCCGCTCCGGCGCCCGCCGGAGCACCCGGGGGGCCCGGCCAGCGGTCCGCAGCCGGTCAGGACGCGCGGCCGGTGTGAGCCGCGCCGTCAGCGCAGGTTGATGTCGCCGGTGATGTGGCCCGCCTGCACCACGGTGCTGCCGTCCCGCACGTCGCCCCGGATGGTGTTGCGCACGGTCCCCGGCCCGGTGCTCTCGGCCCGCACCTGCTTCCACAGCTCCCGGACATCGGTGCGGAAGGCGGGGTCGGCGGCCTCGGCCGCCTCCACGGCCTCGGCCAGCTCCACCTGCCGGTCGGGGTTCTCGGGATCCTGGGTGGCGGAGAGCAGCGCCAGCAGGCCGTTCGGGTCGTCCTTCAGCTTGTCCTGGACGCGCTGGCGCAGCGCGGCGAGCAGTCGCTTTCCGGCGTCGGTCAGGGATTCGGCGACTTTCCCGGCGATCGCGGCGGCGACCGCCACGGAGATCGGATCGGCCATGGGTCCTCCCGGTGGACGTGGGCGGCTTCGGCGGCGGACCCCGCCGGCTGGACGACGCAGGGCGGCCCGCTCGGGCATTGTCCCCGGTTTACCGGCGCCGGGTACACCCCTGGGCACCCGGTTCCGGGATTGTGCACAGGCCGCCGCGCCGAGGTGGCCCGCACCTCGCAGTCTCCCGTAGATTCCGGTTAGCCGCTGGGGTTTCGGGAGGGAGTCGCATGCCGGAGGAGGACAGGGAGCGCGCGGGAGAGGGGCCCGCGCGGGCGAACGAGGTGGGTGACGTCTCCGGTGCGGGGGCCGCCGTGGTGCAGGTCGGCGAACTCCACGGAAACCTCACCCTCCACGTGGGCGCGGCCCGGCTCCCGGTGCCGTCCATGCTCCCCGCCCCGGTGGAGCCCTTCGTCGACCGCCACACCGAACTCGCCCTGGTGCGCGCCACGGGCGAGCGGGCGGCGCGCGGCCGCACGACCGGCGTGGCCGTGCTGCACGGCTTCGGCGGCCTGGGCAAGACGGCCCTGGCGCTCCGCTACGGCCACGTCTCGCACACGCCACCGGACGCCGACCGCCTGTACGCCTCGCTCGCGCGCCGGTCCGACGGCACCCGTCCCGGCACCAGCGACATCCTGGCCGGTTTCCTGCGGCAGTACGGTCTGCCCTCCGACGCCGTTCCCGCACTGCCGGAGGAGCGGGCGGCGCTGTTCCGCTCCATCACGGCCGGGCGCCGGGTCGTCCTGCTCATCGACGACGCCGACTCCAGCGCCCAGGTCCGCGAACTGCTGCCCAACTCGCCCGGCGGCGTGGTCGTCGTCACCACCCGGCGGCAGCTGCGCTCGCTCGACCTCGCGCCGGGGGCCGACTACGTGCCCGTCCGGCCGCTGTCCGGTGAGGCCGCCGCCGAACTGCTCACCCGCATGGCCCGGCGCGACGGTACCGGGCCCGCCGGCGACCGGCATCCGGACGCTCCGGCCCTGCGGCAGATCGCGGAGTTCTGCGCCGGTGTGCCGGTCGCCCTCCGCATCGTCGGGGGCTACCTCCGCCGGCATCCGGCCGTCCCGCTGGAGCGGGTCGCCCAGCGCCTGGCCGACCAGCGGCGCCGCCTCGGCGCCTTCACCCGGTTCGCCGGGCCCGACGCCGATCCGGCGGTGCGCACTCCCAGCGAGATCTGCGATCTCGCCTACGCCGAGCTCCCGGCGCGGGAGGCACGGCTCTACCGGCTGGCGAGCCTCTTCCCCGGTCCGGCCCTCAACGCGGGCGTGGCCGCCGCCCTCCTCGGCCCGCCCGCCGGCTCCGAGGACGCCGGCGACGCGCTGGCGGCGCTGGCCGAGCGCCACCTCCTGGAGGACACCGGCGACGACTCCGGCTACCGCTACCCCAAGCTGGTCGAGCTCGACGCCCTACGCCGCACCGAAGAGGTCGACCCCGTGGCCGAACGCGAAGCCGCCCTGGTCCGAGCGGTGCTCTGGTACACGGCCGCCGCGGGGCAGGCCGACGATGCCGTGCTCGGCCGGCCGCTGCGGCTGCGTGACCGGCTGCCGGTGCCCGGACTGCCGGAGCACCTCGACCTTCCGTTCACCGGGCGGGCCGAAGCCCTCGACTGGCTCCGCGCCGAACGCCACAACCTGTACGCCGTCATCACGCTGGCCTTCGAGCTCGGCCGGCACGCCGCCGTGGTCCGGCTGTGTGCGAGCGCGTGGGCGCTCTACGACAGCGACAAGCTCTACGTCGACGCGCGGGCGGCCTACACCATGGCCGTCGACAGCGCGTCGCTGCTCGGCCACCGCGGCGCCGAGGCCCTCATGCGCGACCACCTCGCCCGCGTGCACACCGACCTGGGAGCGGGCGCGCTCCGCGCGGCGGCACACCCGGCCGGGCGGGACGGCCGTTCCGCGGAGGAGCGGGCCGCCGACCCGGCGCACTACCGCGCCCTCGCCGAACGGGAGTTCGGCATCGCCGAGGAGCAGTTCGCGCTCGCCCGGGCGGCCGCGGCCGAGACCAGCTCCCGCTTCCCGCTGGACCTCGCCGTGGTACTGGACGGCACCCACCGGCTGCACCGGGAGCGCGGCGACCACGCCCGCGCCGCCCAGTGCCTGGAGGAGGTGATCGAGCTGCACCGGGCCGCCGGCAACGCCCGCGGTGTGGCGCTGAACAGCTACCAGCTCGGCCGGGTGCACCGGCTCGCCGGCCGGCCCGACCTCGCCCGGCGCACACTGGAGGCGGCGCTCGCCGTCGGCACCGACGCCGCGCTGCACGCGCGGGCCCGGGTGGAGCTGGCGCGGGTGCTCGCGGCTCTCGGCGAGGACACCGCCGCCCGCGGCGCCGTCGACTCCGCGCTGGTGGCGCTCCACGGCTCCGGGCAGACCGTCCGGTTGGCCGAGGCGCTGGAGGTCCGCGCCGAGCTGGCGCTGCGCGCGGAGGACCAGGCCGCCTGGCGGGAGTCGCTGGCCGCCGCCGAACGCCTCTACGCCGCGGTGCACCACCCGGGGGCGGACCGGGTCCGCGCCCAGCTGGACGGAGTCGACGGCTCCGGGAGGTGAGCCCCGGTGCCGATACCCTGGAGCACGTGAGTGAGCAGGTCGCCCCGTCTCCCCCGTCCGTCCCCGACCACGAGGCCGACCCGGGCCGGCCGGCCGTGGGCGTCGGTCCGTGGCCCGGCCCGTGGCCGGACGGCGAGCACTACGACCCCGAGCTCCTCGCCGGCGGGGACCGGCGCAACGTCGTGGACCGCTACCGGTACTGGCGGCACGAGGCCATCGTCGCCGACCTCGACACCCGCCGCCACCCGTTCCACGTGGCCGTGGAGAACTGGGAGCACGACTTCAACATCGGCTCGGTGGTGCGCACCGCCAACGCGTTCTGCGCCGCCGCCGTGCACATCGTGGGTCGGCGCCGGTGGAACCGGCGCGGCGCCATGGTGACCGAGCGCTACCAGCACGTGCACCACCACCCCGACACCGCCGCGCTGGTGGCGTGGGCCGCCGAGCGGGGCCTGCCGGTCATCGGGGTCGACAACCTGCCCGGTTCGGTGCCGCTGGAGAGCTACCCGCTGCCGCGCGCCTGCGTGCTGGTGTTCGGCCAGGAGGGCCCGGGGCTGTCGGAGGAGGTCCGCGAGGCCTGTGCGGCGGTGCTCTCCATCGCGCAGTTCGGCTCCACCCGGTCCATCAACGCCGGCGCGGCCGCGGCGGTCGCCATGCACGCCTGGGTCCGCGCCCACGTGTTCGACCAGCCGGTCTGACCGGCGGCTTCCGGCGCGTTCGGCCGGCCGCCTGCCGGGACCCCGGCCGACGCGCAGGGGGCCGGCCTCCGAAGAGACCGGCCCCCTGGTCCGCCCGCATGAGCGGGCGCGCGGGTCCCCGCTACTTGGGGTTCCCGCTCGCGAGGGACCCGAGCAGGTCCCGGTTGAGCTGGGAGATGGTGTCCAGCGGGATGCCCTTCGGGCAGACCGCCGCGCACTCCCCGATGTTGGTGCAGCCGCCGAAGTCCTCCTCGTCGTGCTGGTTCACCATCTTCACCACGCGGGCGGCCCGCTCGGGCTGGCCCTGCGGCAGCATGCCGAGGTGGGTGACCTTGGCGGCGGTGAACAGCATGCCGGAGGCGTTCGGGCAGGCGGCCACGCAGGCGCCGCAGCCGATGCAGGTGGCCGCGTCGAACGCGCGGTCGGCGTCGGCCTTGGGCACCGGCATGGCGTGGGCGTCCGGCGCGGTACCGGTCGGGGCGCTGATGTAGCCGCCGGCCTGGATGATCCGGTCGAAGGCGCCCCGGTCGACGACCAGGTCCTTGATCACCGGGAACGCCTTGGCCCGCCACGGCTCGACGTCGATGACGTCGCCGTCCTTGAAGCTGCGCATGTGCAGCTGGCAGGTCGTGGTGGTCTCCGGGCCGTGCGCCACGCCGTTGATGACGACGCCGCACGCGCCGCAGATGCCCTCGCGGCAGTCGTGGTCGAAGGCCACCGGCTCGTGCCCGTCGAGCGTGAGCTTCTCGTTGAGGACGTCGAGCATCTCCAGGAAGGACATGTCCGGAGAGACGTCCTCGACCTGGTAGGTGACCATCCGGCCCTCGTCGTCGCGGCTCTTCTGGCGCCAAACGCGCAGGGTGATGTTCACTTGTAGCTCCGCTGCTTCATCTCGACGTACTCGTATTCCAGGTTCTCCTTGTGGAGCACCGGCTGCTCGCCCGTGCCGGTGAACTCCCACGCGGCGACGTAGGCGAACTCGTCGTCGTGCCGCAGCGCCTCGCCGTCCTCCGTCTGGCTCTCCGCCCGGAAGTGGCCGCCGCAGGACTCCCGGCGGTGCAGGGCGTCGATGCACATGAGTTCGGCGAGCTCGAAGAAGTCGGCCACCCGGCCGGCCTTCTCCAGGGCCTGGTTGAGCTCCTCGTTGGTGCCCGTGACCTTGACGTTCTGCCAGAACTCGTCCCGCAGCTCGCGGATGCGCTCGATGGCCTTGCGCAGGCCCTCCTCGCTGCGCTCCATGCCGCAGTAGTCCCACATGATGTGGCCGAGCTCCTTGTGGAAGGAGTCCACGGTGCGGTTGCCGTTGACGGAGAGCAGCTTGTCGATGCGCGCGCGCACCGCGTCCGCCGCCTCCTTGGCCTCGGGGGTGTTCTCGTCCAGGCTCTCGAACGGGCCCGAGGCGAGGTAGTCGTTGATCGTGTTGGGCAGCACGAAGTAGCCGTCCGCCAGGCCCTGCATCAGCGCGCTCGCGCCGAGCCGGTTCGCGCCGTGGTCGGAGAAGTTGGCCTCTCCGGTCACGAACAGGCCGGGGATGGTGCTCTGCAGGTCGTAGTCCACCCACAGGCCGCCCATGGTGTAGTGCACGGCCGGGTAGATGCGCATCGGGACCTCGTAGGGGTTCTCGCCCGTGATGCGCTGGTACATGTCGAAGAGGTTGCCGTACTTGGCCTCGACGGCCGGCAGCCCCATGCGCTTGATCGCGTCGGCGAAGTCCAGGTAGACGCCGAGGCCGCCCGGACCGACGCCGCGGCCCTCGTCGCACACGTTCTTGGCGGCGCGGGAGGCGATGTCACGGGGCACCAGGTTGCCGAAGGACGGGTAGATGCGCTCCAGGTAGTAGTCGCGCTCCTCCTCCGGGATCTGCCGCGGGTCGCGGTCGTCCCCGGCCTCCTTGGGCACCCAGATGCGGCCGTCGTTGCGCAGCGACTCGCTCATCAGGGTCAGCTTGGACTGGTAGTCGCCGCTGACCGGGATGCAGGTGGGGTGGATCTGCGTGTAGCACGGGTTGGCGAACAGCGCGCCCTTGCGGTGCGCGCGCCACGTCGCCGTGACGTTGCAGCCCATGGCGTTCGTGGACAGGAAGAACACGTTGCCGTAGCCGCCGGAGGCGAGCACGACCGCGTCGGCGAAGTGGGTCTCGATCTCGCCGCTGACCATGTCCCGGACGATGACGCCGCGGGCGCGGCCGTCGACCACGATCAGCTCCAGCATCTCGTGCCGGGTGTGCATACGCACGGTGCCGGCCGCGATCTGGCGCTCGAGCGCCTGGTAGGCGCCGATGAGCAGCTGCTGGCCCGTCTGGCCACGGGCGTAGAAGGTGCGCGACACCTGGACGCCGCCGAAGGAGCGGTTGTCCAGCAGGCCGCCGTACTCGCGGGCGAAGGGGACGCCCTGCGCGACGCACTGGTCGATGATCTCCACGCTGACCTGGGCCAGCCGGTAGACGTTGGACTCCCGGGAGCGGAAGTCGCCGCCCTTGACGGTGTCGTAGAACAGCCGGTAGATGCTGTCGCCGTCGTTGCGGTAGTTCTTGGCCGCGTTGATGCCGCCCTGGGCCGCGATGCTGTGCGCGCGCCGCGGGCTGTCCTGGTAACAGAACGACGTCACCTGGTAGCCCGCCTCGCCCAGCGTGGCCGCCGCGGAGGCACCGGCCAGGCCGGTGCCGACGATGATGACCGAGAGCTTGCGCCGGTTCGCGGGGTTCACCAGCTTCGCGGAGAAGCGGCGCTTGTCCCAGCGCTGCTCGATCGGTCCCTCGGGCGCCTTCTCGTCCTTGATCGGGGCGCCCTCGATGTACAGCTCAGTCATTTACTTCACCAGCCCGAGGAGAACGGCGAACGGCGGAATCAGGAAGCCGATCGTGACGACCAGGGAGAGCCCGGTCGCGATGATGTTGAGCGAACGCTGCCGGCCGGCCCGGTTCCCGCCCAGGGTGGCCACCGCGCTCCAGATGCCGTGCCGCAGGTGGAAGCCGACCGCGGCGAGCGCGATCACGTAGCTGAGGACGACCCACCAGATCTGGAAGCCGTTCACCACGCGCTCGTAGGGGCTCGCGGAGGCACCGCCGGGCGCGATGTCGTTCGTGGTGAGGTGCAGGATGTGATAGATCACGAAGAGCACGACGACCACGCCGCCCCACCGCATGGTGTAGGACGCGTAGCTGCGCTGCACGCTCTTCTTGGTGTGGTAGCGCTGGCCGGCCGGGCGGGCCCGCCGGGCGCGCATCCACAGGGTCACCGCCGCGTAGGCGTGGACCAGCACGCTCGCCAGGAGGACGACGCGCATGATCCAGAGGAAGCCCTCGTAGGGGAGCATCGGTTCGCCGAGCTCGCGGAGGTGCGCGGAGTAGGTGTCGAAGGTCTGCGGCCCCCCGAAGATCATCAGGTTGCCGTACATGTGCGCGATCAAGAACAGCACAAGGATCGCCCCGGTGACGGCCATCGCGGCCTTGAGTGCCACCGTGGACCTGTATGCCGTTGACCGCTGCTTGGTCAGGGTACTGTTCGCCACAACGTGTCACTTTAAAACTCGATAAAGGACGGCGTCTAAGTCATAGGACTGCTGGTCTCCATAGCCATAGGCTATTGACCATGCAGTTCCAGCAACTCGCCTACTTCCTCGCCGTGGCCGAGACGCGGCATTTCACCCGTGCAGCGGAGTTATCGCGCGTCGCCCAGCCCAGTCTGAGCAAGCAGATCCGCAACCTCGAAGAGGAGCTGGGAGCGGCGTTGTTCAGCCGCGCCCGGGGAAATATCACACTCACGCCGGCCGGTGAAGCCCTGCTGCCGCTCGCCCAGCGCATCCTCACGGACATGGAGACCGCCCGCCGCGAGGTGCAGGAACTCGCCGGGATGCGCCGCGGACGGGTCCGGCTGGGTGCCACCCCGTCGCTGTGCGCGGGCCTGCTCGCGGACGCGCTCGCCCGGTTCCACGCGCGGTTCCCCGGAATCGAGCTGCACGTGGAGGAGAGCGGGTCGCGCGACCTGATCCGGGCCCTCGGGCGCGGGGAGCTCGACCTGGCGTTGATCATACTGCCTCTGCACAGCAGCGACCCCGCGTTCGTCACCACGCCGATACTGCGCGAGAGCCTCGTCGTGGTCTCCTCCGTGGCCGCGCCGCGGCCGACCCGGCAGGCGGCCATGCGCATCACCGACCTGCGCGACCTCCCGCTCGTGATGTTCCGGCAGGGCTACGACGTCCGCGAGGCCACCCTGCACGCGTGCCGGGCCGCCGGGTTCGAGCCGCGGCTGGCCGTGGAGGGCGGTGAGATGGACGCCGTGCTGCGGTTCGTCGAGGCCGGACTGGGCGTGGCCGTGGTGCCCAGCATGGTGCTGAAGAACCGCCCCGGCCTGCGCGGCATCCCGCTGGCCCAGCCCCGCCTGCTGCGCACCATCGCGCTCGCGCACCGCAAGGACGTGGAGCCGTCGCACACCGCCAAGGCGTTCCGCCGCGGGTTGATGAACTACCTGGCCCAGCTCAGCCAGGCGGAGCTCGGCGAGGACCTGGAGGTGATCACCACCGGTGAGCCGTAACGGGCCTCCCACACCGGCCACCCGGCAACCACGAAACCGCCTCGACACCCAAATTTCCGGCACGCCTTGAAATTCGAGCACATCATCCACACTTCTCCCAGAATTCGCACCACTCCCAACAAACAGCAAAATCACCTCCCGTTTCCACAAACGCCACTTCACCCGGGAAATGAAGTGGCGTTTTTCACATTCAAACCGCGAGAAACCGTTGCTGAATTCGCGATCGCAACGGCCTAACGTGGCAACTCAGACGCTTCACGCACTGCTCGCTGACACGGAGAGCGGCCCGTTATCTCCGCACACCACACCGCGCCGTTCGCGCCGCTCACCGGTGGAGATGGAGATGCCGGCCCATGACCGAGACAGCGCCCCCGCCGGACCGATCCCGACGCACCCGGGCCCGGCTCGCGGCCCGCACGCTGCGCACCGACCGCTGGTGGGTCGGACCGCTGCTCACCGCCCTCGGCCTCGCCGCGTTCGTCGGCTACGCCACCGTCCGGGTGTTCCAGCAGGACCACTACTGGGTGCCGGAGTACCACTACCTCACGCCGTTCTACTCCCCGTGCCTGAGCGCCTCCTGCGCCCCGGGTTCGGCCGTCTTCGGCACCCTGCCGTGGGTGTTCCCCTGGTTCCTGCCCTACGCGCTGGTCAGCCTGCCGTTCCTGCTGCTCTTCCGCTTCACCTGCTACTACTACCGGAAGGCCTACTACCGCGCGTTCTGGCAGTCGCCCCCCGCCTGCGCGGTCCGCGAGCCGCACGCCGGCTACACCGGTGAGTCCCGGCTGCCGCTGCTCGGACAGAACCTGCACCGGTACTTCTTCTACGTCGCGGTGCTCATCTCGCTCGTCAACACCTACGACGCCGCCGCCGCGCTGGCGCACGGGGTCGGGCTCGGCGGGCTCATCCTGCTCGCCAACGTGGTCCTGCTGTGGTGCTACACGCTGTCCTGCCACTCGTGCCGGCACGTGATCGGCGGCCGGCTGCGCAGTTTCCGCAAACACCCGCTGCGCTACCGGCTGTGGACCTGGGTGTCCGCGCTGAATTCCCGGCACATGCTGTTCGCGTGGATCACGCTCGGAACGCTGGTGCTGACCGATATGTATGTGCTTCTCGTGTCCAGTGGAACGATCGCCGACCCCCGCATCCTCCATTGACGGCCGTTCCGGCCGCCCACCCCACCGAACCACCGGGCGAGGTATTCACCCCGATCATCCCCGAGTAAGCACAGATATCCGGATATCCGGTCCACCGTCCGTTACCACCGGGCGGTGGCCGGGAAGGACCGGACCAAGGCACGGAAAGTCAGGCAGATGTCCGAGACGCAACGGCATTCCTACGACGTGGTGGTGATCGGCGCGGGCGGCGCCGGGCTGCGTGCCGCGATCGAGGCGCGCCAGCAGGGCAGGCGGACGGCGATCGTCTCCAAGTCGCTGTTCGGCAAGGCGCACACCGTCATGGCCGAGGGCGGCGCCGCGGCCGCCCTGGGCAACGTCAACCCGCAGGACAGCTGGCAGGTCCACCTGCGCGACACCATCCGGGGCGGCAAGTTCCTCAACGACCCCCGCATGGCGGAGCTGCACGCCAAGGAGGCTCCGGACCGGATCCTGGAGCTGGAGTACTGGGGGGCGCTGTTCGACCGCACGGCGGACGGGCGGATCAGCCAGCGCAACTTCGGCGGGCACGAGTACGCCCGCCTCGCACACGTCGGCGACCGGACCGGCCTGGAGATGATCCGCACCCTCCAGCAGCGCGTGGTGCAGCTCCAGCAGGCCGACGCCGCCGAGTTCGGCGACCCCGAGGCCATGATCCGGGTGTTCGCCGAGACCACCGTCACCGAGCTGCTCAAGGACGGGGACCGCATCGCCGGCGCCTTCGGCTACCTCCGCGAGAGCGGCGACTTCGTGGTGTTCGAGGCGCCCGCGGTCGTCCTGGCGACCGGCGGCATCGGCAAGTCGTTCAAGGTGACGTCGAACTCCTGGGAGTACACCGGCGACGGCCACGCCCTCGCCCTGCGGGCCGGCGCCACCCTGCTGAACATGGAGTTCGTCCAGTTCCATCCGACCGGCATGGTCTGGCCGCCCTCGGTCAAGGGCATCCTGGTCACCGAGTCGGTGCGCGGCGACGGAGGGGTGCTGCGCAACGCGGAGGGCAAGCGGTTCATGTTCGACTACGTCCCGGACGTGTTCCGCTCGCAGTACGCCGCGACCGAGGAGGAGGCCGACGGCTGGTACACCGACCCCGACCGCCACCGCCGGCCGCCGGAGCTGCTGCCGCGCGACGAGGTGGCGCGGGCCATCAACAACGAGGTCAAGGAGGGGCGCGGCTCCCCGCACGGCGGGGTGTTCCTGGACATCGCGAGCCGGCTGGCGCCCGACGAGATCATCCGGCGGCTGCCGTCGATGCACCACCAGTTCCGGGAGCTCGCCGACGTCGACATCACCGCCGAGCCCATGGAGGTCGGTCCGACCTGCCACTACGTGATGGGCGGCGTGGAGGTGGACGCCGACACCGGGGCCGCGGTGGTGCCGGGGCTGTTCGCCGCCGGCGAGGTGTCCGGCGGGATGCACGGCTCCAACCGGCTGGGCGGCAACTCGCTGTCGGACCTGCTCGTCTTCGGCCGGCGGTGCGGTCTGGGGGCCGCGCGCTACCTGGACGGCCTCACCGCGCGTCCGGCGGTGTCCGATGCCGCGGTGGCCGCCGCGGCGCGCACCGCCGAGGCCCCGCTCGGACGCACGGCCGGCGAGAGCCCCTACGTGCTGCACCAGGAGATCCAGCAGACCATGAACGACCTGGTCGGCATCATCCGGCGCGGGCCGGAGATCGAGCAGGCCATCGAGGCGCTCGACAAGCTCCGGGACCGGATCGCCGGCGTGCGGGCCGCCGGCGGGCGGGTGTACAACCCCGGCTGGCACCTGGCCCTGGACCTGCGCAGCATGCTGCTCGTCTCGCAGGCGGTCGCCCGGTCGGCGCTGGAGCGCGAGGAGTCGCGCGGAGGGCACACCCGTGACGACTTCCCCGCCATGTCGCCGCAGTGGCGGCGGACCAACCTGGTCGCCCGGCTGGCCGGCGACCGGATCGAACTGCGGCGGCAGGAACTGCCGGCGCTGCGGCCCGACCTCCTCGCGCTGTTCGACCGCGCGGAGCTGGCGAAGTACCTCACCGAGGAGGAGATGGCCCAGATACCCGCCCCGGCGGGCGCGCGGGTGACGGAGACGGCCGAGGGCACCAGTGGTACGGCCCGCGGCCGGGACGGCGACGACGGCGAGGAGGCCGGCAGGTGAGCGACGAGGCGAGGTTCCGGGTGTGGCGCGGCGACGGCGGCGCCGGCGGCCTGGTCGAGTACGCGGTCGAGGCGCACGAGGGCGAGGTGGTCCTCGACGTGCTGCACCGGCTCCAGGCCACCCAGGCCCCCGACCTCGCGGTGCGCTGGAACTGCAAGGCCGGCAAGTGCGGGTCGTGCTCCATGGAGATCAACGGCCGGCCGCGGCTGGCCTGTATGACGCGGATGAGCATGCTCCCGCCCGGCGAGCCGGTCACGGTGACGCCGATCCGCACCTTTCCGGTGATCCGCGACCTGGTCTGCGACGTGTCGGAGAACTACCTGCGGGCGCGGCAGATCCCGTCGTTCACCCCGGCGCCGCAGACCCGGCCGGGCGACTTCCGCATGACGCAGGACGACGTGCGCCGCCCGCAGGAGTTCCGCAAGTGCATCGAGTGCTTCCTGTGCAACAACGTCTGCCACGTGACCCGCGACCATGAGGAGAACCGGCCGCACTTCGCGGGCCCGCGCTACCTCATGCGGGTGGCCGAGTTGGAGATGCACCCCGAGGACACCGCGGACCGGCGGATGATCGCGCAGGACGCGTTCGGGCTCGGGTACTGCAACATCACCAAGTGCTGCACCGAGGTCTGTCCCGAGCACATCCGGATCACCGACAACGCGCTGATCCCGCTGAAGGAGCGGGTGGCGGACCGCCGCTACGACCCGCTGGTGTGGCTCGGGCGCACGATCGGCCTGCGGCCGGGGCTACGCCGCGACACCCCGGTCGTGCCCAACACCGGGTTCTGACGCGCGGCCGGGGACGCGGCCCGCCGCGGCGGGCCGCGTCCCCGGCCGCCGGGCGGCGGTCAGCGGCGCCCCTCGCCCGGCGGGGACCAGTCGAAGATCCCGGCGATGCTGCGCCGCAGCAGCAGCGGGCCCAGCGGCCCCATGGCCGCCAGGGCGAGGTTCCGGGCGGCCGCCACACCCCGGCAGCCGCAGCACAGCAGGGCGCCGGCCCGCGCCGAGCGGCGCACCACGGCCGAGGCCCGGGGCCGCCGGGCCGCCGTGTACCGGGCCAGTGCCGCGGGAACGTCGGCGCGGTCGGTCCCGGAGACGGTGTGGGCGAGGGTGACAGCGTCCTCCATGGCCTGGCAGCCGCCCTGGCCGAGGTTGGGCGGCATGGCGTGCGCGGCGTCGCCGAGGAGGGCGACGCGGCCGCGGTGGTAGGCACGCGGCGGGGCGTCGAGGTACCAGACGTCGTTGCGCAGCACGTCACCGGATTCGGCGGCGGTCAGCAACTGGGGGATGGGGGCGTGCCAGTGGGCGAAGCGGCGCAGCAGTTCGGCGCGTTCGTCGGGAGCCTGGGCGCCGGGGGCGCCGGGGACGCTCGCGTAGACGTAGACACTCCCGTCGGCCAGCGGCATGAGGCCGACGACGGAGCCGTGCCCCCAGCTCTCGGCGGGGACGATCGGAAGGTCGGCGGGGACGATGAAGCGCCAGGTGGCGAAGCCGGCGTACACGGGGTCGGCGGCCTCGGGGAACAGCGTGCGGCGGGTCAGGGAGTTGATGCCGTCGGCCGCGACGACGAGGTCGGCGGCCAGCTCACCGGAGGCGGTGAGGACGTGCGCGGGTGCGGTGCGGCTCCCCGGGTCGACCCCGGTGACCGCGCTCCCGGTGCGGACGGTGCCGCCGGGCAGTCCGGCGGCGAGCAGTTCGACGAGGGTGGCCCGGCGCAGCAGCACGACCGGGTCGCCGAACCAGGCGCGGATCCGCTCGGCGTCGAGCCGCATCAGCCATCTGCCGTCCCAGCGGCGGATACCGCCGCCGTGCAGGGAGGAGCGCTCGCGGACGGCGTCGCCGAGGCCGAGGACGTCCAGGGCGCGCAGGGCGTTGGGGGCGACGGCCAGGCCGGCGCCGACCGGCTCCAGCGACGGGGACCGCTCGCACACGGTCACCGCCCAGCCGCCGTCGAGTAACGCCCGGGCGGCGGTGAGCCCGCCGATGCCTCCTCCGATCACGACCGCGTGCGGTTGGGCCATGGGGTTCCGTCCCTCCAGTCGGACTCTACGGCTGTAGCGCACAGCACTCTACATTTGTAGAGTCCCGTAAAATGCGGGAGTGGCGAAAATCCCGAGCCCTCGCCTGGAACTCATCACACGCACGGCCATGCGCCTCATCGCCTCGCGGGGACTGCGCGGACTGACGCACCGCGCCGTCGACCAGGCCGCGGGACTGCCGCCCGGCTCCACCTCCTACCACGCCCGGACGAGAGCCCGGCTGATCGAGGTGACGCTGCGCCGCATGGCCGACGAGGAGGGCGTGCTGGAGGAGAGCGTCCTCATGACGGCCGACCACGACCTCGGGACGCTCGCCGACCTCGTCGCGGAGTTCACCCACACCGCGATCCACCGGGACCGGGACCGGATGCTGGCGCGCTACGAGCTGGCCCTGGAGGCCACCCGGCGCCCCGAGCTGCGTCCCCTCTACGACCGGGTCGGCGCGCGGTTCCGCGCGCTTGCGCGGACGGTGGCGCGCGCCCTCGGCTCGCCCGATCCCGAGCGGCACGCCCGGGACCTCATCGCCTGGGCGGACGGCGTCATCTTCGACTCGGTGGCGGGCGCGGCGTCGGCCTGCCCGCCGTCCCTCGCCGAGCTGCGGCGCTCGGCCCGCGACCTGCTGAGCGCGCAGGCGGCGCGCTCGCCGCGGCCCACCTGACCGGAGAGATCCGGCCCCGCACGCGCGGAGGGCGGGTGTGCCGACGTCAGCACACCCGCCCTCCGGAGGCCGGCGGTCAGCCGCGCTTCTTGTGCGCGGTGATCCGCCCGCGCTCCTTCTGGTCGAGGATGACCTTGCGGATGCGCACCGCGTCGGGGGTGACCTCAACGCACTCGTCCTCGCGGCAGAACTCCAGGGCCTGCTCCAGCGACAGCCGGCGCGGCGGGACCAGCCGCTCCAGCTCGTCGCCGGTGGAGGAGCGCATGTTCGTGAGCTTCTTCTCCTTGGTGATGTTGACGTCCATGTCGTCGGCGCGGGAGTTCTCGCCGACGATCATCCCCTCGTACACCTCCGTGCCGGGGTCCACGAACAGCGTGCCGCGCTCCTGCAGGTTGAACATGGCGTAGGTCATGGCCTGGCCGGAGCGGTCGGCCACCAGGGAACCGGTCGGGCGGGTCCGCAGCTCGCCGAACCACGGCTCGAAGCCCTCGAACACGTGGTGCGCGATGCCGGTACCGCGGGTCTCGGTCAGGAACTCGGTGCGGAAGCCGATCAGCCCGCGCGACGGCACCAGCCAGTCCATCCGGACCCACCCGGTGCCGTGGTTGGTCATCTGCTCCATGCGCCCCTTGCGGACGCTGAGCAGCTGGGTGATGGCACCGAGGTACTCCTCCGGCGCGTCGACGGTCAGCCGCTCCACCGGCTCGTGGCGCTTGCCGTCGATGTCCTTGGTGACGACCTGCGGCTTGCCGACGGTGAGCTCGTAGCCCTCGCGCCGCATCTGCTCGACGAGGATGGCCAGTGCCAGCTCACCGCGCCCCTGCACCTCCCAGGCGTCCGGGCGGTCGGTGGGCAGCACCCGCAGCGAGACGTTGCCGACCAGCTCGCGGTCCAGCCGGTCCTTGACCAGCCGCGCGGTGACCTTGCCCCCCTTCACCCGGCCGACGAGCGGAGAGGTGTTGGTGCCGATCGTCATCGAGATGGCGGGCTCGTCCACCGTGATGAGCGGCAGCGGGCGGGGGTCGTCGGGGTCGGCGAGCGTCTCGCCGATCATGATGTCCGGGATGCCGGCGATGGCGATGATGTCGCCCGGCCCGGCCTCCTCGGCGGGCTTGCGCTCCAGCGCCTCCGTCATCAGCAGCTCGGTGATGCGCACCTGCTGGGTGGAGCCGTCGCCCCTGATCCACGCCACCTGCTGGCCCTTGCTGATCCGGCCCTGGTGCACCCGGCAGAGCGCGAGCCGGCCGAGGAACGGCGAGGCGTCCAGGTTGGTGACGTGCGCCTGCAGCGGCGCGCCCGGCGTGTACTCCGGGGCCGGGATGGTCCGCAGGATGGTGCGGAAGAGGGGCTCCAGGTCGTCGTTGTCGGGCACGGTCCCGTTGGCGGGACGCTCCAGCGACGCCTTGCCGTCGCGGGCGCACGCGTAGACGATGGGGAACTCGATCTGGTCCTCGTTGGCGTCGAGGTCGAGGAAGAGCTCGTAGGTGTCGTCGACGACCTCGGCGATGCGGCTGTCGGGGCGGTCGACCTTGTTGATGACGAGGATCACCGGAAGCTTCGCGGCGAGGGCCTTGCGCAGCACGAAACGGGTCTGCGGGAGCGGTCCCTCGCTGGCGTCGACCAGCAGGACCACACCGTCCACCATGGACAGGCCGCGCTCGACCTCACCACCGAAGTCGGCGTGGCCGGGGGTGTCGATGATGTTGATGACGACGTCTTCGCCCTCGGGCGTGGTGTAGTGGACCGCCGTGTTCTTCGCGAGGATGGTGATGCCCTTCTCGCGCTCCAGGTCGTTGGAGTCCATGACGCGCTCATCGACGTCCTGGTTGGCGCGGAAGGCCCCGGACTGCCAGAGCATGGCGTCTACGAGGGTGGTCTTACCGTGGTCGACGTGCGCGACGATGGCGACGTTGCGGAGGTCCGCGCGTCGTGCGGAACCGTCGGCGGGCGTGGCGCTGGGCATGCGAAAGTCTCGATCTCATCTGCTGGGGAAAGAACCGCGACTCCCGCGGCCGCCTCTCAGTTTATGCGGTGCCTGGTCACGTCCCGCGAAACGCGGCGCGGCCCCGGGACGGCCGGGGGGCGTGCGGGCGGCTGCCCTGGGCCGACCCGCGTACCGAGGCGGCGGCCCCACCGTCCGGGCGGGCCGGGACGTCCGGCGGTCAGCTCGGGCCGGGCACCGGGTCGTCCGACTTCAGGAACGGCCGGATGTCGCCGAGGAAGGGGAGGTCGGCCGGCAGCCAGTCGACCTCGGCCAGCGAGTCGGCGGACAGCCAGCGCAGCGCCAGGTGTTCGAGCGGCTGCGGCTCGCCCTCGACGAGTTCGGCGAGCCACACCCGAAGCACCGCGGGCGGGGAGTCCGGCCGCAGGGGGAAGGGGGCGTCGGCGCCGAGCCGGTGCACGGGGCGGATCCGCACCCCGAGCTCCTCTCGGCACTCGCGGACCAGCGCCTCCTCGTCACTCTCGCCGGGGTCCACCTTGCCGCCGGGCAGCTCCCAGCGCCCGCGCATCTGCGGCGGCTCGGCCCGCTGGGCGGCCAGGAGCACACCGTCGCGGACGATGGCGGCGCCGACGACGATCACAGGTTCTGTCACGAGGCTCCACGGTACCCACCCGCGCCGGAGGGCAGGGCGGTCGGTGCGGGCATTGGCCGGGTCGGGCCGCGGGGCGCCGGAGCCCGCGGGGAGGCAGGACCGGCCGGACGAGTCTGGTCTGAGGAGGACCAGCCGGAGGCAGGCGGCCTGGGCAGGCGGTCGGCCGGAGACGGCCGACCGGGGCGGCAACTCGGCGGGCGCGCCCGGCCCCGGGGCCGGGGGGCTTCCACAGGCGGTGGATCGGGATGGCGCGCGGCGGCGCGCAGCGGGTTGGATAGAAACAGGGGGTCCCCCCTGGTCCTGGGCACCGCCATGCCCGCGCTCGGGCGGCGCTACGCGGCGGCGCGGAGCGGCGCGGCGATCCCGTTGAGGCGGCGGGCGGCGCCCTCGGGGTCGGCAGCGGGGTGGGTCACCGGCTGGCCGAGGTCGTCGCGCCAGCGGAACGTCCCCCCGATGCACCAGACGGTGAGGCCCTGGCGGATGGACAGCGAGGCCACCGTGGTGTGGTTCGCCGGGTACAGCCTCCGCATCCCCGCCGCTGCCAGGTAGCTGTGCAGCATGCTGATGGCCTGGGCGGGCGAGGCCGGGACGGAGCTGTCGATCCACGAGAGGGTGCCCACGAAGCACGTGCCTTTCCATGCGATCTCGCGGGCTCCGGGGGTGCCCGCGACCACTACGGGAGGTCGGCATGCAGGTGACTCCCGCTGCCAGCGTCCCTAATACCCGCGCGACCCCCGTCCGCAAACACTCTCTTTCCATTTTGGTTACTTCTTGATTACGACGGTGGCCGCCCCTAGAGTTGACCGGACCTCGCGCCCCGCCTTCGGTACGCCGCCCGGGAACCGCGCTCCGGCCCCTCCCACCCTTCCCTTCCGGCACGGTTTCGGGCGACGCCGCCGTGACGTTGCGGAAGCATGCCGACGCGGTACGTGACGGCACCCCGCGCGCGGGCGCCGGCGGCCGTGTGAGAGGGGTCGTCGGCGGGCAGTGTGTCCCGGACGGGAGGATCACGGTCCTGGGGAGGTCGGATCGCATGTCGGCATTGGACGCCCTCAGTGGGGCGGCGCTGGACGGGGTCTGGATGGACGTGCCGCGGCACCGCGTCACATTCGGCCTGCGCACCGGCGCCGAAGGCCCCGGCGGCGACGGGCAGCACGGTTTCACCGACCACACCCTGACGCTGGAGGAGGTCACCGACTTCGGCTTCCGGGACGCGGCGGACACACTGTGGGCCGATGCGCGGGTGGCGGCCATCACAGCCGCTCACGACCCCGATTCGATCCGCGTGCACATCACCTTCCGCGGCCGGTCAGGAGCCGTAGAGGCCACCTGCGGCAAGGCGGTGCTGCGGCGCTCCCGTCCCGCGACGCGGGAGGAGCGCTAGCGAGCCGCGCCACCTGCCCGCGGCGCGCACACCGGCCGGGCGAGGCGGGGGGAAGCCTCGGGCGCCGGCGGGTACCGGCGCCCGAGGGGCTGACACTCTCCGGGGGGAGTGGAAAGAGTGTCAGCGTCTCGTGGGGCGGGCGGCGGCACTCGCCGGCCGGCCGGATCCTGCGCGGCGGTCCCCCGCCGGCGGCCCCTCGGCACTCGACCGGTTCCACCTCCGCACGGCGTGCGGATTCCACCCGGGTTTCTGCTTCATGAGGCGAGCCTAAATCGAATGGATCGGCAGCGTGCTGGAAACCGGAAAAAATCTGCCGGAACCCGGAAGAACATGAAGGCCGGGAGCCTGTCGCTCAACTGTTCCGCGAAAGAGGAGGGGAGGACGCAGAACAGCCCCCGAGAAACGACAGCTCCCGGCCACCGTGGCCCGCGTCCGGGAGAGGGAGGGACGGCGCCACGGTCAGCGATGACACGAGGTGAAGGAGAGTTCTCTCGCGCGACCGCGAAACCAACGTTAGGTCGATACCGAGAGAAATCCATTGGGCAGCGGGCACGAACTTCGGTCCCATTATCGGGCAGCCGGCACAACCCTTCGGCGAAAGATCACCTATGCGAGGTTTACGAGATGACTTTAGCCTTTACCTTGGCGGCTTGACTAGGCAAATTGCCGCACAGGATACGAAGATCCGGAGGTCCGCCGCCCCGATCGGCGCCAGGGCGGCCGGTCCCGAAGACGCTGGTCAGCACCGCTGGTCCTCCCAGTGCCGGTGCGCCGCGACCTGCCCGACGGGGCCGGTACCGCCCGGCGTTCATGGCTGACCGCTTCGGACGGCCGCGGACGGCCGTCGCGGGGTGGCCTTCTCAGGGAACCGTCTGGGGAACCTTCGCGGGGATCTCTCTCGGGGGGACCGTCTCGGGGGACGCTCTCAGAGGACTGCCTCGGGCGCGGTCTCAGGCGGCCGCCAGGCGGTGCCGCAGCCCCGTGTGCCGGCGTCCGGCGGTCGCGCTGCGCACCGCCTGCGCGATCGCCCTGCGTGAGCCCACCAGGACGACCAGCTTCTTCGCGCGGGTGATGGCGGTGTAGAGCAGGTTGCGCTGCAGCATCATCCACGCGCTCGTGGTCACCGGGATCACGACCGCCGGGTACTCGCTGCCCTGCGACCGGTGCACCGTCACGGCGTACGCGTGCGCCAGTTCGTCCAGCTCGGTGAACTCGTACTCGATGTCCTCGTCCTCGTCGGTGCGGACCGTGAGGTTCTGCTGCTCGGTGTCCAGCCGGGTGATCACTCCGAGCGTTCCATTGAAGATCCCGTTGGCGCCCTTGTCGTAGTTGTTACGAATCTGGGTGACCTTGTCGCCGACCCGGAACACCCGTCCGCCGAACCTGCGCTCGGCCACCCCCTCGCGGGAGGGCGTGAGGGCGCCCTGCAGCAGGACGTTGAGGTTGCCGGCGCCCGCGGGTCCGCGGTGCATCGGGGTGAGCACCTGGACGTCCCGGCGCGGGTCCAGCCCGAAGCGGCGCGGTATCCGCCGGGCGACGATGTCCACCGTGAGCTCGGCCGTCTCCTCGGTCTCGTCGCACGGGAACAGGAAGAAGTCGCTCATGCCGTCCAGGAGCGGCGGCTCTCCGGTGTTGACGCGGTGCGCGTTGGTCACCACGCCGGACTGCTGGGCCTGCCGGAACACCCGCGTCAGCCGCACAGCCGGTATCGGCGACCCGTCGGCGAGCAGGTCGCGGAGCACCTGGCCGGCGCCGACCGACGGCAGCTGGTCGACGTCGCCCACCAGCAGCAGGTGCGCCCCGGGCGGGACGGCCTTGGCAAGCTTGTTCGCGAGCAGCAGGTCGAGCATGGACGCCTCATCGACCACCAGGAGGTCGCAGTCGAGCGGCCGGTCCCGGTCGTAGGAGGCGTCACCGCCCGGTTTGAGCTCAAGCAACCGGTGCACGGTGGAAGCCTCGTGGCCGGTCAGCTCCGTGAGGCGCTTGGCCGCCCGGCCGGTCGGCGCGGCCAGCACGATCTTGGCGCGCTTGGCTGCCGCCATCCGGATCACCGACGCCACCGTGAAGGACTTCCCGCACCCCGGACCACCGGTGAGTACCGCCACCTTGCTCGTCAGGGCGAGCCGCACCGCCTCCCGCTGCTCGGGCGCCAGCTCCGCCCCGGTCTGCCGCGCCAGCCAGCCGAGCGCGGCCTCCCAGTCGACGTCCGCGAACGCCGGCATCCGGTCGGCCGGCGCCGCCAGCAGTGCCCGCAACTGCCCGGCGAGCGACAGCTCCGCCCGGTGGAACGGGACGAGGTACACCGCGGTGACGTACTCGGCGCCGTCTGCGCCGTCCTCCGGCAACCGCTCGGTAACGACCCCCTCCTCGGCCACGAGCTCGGCGAGACAGTCGATCACCAGGGCGGAGTCCACCTGCAGGATCTTGACCGCCTCGGAGATGAGCCGCTCCTCGGGCAGGTAGCAGTGCCCGTCCCCTGTGGACTCCGACAGCGTGAACTGGATCCCCGCCTTCACCCGCTCCGGGCTGTCGTGCGGAATCCCCACCGCCCGGGCGATGGTGTCGGCGGTCCGGAACCCGATCCCCCAGACGTCGGCCGCCAGCCGGTACGGCTCGGTGCGCACGGTGTCGATGGCCGACTCCCCGTACTTCTTGTAGATCCGCACCGCGAGCGACGTGGACACCTCGATCCCCTGCAGGAAGACCATCACCTCCTTGATGGACTTCTGCTCCTCCCACGCCTCGGTGATGAGCCGGGTCCGCTTCGGCCCAAGGTTGGGCACCTCGATCAACCGCTCCGGCGTCCGCTCGATCACGTCGAGCGCGTCCACCCCGAAGTGCCCCACGATCCGCTCCGCCATCCGCGGCCCGATCCCCTTGACCAGCCCGGACCCGAGATAGCGCTGGATCCCCTGCACCGTGGCGGGCAGCACCGTGCGGTAGTTCTCCACCACGAACTGCCGCCCGTACTGCGGATGCGACCCCCACCGCCCCTCCATCCGCAACGACTCCCCCGGATGCGCCCCGAGCAGAGCCCCCACAACGGTGACGAGCTCCCCACCCCGCCCGGCATCCACCCGGGCCACGGTGTACCCCGTCTCCTCATTGGCATAGGTGACCCGCTCCAGCACCCCCTCCAGAACCGCCAACCGAAACCCCTCACCCGCCCCCACGGGCCACCTCCCTAGGCCTGGCCGGCCATCCTCCCAGACCCCGCCGACACGCCACCGCGCGTGCCCGGAGGCCAGACCAGGAGCACATGGGCCCGGGAGGAGGCGGCCCGCGAATGAGTTCGGAACTCAGTCCGGGATCTGACGCTCGAAAGCTCGTTCGAGATAGGGAACGACCGTTCGCACCTCGGCTCGAAACTCCTGTTCCGGAATATCCGGCGGATTGTCGATCTCTTCGGGCCCGCTGACATGGATCATGAAAACGCCGCTCTTGACCAGTCCGACGTAGGCGTAGGCGTCGGCTCCCGAGCGGGATTCACCATAGACGTAGTGGGATTCCCCGACAGAACTGTCGAGAGGGCCCTCGTTCTCGATCGACGCGAATTCCGCTCGGGCGGAGTCCGACCGAGCGGAGTATTCCCCCGCGGCGAGGTCCGCCCGGCTCTCGTCGGGCGAATCTGACATGAAGGCTCGGTAGGAGAGCGTCAGCCGCCAGTTCCCGCCCCCGGAGGACGCCACCTCCCAGGAGCACTCGTCCGTCACGGTGCGCGGGGCCAGTTCCGGCTCCTCCTCAGCGGTGTCCTCGTACCGGGTGGCGTCGTCGGTCCGGTTGTAGGGAGACGCTGACATCAGGCTCTGCGTCTGAACCAACTCGCACAGGTCCAGGACGCCGGGGGCCGTCGTCTCGCGCGGCTGGCGTGTCTCCACGGCCTGCCCGGTACTCGACGGTGTTGAGGAGGCACCGCTCTGGAGCATCCGGAGCACCCCCACCACGAGCGCCATGACGAGCAGTCCGGCGAGCGTCCCGGAGCCGACGACGACGAGCGCCGCGCGCCACCCCCGAAGCCCGCGTCTGTCATCACGCGTGGCGGTTCTCTCCGTCATCCCGGAAACCTCACTTCACGCACACGCGAACTTCCCGTGTCGGTCACAGTGCCCCCAACTGCTCCAACTGTGCCTGGGCTCCGGGATCGGCCAGCGGCCGGGTGAAGCCCATGATGTCCGCGCGGTTCGGGTCGTCGTACTCCCGCGTGGCGATGGGCCCGCACGCGGTGCACCACGCCTCTACCATGAGCCCGTCACCGACGACCATGCCGACGTGTCCGGGGCCCGGCGGCTCGCCTGGGCGCTGGACGTCGAAGAACACCAGGTCGCCGGGCTGCTCCTCCCCCTGCTCGACGCGCGGCCCGAAGTTCCACTGGTCCTGCGAGACCCGGGGAATGGTCACGCCGATGCTCTCGTAGGCGCGCATCAGCAGACCGGAGCAGTCGAAGCCGTTCGGCCCGGTACCGCCCCAGACGTAGGGCTTGCCTCGCTGGGCCAGCGCCCAGTCGACGACCGCCTGGGTGAGTTCGTCCGGCGCCTGCCCCAGGGGGTCTCCGGAGGCGGTCAGATCGCAGTTGACCGCGGTCTCGATCGCCTGGTCGGTCGAGAAACTACCGTCCGCGTACCGTTCCGCCCACTCCAGCACATCCTCCACGTACCACCAGGCGTGGTTGTAGCCATAGAGGGCGTTGCGCACGTTCTCGCGCGCTCCGTGGGCGATCAGGTAGTCGGCGGCGGCCGGAATGGCGTCCGCGGGGTCGTACACACTGACCACCCCGTCGCCGTTGCCGTCCTGCCCGTACCCCTCCTCCGGTCGCTCATCCGCCGGCATGACCGGCTCTCCGCCCCAGCTGTTACCGGCGGCCGAGCCGTCCAGCGAACCGAACTGCATCGGGCCCGCGGCGCCCCAGTCATTGTGGCCCTCCGTGATACCGGGCCCCTCCCAGCGCCCGTGGTGGCTCTCCACCTGGCCGACTCCGGCGAGGACGTTCCACGGGATGCCCTTCTCCTCCCCGGTCTCCCGGTAGATCTCCAGGTAGTTCTCCGGAATGGAGTCCTCGGCGTAGCCCGACACCGGAACCTGCTCGGTCTCGCTCGTACAGCGCAGTCCGGTGAGGGCGCTCATCCCCTGGTTGATGGACGCGGTCGGGATGATGATCAACGCGAGGACCAGCACACCGGCGATGAAGGCACCGACAGCGATGGCCAGCCGGGTGGCACACGACCCCTGGTCGGACGGGCTCGGGCGTACGAACAACCGGATCATCCGCCGTCCCCCAGGTTCCCGGCCTCGGCCGGCTGGAAGTCGAAGACCCGCCACTCGCCCCGCTCCCGGACCATGGTCACCGCGAAGTCCCCGAGATCGGAGGCGGCGCTGTCCCCGCCCTCCACGATCGACTGCGTCCGCACGACGAACACGATGGACTCGTCGTCGAAGTGACGGACCGACTCGACGTTGGCGCGCCCTGCGGCGACCGCCTCCTGCTCGGCCATCTCCCCCCACAGCGCACCCGCTCCGGAACTCTGCTCCACGGTCCGGGCGTAGTCGGCGGTCGTGAACGCGGCCAGGCTGTCGTAGTAGGCCTCCGGCGACTGCGTGTAGTCGATGGTTCCGTACGCGGCCCCGAACCTCTGGGCGACGGTCGCGGCCGCCTGGAAGTCCTCCTCGGAGAACGGGAACCAGTCCATGACGCTCATGTCCGCGGCGTCGGTGGTCGGGATCGGGCTCGGAGCGGCGGGCTCGGGCTGCTGCGCTTCGTCGGACCCCGCGGTGTCGCCGCTGGCCTGACCCTGCTGCTGCTCGGGCTCCTCCTCACCGCGGAGCCCGGCCACGCTGAGATAGATGCCGAGGGCGACCAGCGCCACGACGAGAATGCCGAATACGAGGCGCTGTGCGCCGTCTGAGAGGGGCTGGGGCATTTTTTTCGGGGCTCTCTCGGGTGCTACGGGTGGGTGCTCGCTGTCTCTGTCCCGGATTCGGTACCTCGGCGGTCCTCTGTGGGGGCGGTGCCCTCGCACCGCCCCCACGTTGGTCCGCTAGTCGTCGTCGCGCAGCCAGAACGGGACGTCCCGGCGGTTGTCCCTGCGCCGTTGCGCCTCGGAGCCTGCCCAGAACGGGCTGGTCGGCGCGTCCTTGTTCGTACTACCGGAGCTGCGGAACCAGGTGCCGTTCTCCTCGCCGCCGCCGGAGGGACGCGGCGTTCTCGGGGGCGGGGCCGACCTTTCGGGCCGCGTACGCGGTCCTCCCCACCGGGAACCGCGCTGTGAGACGTTGCCCTGCGGGGGCGTGGCCGAACGCCCGTTGAAGATGCCCCGACCGGAGCTGGGAGCGGGCCTTTCGACCGCCCCGGCCGCCCCGCCACCGCTCGGAGCACCGCCTCCACTCGGCGCGGCGCGGTGGCCGCTGCCCGAGCCGGTGCCGAACACGGAGGCCCATCCGGTGTCGCCCGTTCCCGTGTAACCGCCCGCGGGACGGGGCGGGATCGCTCCGCCGCTGCCGGCCGGCGTGGCGGAGGAGGACCCGAGTCCGCCACTGGCCGCGGCGACGTCGCTCAACCGCGGCGCCTGGTCGGAGCTGCGGGTCGGGGAGGCGCCGGTGCTCCGGCTTCCCTCCGCGCCCGCCCCCTGGGAACCGAGGTGCAGTGGTGGCGGCGCGCCACCGCTGCGGGCGCGACCGTACCCGGCGACTCCCCGGGCGCGCCCCGACTCGCCGCGCGCGGCAGGAGCGTCGTTCGCCGCGCCGTCCGCCGCGGCGGCGGTACCGCGTGCCGTCTCGGCCCCCTCGCCAGCGGCCGCGGCGGCCGCTGCTCCGGCGGGCACCGAAGCGGCCGCGGCGGCGAGCTGCGGAGCCCGCCTGAGCCCCCACTTCTGCGCGCGCATGTAGGCGACCGGCGGAAGGATGTTGGCGCTCCTGCTCAGGGCACTGCTGGTCACGGCGTCACTGACCATCCGCGAGGTGAAGGTGTTGGCGTTCACCGACGCGAAGAGGTGGGCGAAAGGCCTGCGGTAGATGAACAGCGCGAGGGTGAAGAGCGCGAGCAGGATCATCTGCAGGCCCCACCCGAGGTCCGTCGCCATCACGAGGCCGTAGCACATCACCAGTAGGGATATGAGCAGCACGATGAAGATCTGTTTCAGCAACAGCCCGAGCATCATCTCGAACCACCTGAGCAGCACCGTGCGTCCATAGCCCGGATGGATACCGATGAGCAGGAATATCGGCGACAGCAGCAGGAGGAGCAGGAAACCGATTTTCAGGACAATGAGAGCGACCGATCCCGCGAGTATCAGCCCACCGGCGAAGATGGACGCGAAGAGGGCCAGCGTCGCCACGCCCAGGCGGCTCCCCTGCTGGCTTCCCTCGAACAGCGGATAGACCTCCGGGTAGTTGTCCTGGATACTGCCGGCGATCTCCTCGTATTCACTCCGCTTCTGGTCAGTCAGTTCGACGGCGTCGACGTCCCCACGGTTGATCTGGTCCTGCTCGATCCTGCTGATGCCCTGTGCGCCCAGCAACGCGACACCGTGTTCCTGTGCGGCGACACTCGCCGTGGGGCCGGTTCCGAAGACACCCGCCACCCACGGCCGACACACCAGTCCCGACCACAGCATCTGGGAGTTCTGTCGGACCGCGAAGTCGTTGTCGCTCTCCCATTCCGCCTGCCGCATCTCCGGAGCACCAGCTGGACACGTGTTGGCGACCCCGGAGAAGGAGATCCGGGAAATCGCCGTGTTGACGAGCTGACCGCCCGCGTTCACGGTGTTCCCCGCGACTCCGAGGATCTGGCCAGGGTTGACCAGGATCCAGATCCCCAGCGCCGTCGCCATGACCATCCAGATCGTGCTCTCGATGGTCAGGGTCACGCGTTTGCGAATCAGGCCGTACCACCCGAGCCAAACGGCGCCGAGGATGACGACCGTGGGCAGCAGGGGACGCCAGATGCCCTCACGCAGCTCGACGACGACGTCCTCGACCAGGGCGTTGAAGCTGGCGAGCAGACCGTCGGAGGTCGCGGCCTGGTAGACGGTGATGGTCGACTGGTTGATCGTCTTCGACAGGTCCCACGCCGTGTTGCTCAACGTCGCCACGGCGCTGGAGTTGAGCTTGTCGACGCACGACTCCCGGATCACGTGCCACTGTTGGCCTGCGGTGCCGTACTGTCCGTACAGGCTCGCGTCGGGCGGAAGGCCGTCAGGGGACGCGGCTGCCGCCTCGGCCGCCCGCGGCGGCACCAGCAACCCGTCCGCCCCCGATCCCGCGGCCTCCGGCTGGGGGGCCGGTTCTCCCTCGCAGCCGGGGACCGCGGCCTGGGCGGTGCCCAGGGGGGTGAGGAGGAAGGCTGCCATCAGCAGCGCCATGAACAGCATGCGGCGCCAGCCGCGCTGCTCCGGGGCGGCCGGGGCCGTCGCGGTGGCGGGGGACGGCGGGCCGGGTGGTCGCCCCGGGTGTCGTGGGTTTCGCGGGTGTGGGTTCATGGCCGCAGCTCCTGCCCCGTGCCGACCAAAGCACCATCCTCCTCGGCGTCATCAGCGTCGGGCCGTTGTCTCGTGGGGTTGGTGTCGAGCCACCTGAGCAGCTCCTCCGACACCAGGTCGACGGCGATGCGACCGGCGCGGCCGTCGAGATCGCGGAAGATGCACTCGCCGTTGCCGAGGTTGCGCAGCATGGCGCGGTGCTCTTCGGAGGGGTCGACCCCGAGCAGCGCCATGACGTTGTCGACCTCGACCCGCTCGGAGGAGCGGAAGGCGAACACCGAGGAGAGGCAGTTGGTGACCTGCTCGTTCAGCAGGTCACCGGCGTTCTGGCTGACCAGGATGAGCGCGGTGTTGCGGGAGCGGCCCATCCGGGACACTTCCGGCACGAGCTTGGCGCCCTCCGGGGTTGAGGTGATCGCCCAGGCCTCGTCCAGGAAGATGGCCTTGGGCAGGCTGCGGTCCAGCCCGTTCATCAGCCGCCGGGCGAACTGGCTGACCAGGTACAGCAGGGCGACGCTGAGCCGCTGCTCGTAGCTGTAGTCGTCCCGCTGGATCGCGGAGTCGGGCAGCGTGAGTCCGCCGAGCGTGAAGACGGTGGTCCAGCCCTCGCTGTCGATCTGGTGGTCGCCCTGCGGGTCGAAGCACAGGCTGGCCAGCCGCATCTCCGACATCGAGCGCAGGACCGCGCCCAGGTTGCGCGACGCCGGGTCCGAGGACGCCTCCAGGTAGCCGACCACCTTGGCGAGGCTGGGCTGCGGCTGGTTGGCGACCGCCGCGACCGCCTGGATCATCGCCGACTCCCGCTCCTCACTCATCCGGGGGAGCAGCAGGCGCAGGGTCTCCGTCGCCATCGTCTTCTTCGTGGGGAGGTCGTCGCCGAACGCGAACGGGTCCAGCAGCCCGGGTTCGGCGGAGCCGAGCGACATGACGCGCGCACGGCGGCCGCGCCGGCGCAGCAGGCGGACCAGCGACTCCGCGTCCCCCTTGGGGTCGATGGCGGCGACCGTGACGCCGCGCAGCGCCAGCTGGTAGATGAGCAGCAGCGCGAGCGTCGTCTTGCCGCCGCCCGGCTCGCCGGTGATCGCGATGGCGGTGGGCCGGTTGCGGGCCGCCGCGACCATCGGGTCGAAGTGCACGATCGAGCGCGCCCGGCCCAGTGTCTCGCCGACGTAGGGCCCGACCCAGCCCGCCCCCGAGGGGTCGGGGCGGTCGCCGAGGTCGACGGTCGCGGTCGGCATCCCCCCGGCGATGGTGCGCAGCGGCTGGCGCTGCGCGTAGGCGTTCAGCCGGATCCGGTCGCCGGGCAGCGACTCGGAGAACAGCGAGAACTGGTCGCCGGTGGAGTTCACGACGTCGATCCCGATGTCGCGGTAGTGCTCGACCACCGCCTCGACCCGCTGCACGAGCAGGTCCTCGGTGGGCGCCGACACCATCAGCCGGTGCCAGCCGTAGACGAACGGCAGCCGCTCCTTGGTGATGCCGTGCTCCAGCATCCGCGCCGCGTCGATCTGCTCGGCGAGCGCGAGCGGCGCCTCCACCCCGGCCTCGCGGATGTGGGCGTCCATGTCGCGCGCGTGCGCGAGTTTGCGGCCGACATCCTTGCTCGCCTTGGCCGGCGGCACCAGTTTCATGCGCAGCGACGCCTCGACCGGGAACGGCAGCGCGTCGCTGTAGTGCAGCCACGGCTCGCCGTCCGGGAACGGCATCAGGTCCGGGAAGCGGGAGAAGGAGAGGTAGGCGACGTAGGTGGAGCCGGTCGGCTGCTCCAGCCGCAGCATCGAGCGCCCGTTGTGGATGACGCCCTCGACGAGCGCCTCGATCTCCCCGCGCCCCCACGTGCGGCGGCCGGAGGCGGACCTGCGCGGCTCCTCGACGGCGCCGGTGACGGCGTGCCGGATCAGCCACGCCATCTGGGGGGATGTGGCGTGCCGCGCGTGCAGCGAACTGGCGGCGAGCGCCCGCCCGAGCCGCTCCGCCTGCTCGGTCCAGCGCGCGATCTCCTTGGCGTCGATCGCGTCGTCCTCCAGCCCGAGGACGTGCTCGGTGCGCTGGTAGGCGCCGAACAGCTGCGCGAACACCCCCTGGGACAGCTGCGCCCGCACCCCCCGCGGCCCGAGGCGCACGCCGAGGTAGACCTCCTTGGTCCAGAAGTCCTTGGCCCAGACGTGCCGGTACATCTCGTCGAGGTAGTCGTACCAGCCCGGCCCGGAGTCCGACGTGCGGTCCAGGCGGGTGGCCCAGGACGCGGCCGGGTAGGTGCGGTGCGCGACGCGCAGGTGCACCTCGGCGTCGTTCATCCGGATCGCGGCGAGCGCGATGGTGATGTTCGTGGCGAGCGACTCGCGTTCCTCGGGGGTGGCGAACTCGTACGACACCGTGGGCAGCCGGAAGTAAGCCCATGCTTCGGTGTCGCTGAGCAGGACGCGGTCGTCGAAGTAGCGGACCGCCAGTCTGGTGGCGCCCCTGCTGCCGTTCATTGGCTGCCCTCCCACGGAGTGTGCTGGCGCTGCGTTGTTCCGGGCTGTGCTCACGGTGCGCGTCGGGGACATCCGCGACCCGCTCCCGGTCGGTGCGCCGCCCCGGGCCGGGCGGCCCGGCGCGCGGTCACCTCCGTACCTCCGACGACGCCCGGGCTCCGGGCGCCCCGGTCCCGGCGAAGCCGGCCATGAGCACCCCGCCGAGTGCCGCGTGCGCCCGGCGGGTGGTGGCCCGCAGGGCGGTCACGTCATCGACCCCGCGGGCCGTCGCGAGGTGGTCGTCCCACGGCACCCGGACGATGGCGCGGCACCGGCCGCGCGCCACCTGTTCGGCGGCGTCGACGTCGGCGAGGCTGCGCTTGCTCACCCCGTTGACCACCACGACCGCCTTGGACCGCAGGTGCGCGTACCCGTGTCCGTCCAGCCACTCGAAGGTCATCGCCACCGCGCGGGCCGCGTCCGAGCTGGCCGGGGCGACCAGCACGAGCGCGTCCACGATGGGCAGCGCCCGGGCGACGCCGGTGGCGGCCGGGTCGAGCAGGGTGATCTCGTAGAAGCGCTCCAGCAGGCCGGTGAGGCCGGCGTAGTCGCGGTCGTCCAGCGTCTGCACGTAGGGGTCGTCGAGCGTCGCGACGACCTCCAGGCCGGTGCTCGCCTGCGAGGTGTAGCCGCGCATGGCGAGGTAGCCGTGCACGTCCTCGGCGTTGGCGAGCAGCGAGGTGAGGGTCTCGGGGGTCTCGGTGCGGATGCGGCGGGACAGCCCGCCGGCGCCCGGGTTGACGTCGACCGCCACGACCCGCCCGTCGCGGTGCGCGGCGAGCGTGTGGCCGAGCATGAGCGTGGTGACGGTCTGGCCGGCGCCGCCGGTGCACCCGAGCACCACGATGCGGCGGGTGCCCTCGAAGCGGACGCGCAGCCGGTCCAGGTCCCCGGGGGGCAGCTCGGACTTCGACGCGGCGGTGTTGCCGCCGGTGACGACCCGGGCGAGCCGGCGCCATCCGCGGGTCCCGCCCGGCGGGGAGGGCGCCGCGGCGGCCGGCGGGTCGGCGTCGGGCTGCCGCGGGGCAGGGTCCGCTCCGGTGGCGGTGCTGCGGACGACACCGGGGACGTCGGTGGGCGAAACGGCGTCGCCGGCGCCGTCGCCGGGGACGACCCGCACCCGTCCGGAGAGCATCTCCTGCTCGCCGGTGCCGTGGTCGAGTTCCAGCCCGGGCTTGTCGGCGGCCTCGTGCTCGGGCGGGCGCGGGCTGTCGGAACCGGCGGCGGGCGCCGCGCCGGCCGGTCCGAACAGCTGCCCCAGTCTGCGGCTGCCGCGGGCCACGCGGCTGAACGAGCTCTGGTCGTGGGCGGGGTCGTCGGCCGGGCTGTCACCCGCGCCTCCGTCCGCCGGCTGCGGCCCGGTCGCGGCGGACCGTACGCTGCGCCCGAGCCGGCCGGAGTGCCCCGGCGCGGCGGCGTCCGCCGCCGCGCCAGCGCTGGGCCCGTCCTCGGCGTGGTCGGGCGCGGCGCGTCCGGGCTCGGCGGCGCTCGGCACGGCGTCCGAGCCGCGCCGCCGCAGGAAGGCGGCGCGCTCGGCGGCCTGGAGCTCGCCCAGCGTCATGCGGTGGCCCGGCTCCGCGACATCGCCGAAGCTCTCGTGCTCGCCGGTGCCGTGGTCGAGCTCCAGCGGCGGCTTGGCCGGGACGACCAGCGGCGTCGCGGTGCGGCCGTCCCGTTCGGGACGGTGACCGCCGGCGGGGGTGTCCTCCGCGGAAGGGGCGCCGTCGATGTCCGGCGGGGTGGCCGCCGGGCGG
>NZ_QEIO01000389.1 GCF_003336425.1 Marinitenerispora sediminis | reverse complement strand
GCAAGCGGGGAACGGTGTCGGCCTCAACCCTGAGCGCGGATCCTCTCGATCTGACGTCGCAGATACGCAAGGATCTCCACCCGCGGAGTTCGAACAAAGACCTTGCCGGCCGTGAGTTCATCGTCGGGAAAGGTGACCGTCAGCTCCCAGCGTCGGGCCCCCGGGCCATACTCGGGGCGGGGTTCGATACTCAGCGACTCGTTATCGCGCAGGTCGTCGTCGGTGTGCTCGTTACCCCTCCACTGCGACGCCACCTCCTCGACAGGTGGCGTGAGGGGCGCCCCGGTTGCAAGGAAGCGTTGGATGCTGCCGCCGTCGAGGCCGTAGGCCGCCTCCACGGCGGCCAACTTGGCGGGG
>NZ_QEIO01000388.1 GCF_003336425.1 Marinitenerispora sediminis | reverse complement strand
GAGGAGAAGGGGTACGCGCTCTTCCTCGTCTCCACGGAGGAGGACTGGGAGGAGAACCGGGCGCTGCTCGACGAGATGACCCGGTCCTTCGAACCCGCGCCGGTGCGCCGACCGGCACGGCCACCGCGCACCCGGCCGCTCCGCCCGGCCGGCGCGTCCGACGGAACCCCCGCCGGAACGGACGGGCGCGCACCGGCTCACCGGCCGGGCCCGGAGCCCAGCCGGGGCGGGGACCGCGCCGGCCGCGGACTACTTCAGCAGCTGGCGGGCCATGACCAGGCGCTGGATCTGGTTGGTTCCCTCGTAGATCTGGGTGATCTTGGCGTCGCGCATCATCCGCTCCAGCGGGAAGTCCTTGACGT
>NZ_QEIO01000387.1 GCF_003336425.1 Marinitenerispora sediminis | reverse complement strand
CGGCGGCGAGCGCGTCGTAGCGCTCGACGGTCATCGTCGGGTCGCCGGTCCCGGCCAGGTACAGGTCGCCGTGCACGACACCGTCCCGGGGCGCGGCGCCGGCGTGCACGGTGGTGGCGAACCGGTGGTCGGTGCCGAGCACGTCCAGCGCGGCGGCGGCGGTCAGCAGCTTTGCGTTGGAGGCGGGAATCAGCGGGGTGCCCGGCTCGCGCCGGTAGAGCACGTCGCCTTCGGTGAGGCTGCGCACCACCAGGCCGGACGTCGCGCCGCGCCCCGGGACGGTGTCGTGCACGGCGACCTGTACCTGGCCGGGACCGGCGACCCGACGATGACCGTCGAGCGCTACGACGCGCTCGCCGCCG
>NZ_QEIO01000386.1 GCF_003336425.1 Marinitenerispora sediminis | reverse complement strand
GCATACCCCATTTCCGCTTCCCTTTCGGCTGGGCCGGAATGTCCTCATCTTCTTCAATCCGGCGCATCCGGTCCTCTCCGCCTCCGCTGCGGCTGCCCAGTGTATGCTGGATCGGCTTGATTGCCGGAATAATCCGGGTCCGTTCTTCATCATCGTCATCATGAAATGATGCCTTGGCCTCGCTGCGCCGTTCAGGAAGCAGGCATGTCTCCAGATCATGAAGCATCTGCTTAGCTGATTGATAGCGCTCGTCCGGATTCTTGCGCATCGAGCGCAGGATTACATTCTCAACGCTCTGCGGAATCAGAGGATTCAGCACACGCGGCTCCTCAAATTCCTCCTGCAGATGCTTGAGTGCTACAC
>NZ_QEIO01000385.1 GCF_003336425.1 Marinitenerispora sediminis | reverse complement strand
GGCGTTCGATGATCGGGCGGCGGTCTTCCTGCGGGCGGCGGAGTTGCTGGCGGGTCCGTGGCGGCAGACGCTGAACGCGGCGACCATGCTCGGCCAGTCGAAGACGGCCATCCAGGCGGAGATCGACGCGGCGTGCGAGCTGGTCGACTTCTGGCGGTTCAACGTGCACTACGCGCGCCGGCTGCACGCCGAGCAGCCGCACAGCCCGGCCGGCCAGTGGAACCGCCTGGAGCAGCGCCCGCTGGAGGGCTTCGTCTACGCGATCACGCCGTTCAACTTCACGGCGATCGCCGGGAACCTGCCCACCGCGCCCGCCCTCATGGGCAACGTCGTGGTCTGGAAGCCCTCGCCGACCCAGCAGTTC
>NZ_QEIO01000384.1 GCF_003336425.1 Marinitenerispora sediminis | reverse complement strand
GGCGTTCGATGATCGGGCGGCGGTCTTCCTGCGGGCGGCGGAGTTGCTGGCGGGTCCGTGGCGGCAGACGCTGAACGCGGCGACCATGCTCGGCCAGTCCAAGTCGGTCCAGCAGGCGGAGATCGACGCGGCGTGCGAGTTGGTCGACTTCTGGCGGTTCAACGTGCACTACGCCCGCCGGCTGCACGCCGAGCAGCCCCGCTCCTCGCGCGGGGTGTGGAACCGGCAGGAGTTCCGGCCCCTGGAGGGGTTCGTGCTGGCCGTGACGCCGTTCAACTTCACGGCGATCGCCGGGAACCTGCCCACCGCGCCCGCCCTCATGGGCAACGTCGTGGTCTGGAAGCCCTCGCCGACCCAGCAGTTC
>NZ_QEIO01000383.1 GCF_003336425.1 Marinitenerispora sediminis | reverse complement strand
CTCTATGGGGGGATATGTGCTTTCCCGCCCGGATTTTAAGCACAGGGATAAGGTGTCATTCTTCGTCTACTTCACGACACTGTTCAGCGGCGGCCTGATTCCTACCTATCTCGTTGTAGCCAATGTGCTGCAGCTGAATCACTCGCTCTGGTCTGTTATTCTCGGCGGCTTGATGTCTGCGTTCAACGTATTCCTGTTCCGGAACTTCATCAAGGGGATTCCCGATGCGCTGATGGAATCAGCGAGAATAGACGGAGCCGGGGATTTCCGGATCTACTGGCAGATCATCATTCCGCTCACCAAGCCGGCGATGGCGACCATCGGTCTGTTCACCGCGCTGGGCTACTGGAACAACTGGTTTACCTACAG
>NZ_QEIO01000382.1 GCF_003336425.1 Marinitenerispora sediminis | reverse complement strand
GCGCTGGCGGCGATCGCCGCCAAGGGTGTCAACGAACTGGCCTACCACCGCGACTACGCGGCGCAGTGGACGCTGCGGCTCGGGCGCGGCACCGAGGAGTCCCACCGCCGCCTCACCGCCGGCCTGGCGGACGTGCGCCCCCTGCTCGGGGAGCTGTTCGCCGTCCACCCCGTCGAGGAGCGGCTCAGCGGCCTGGGCGCCGCCGTGCGCCCCGACACGGTGCACGACGAGGTCGCCGCCGTCCTGGAACGGGTCCGCACCGCGGCCGGCCTGGACGCCCCCCTCCTCGGTGCCGCGCCCGAGCCGCAGCGTCCACTGCGCCGCGTAGTCGCGGTGGTAGGCCAGTTCGTTGACACCCTTGGCGGCGATCGCCGCCAGCGC
>NZ_QEIO01000381.1 GCF_003336425.1 Marinitenerispora sediminis | reverse complement strand
CCCCCCGAAAGGACGACCGATGACCACCGTGGTCCTCGCCGACGACGAGGCCCTGCTCCGCACCGCCCTGGCCGCGCTGCTCCCCCTCGAAGGCGACATCACCGTACTCGCCCAAGCCCAGGAAGGAGAAGAAGCACTCCACGCCACCCTGCACCACGAACCCGACGTCCTCGTCATCGACCTGGAAATGCCCGGCACCGACGGACTCACCGCCGTCACCGCCATCCGCCGCGCCCGCCCCGACCAGGTGATCCTCATGCTCACCCGCCACGCCCGCCCCGGCGTGCTCCGCAAGGCACTGAAACTCAGGATCCAGGGATTCGTCAGCAAGTCCGCGGAACCGGCGCACATCGCCGCGGTCATCACCGCCCTGCACCAGGGCAG
>NZ_QEIO01000380.1 GCF_003336425.1 Marinitenerispora sediminis | reverse complement strand
GGTCTGGACGTCGTCCAGTCCGGACGCAGCTGCCATGGTGGCCTCCCGTGGTCGGTCGCCGTCAGTGCTCGACACCCGGGTTCTTCCCCGGCTCGGCCGGACCGCACCGCACCGCCGCACCGGCGCACGGCCCCGGTGGCGCCCGGGACGCCCCCGGGCCTCCCGCGCCAGCCGGCGGCGTCGGCCGGCCGCCGCGGTGCCGGCACCTCGCCGCCGAGCACCCGATCCGCTCGGCGCCGCCCTTGCGGGCCCGACCGGCGGCGCCGGCCCCGCCGCCAACCGGTACGGCCGAGCCGGGGAAGAACCCGGGTGTCGAGCACTGACGGCGACCGACCACGGGAGGCCACCATGGCAGCTGCGTCCGGACTGGACGACGTCCAGACC
>NZ_QEIO01000039.1 GCF_003336425.1 Marinitenerispora sediminis | reverse complement strand
CGCCGCGGCGGCGACCTGGGCGACCAGCAGGCCGATGGGGCCGGCTCCGGTGACGAGCACCCGGTGCCCCGGGCGCACGTCCGCCCGGCGGACCGCCCACACGGCGACGGCGAGCGGTTCGACCAGGGCCCCGAGCTCGGTGTCGATGCTGTCGGGCAGCGGATGGACGGCCCGGTCGGGGACGACCACGTGCTCGGCGAAGGCGCCGTGGGTGGGCGGCGACCCCAGGCAGGTGCCGTCCGGGCAGACGTTGTAGTCGCCCGCCCGGCAGTAGGCGCATCCGCCGCAGCCGACCGCGGGCTCGACGGCCACCCGGGTACCGACCGGGGTGGCCGCCTGCGGGCCGGCCGCCACCACGGTGCCCGCGGCCTCGTGGCCGAGGACGGTGGGCCGGCGCAGGACGTTCGCGCCGTTGCGGCCGGAGGCGAAGTAGTGCAGGTCGGAGCCGCAGACGCCGACCGCGTCGACGGCCACGCGGACCGCGTCCCCGGTCAGCGGCGGCAGCTCCACGTCCTCGACGCGGATGTCGCCGGCGGCGTGCAGGACGGCCGCGCGGGTCTGGTTTCGGGCATGGGGTGCCAAGGACATGGCGTTCGTCCTCGTTCTTCCTGGTGGGACGGCCGGTGTGAGGCCGGCCGGAGGGGGCCGGGGCCCGGGAGGGGCCCCGGCGGTGGCGCTCAGGCGCCGGTAGCGGTGGCGGTGGCCGCGGACGCCTCGGCGGCGGCGGCTTCGGGGCCGTGTGCGGTGATGACGTCGACGAGTTCGGCGACGCGCTCGACGAAGGCGCGTTCGGCGCCCACGTCCGGGGTGAGCAGATGGTCCTCGGCGAGGACGCCCTCGACGAAAGCGCGGGTGGATCCGGTGCGGGCGGAGCGTTCGGCGAGCCGCTCGCGGGCCGGGTCGCGCATGGCGGCGGCGTGCGGGCCCGGGTCGGCTCCGGGCCGCGGTGCGACGCAGCAGAGGTAGGCGGCGACGGTCAGCGCGAGGTGCTGCGGCACCCCGCCGTTCGCGAGGTGGAAGAGGGCCGGTTCGGGGACCCGCTGGGCGAGTTTCACCGAGCCGTCGCCGCCCACCTGGCTGGTCCGGTGCCCGAGGGCGGTGTTGGCCCAGCGGCCGAACAGCTGGGCGACGTAGGAGTCGAGGTCCACGCCGTCCGGAACGGTGAGCGTGGGTGCGTACTCGTCGAGGAGGACGGCGCGGGCCGCCTGCTCCACGAACGGGCGGGCGACAGCGTCGGGGATCGTGGCCGCGCCGGCCAGGGCCCCGAGGTAGGCGATGAGGGAGTGCGTCCCGTTCAGCAGCCGGAGTTTCAGCAGTTCGTACGGTTCGACGTGGTCGGTGAAGAGCGCGCCGCCCGCCTCCCAGCGGGGCCGGCCGGCCGCGAACGCGTCCTCCAGCACCCACATGCTGAAGGGTTCGGCCGGCACCGGCACGAGGTCGCGCAGGCCGAGTCGGCGGCCGACCGCCTCGCGGTGGGCGCCGGTGGTGGCGGGGACGATGCGGTCCACCATGGACGACGGGAAGGCCACCGCCCGGTCGAGCCAGGGCAGCAGCTCCGCCTGCTCCGCCGCGGGGAGCTCCGCGGCGAACTCGCGCACGAGGCTCGCGGTACGCTCGCCGTTGGCGGACAGGTTGTCGCAGCTCAGGATGGTGACCGGCGCGGCGTGGCTGCGGAGCCGGTGCTGGAGTCCGCGCACCAGCTGCCCGACCACCGTGGTCGGCGCGCGGCCGTCCCGGAGGTCGTGGCGCACCCCCGGGTCGTCGAGGTCGAGCCGCTGCGTGGCGGGCGAGTAGGTGTAGCCGTTCTCGGTCACGGTCAGCGTGACGACGCGGGTGGCCTCCGCCCCGATCGCCGCGACGACCGCCGCGGGGTCGTCGGCGGCGACGTCCGCGCGGGTGTGCACCGCGGGGACGGTGACGGCGGTGCCGCCCGGGGAGATCTCCAGGACGGCGCTGAGCAGGTCCTGCTCCCGCAGTGCGGCCACGACCGCGCGCGAGCGGCTGGCGAAGGCGTGCACACCCCATGGCCCGTCCTCCTCCGCCAGCGCCGCCGCCGTGTACACGGCCTGGTGGGCGCGGTGGAAGTTGCCCAGCCCGAGGTGGACCTGGCCGGTACCGAGGCCGGTGCGGTGGTGGCCGCGGACACCCGGCGGCAGGGTCGCGGCGCTGATCGGCTGCTGCACGGTCGTCACCAATCCGTCATCGAACCGTCGCGGCGGCGCGCGACGGGCAGGTAGGCGCCCTCGTACGGGAAGCGGGCGGCGAGCGCCTCGTCGAGCCCGACGCCGATCCCGGGAGCGTCCCCGGGGGTCAGGTGGCCGTCGGCGTAGGACCACGCGTGCGGGAACACCTCGTGCACCAGGGGGTCGTAGCCCATGTACTCCTGGATGGCGAAGTTCGGGGTGGACAGGCCCACGTGCAGGGAGGCGCCGAGCGCCACGGGCGAGACGTCGGAGGGTCCGTGCGGGGCGCCCCGGACCTGGTAGAGCTCGGCGAGCTGGAAGATACGCCGCACGTGGCTGATGCCGCCCGCGTGCGAGACGCAGGTGCGCACGAAGTCGATGAGCTGCTCGGTGATCAGCTGCTGGCAGTCCCAGACCGTGTTGAACACCTCGCCGACGGCGAGCGGCACGGTGGTGTGCCGGCGCACCAGCCGCAGGGCCTCCTGGTTCTCGGCGGGCGTGACGTCCTCCAGCCAGAACAGGTCGGCCGGCTCCAGGGCCCGGCCGAGGCGGGCGGCCTGCTGCGGGGTGAGCCGGTGGTGGGCGTCGTGCAGCAGTCTGAGCTCGGGACCGACCTCCGCGCGCAGCCCGCTGAGGACGTCCGGGGCGCTACGCAGGTAGGCGTCGGTGTCCCAGACCTCCTCCACGGGAGCGGCGCCCCGGCCGGCGGGCTCGTACGCCCGCGCCTCGCGGTCCACCCCGTAGACGGTGTCCAGCCCGGGCACGCCCATCTGGGCGCGGACCGCCTGGAACCCCTGCTCCGTCTTCTCCCGCACCGAGTCGAGCAGCTCGGGCAGCTCCCAGCCGGTCGCGTGCGTGTAGCCGAGGACCCGGTCCCGGACCGGGCCGCCGAGCAGCTGGTAGACGGGCTGGCCGAGGGTCTTGCCCTTGATGTCCCACAGTGCGACGTCGACCGCGCCGATCGCGGCCATGGTCACGGGTCCGCGCCGCCAGTAGGCGCCCCGGTAGAGGTACTGCCAGGTGTCCTCGACACGGCGGGCGTCGCGGCCGAGGAGCAGCGGCGCGACGTGGTCGCGCAGGTACGAGGCGACGGCGAGCTCGCGCCCGTTCAGGGTGGCGTCGCCGTATCCGACGACACCGTCGTCGGTGGTGACCTTCAGGGTGACGAAGTTGCGGGTGGGGCTGGTGACGATGACCTCGGCGCCCACGATGCGGTCGCTCATCGGGCCTCCACGACGTTGCTGAGCGGCTGGCCCGCCGCGAGGCGGGCGATGTTGGCGGCGACGTCGGCGGCGCGCCCGAGGAAGGTGTCGCGGGTGACGCCGGAGACGTGCGGGGTCATCACGACGGTGTCCAGTTCGTGGAACGGCGCGGAGGCGGGCGGGACCGCGTCCGCGCCCCCGTCCGGCCCCGGATAGCGGTACCAGACGTCGAGGGCGGCTCCGGCCAGCCGCCGGTCGCGCAGCGCGGCGTAGAGGGCCTGCTCGTCGACGACCGGGCCCCGGCCGACGTTCACCAGCACGGCCTCCGGACCGAGCAGCGCCAGCTCCCGCGCCGAGATCATCCCGCGGGTGCGCTCGCCCAGCGGCACCGAGACGACCAGCAGCTCGGACTCGGCGAGCAGCCGGTCCAGGTCGTCCAGGCCGCCGGCCCAGTCGAGTCCGCACGCGGCGGCGTCCACCGAGCCGGTGCGGGTGACGGCGGCCCCGGCGGCGCGGAACGCCCGCAGCAGTTCCCACGTCCGGGCACCGATGTGCCCGAATCCGAGGAAGCCGACCCGGGCTCCGACGAGGGCCCGCGGCTGCGGCAGCGAGCGGTCGTACACCGGGGACGCCCAGCGCCCGGTGCGCAGCGCGGCGTCCTGGCGGGCCAGCCCGCGGCGCAGGGTGACCGCCGTCGCGACCACGTACTCGGCGATCGAGTCCTCGTGGTGGAAGGTGTTGGCCACCCGCACGCCGGCGGGCAGCGCCGCCGTGTCGACACCGTCCACACCGGCCCCGGCCACCTGCACGAGCCGCAGCCGCGGGGCGGCGCCGGCCATGGCGGCGGTGAACCGGGAGCCCACGAACACCTCCGCGTCGGCGAGGTCCGCGGTGACGGCGGCCGGGTCGGCGGGGACGTGCCAGGAGGCCCGTGCCCCGCTCGGCAGGGCCCGTTCGAGCTCGGGACGCACCGCGAGCAGGTTGGGGTCGGCTATGACGATCTTCATCGGGTCCTCAGTGGGTCGGGATCGCGGGTCGGGCGCCCTCGGGCGCGCGGACGCGGCCAGTGGAACCGCGCACGACGAGTTGGGTGGCGAGGCGCACGGTGCGCGGTGTCCGGCGCTCGCCGGCCAGCGCCCGGTGCACGAGGTCGAGGCTGAGCGCACCGGCCCGCGCCATCTGCGTGCGGATGCTGGTGAGCGGCGGGGAGCCGATGCCCGCCACCGGGACGTCGTCGATGCCGACGACACTGAGGTCGGCGGGCACCTCCAGCCCGAGGGCGCGTGCCCCGCGGATGACACCGAGGGCCACCAGGTCGTTGTGGGCGACCACCGCGGTGGCGCCGCTGGCCGCGACGCTCGCCGCCGCGGCGACCCCGCCGTCGACCGTCTCCGCCTGCGACCCGAGGACCGCGAGTTCGAGCCCCCGCTCGCCGGTCAGGGCGCGCATGATCTCCACGCGGTGCTGGTTCGACCAGGAGTGCGGCGAGCCCTGGATGTAGGCGAGCCGGCGGTGCCCGAGCGCCTCCAGGTGGTCCAGCGTCTGGCGCAGGCCGTCCGAGGCGTCGTTCAGCACGCAGTCGCCGCCCGCGAGCTCGCGGTTGACCAGCACCACGGGGACCGGGCCGCACAGCTCCACGACCTGGTCGGCCCGCTGCCGGGGCGAGCACACGACGATGCCGTCGACCCGCGTCCGGAGGTGCTCGATGACGTCGTGCTCGCGCTCCACGCCGCCGTCGGTGTCGGCGACCACCACGGTCTGCCGGCGGTGCCAGCCCTGGCCCTGCGCCGCCTTGACGAACGCCCCGAAGACCGGGTTGGCGATGTCGGGTACCACCACCGCCACGGTGATGCCGCCGGTGTCGGCCGGGCGGCCGCCCCCCGGGGCGCCCGCCGGGGAGTGGTACCCGAGCTCCTGCGCCGCCGCCAGGACCTTGCGCAAAGTTGTCGGCGCCAGGCGCTCCGGTTCCGTGAAGGCACGGGATGCGGTCGAGAGGGCGACGCCGGCGGATTTCGCCACGTCGGTGAGCGTGACCGTCACCTCGCCTCCTCCCTCGCCGCAGCCACACGTGCGGCGGAAGTGATCGCCGCCACACCAAGAGAGTGGATCAAGTTGCGCAATATTGTCAAGATCTTCCCTCCACTTGACACAGGTTCACACGGCCGATTCTCGCGGCCTCGCCGGCCTCCCGCTGACCGGCCCGTCACTCGCGGCCTGCGGGACGGGCCGGACGCACCGGCGGCCCGGGCTCGCGCCCACCGGCGTGGCGGCCCGCACGCGAACGGCCCGGTGGCGGGGTACCCCGCCACCGGGCCGTTCGGGCCGCGGTACCGCCGCTACAGGCGGCAGGCGTATATGTCGGTGACCAGGATGGCCCGCGCCCCCAGGTCCCAGAGGTCGTCCATGATCTGCTGCGCCGAGCGCCGCGGGACCATCGCGCGCACCGCCACCCAGCCCTCGCGGTGCAGCGGCGAGACGGTCGGCCCCTCCATGCCGGGCGTCAGCGCGACCGCCTCGTCCAGCCGTTCGGCGTGCACGTCGTAGTCCATCATCACGTAGTCCCGCGCGACGAGGACGCCGCGCAGCCGGCGGAGCAGCTGCTCGATCTTGGGGTCGTCGTCCGCGCCCCGCTGCCGGATGACCACGGCCTCGGACTCCAGGATCGGGTCCCCGAAGACCTCCAGCCCGGCGTTGCGCAGCGTGGTCCCCGTGGAGACGACGTCGGCCACGGCGTCGGCGACCCCGAGCTGGATGGCGCTCTCCACGGCGCCGTCGAGGTGGATGACCCGGGCGTCGACCCCGCGCTCCTCCAGGTAGGCGGTCAGCAGGCCGGCGAACGACGTGGCCACCCGCTTCCCGGCGAGGTCCTCGACCTTGAGGCCGGCGCCCCCGCGCGCGGCGAACCGGAAGGTGGAGCCGCCGAACCCGAGCGGCAGCACCTCGTCGGCCGGCGCCCCGGAGTCGAGCAGCATGTCGCGGCCGGTGATACCGGCCTGCAGGATCCCCTCGCCGACGTAGACGGCGATGTCGCGGGGACGCAGGAAGAAGAACTCGGTCTGGTTCTCCGGATCCACCAGGACCAGGTCCCGGGAGTCCTTGCGCTGGCGGTAGCCGGCCTCGCGCAGCATGGCGCTGGCGGGTTCGGCGAGCTGGCCCTTGTTGGGCACGGCGATACGGAGTTGGTCAGGCATCGGAGGCGGTTCCCCCACTCGTCGGCTTGCGCTGGTCGGACGTCCACGGCGCGGTCGGTCCCGGGCTGCAGCCGGGATCGACCTACAGATGCTGGTAGACGTCCTCCAGACGCAGGCCGCGGGCCAGCATCAGAACCTGGAGGTGGTAGAGGAGCTGCGAGATCTCTTCCGCCGCGCGCTCGTCGGACTCGTACTCGGCGGCCATCCAGACCTCGGCGGCCTCCTCGACGACCTTCTTACCGATCGCGTGCACACCGGCGTCGAGGGCCACGACGGTCCCCGATCCCTCGGGGCGCGTTCGGGCCTTCTCGGACAGCTCGACGAACAGCTCTTCGAAGGTCTTCATGATCACTTTCCTTGACGAGGTGCCCTCCTAGGGTAGGCGCACCCCGGACCAGAGTACGCCCGGGACACGGGGTCGCCACGCCGCCGCGCCGCCGGCCGCCTGCGGTTACTCCCCCGCCGGCCGCCGGCTGCCGAGGCGGCGGGCGGCCCCCCGGAACAGCCCGCCGGGGACGATCCGCAGCAGCCCGCTGGCGGCCTTGTACTGGACGCCCGGGATGACCTCGGCGGCCCCGGCGGCCCACGCCCGCAGTGACTCCACGACGACGCGCTCCTTGGCGACGAAGACGACGTCCGGGAGGCCCGCCTCCTGGACGTCGCGGGTCATGTCGGTACGCACGTAGCCCGGCAGCACGACGGTGACGGCCACCCCGTGCGGCGCGGCCTCGACCGCGACGCTGTGGGTGAAGCTGCGGACGAACGCCTTGCTGGCGGCGTAGACGGCGCCTCCGGGCGACGCCGGGAGCAGCCCGGCCACCGAGGCGACGTTGAGCACTCCGACCGGGCCGGTTCCGCCGGCCGCGCGGCGCCGGATCTGGCCGGGCAGCACCGCCCGGGTCAGCCGGACCAGTGCGCGCACGTTGAGGTCGACCATCGCGTCGAGCAGGTCCGGGTCCTGGCGGGCCAGCTCACCGCCGTGGCCGACGCCGGCGTTGTTGACCAGTAGGTCGACCGGGGACGTGTCGTCCCGCAGCCGCTCCTCGACCGCGGCGAGGGCGGAAGCGTCGGCGAGGTCGGCCGGCAGGACGGCGACGTCGACGCCGTGGGAGGCGCGCAGTTCGGCCGCGAGTTCCTCGATGAGGTCGGCCCGGCGGGCCACGAGGACGAGCGCGAACCCGCGCTCGGCGAGCCGGCGGGCGTACTCCGCGCCGATGCCGACGGAGGCGCCGGTGACCATGGCCGTTCGGGGGTGACGCTGGCTACCGCTCATGGCCAGAAGGCTACCCCCCGGGAGCTGGCCGCCCCAGGGGCGGTTCCGGGCCGCCGCCCGGTGGCACCACCGGGCGCCACCTCGCTTGACAGCGGCCTTAGCCCGATACCGAGTAACGTCGCGGCATGGCAGTCACACAGTCCCCTGACAACCCCGCGGGTCCGGACAGCCGTCTGCGGGACGCGCGGCTCTTCCTCACGCAGGCCCTCCAGACCTTCCGTGCCACGGGCTCGGTCGTGCCGAGCAGCCCGGCGCTCGCGCACGCGCTCAACCGGTACGTCGACGAGCGCCCGGACCCCGCCGCGCCGCTCAGCATCCTGGAGTCGGGGTCCGGCACCGGCCCGGTGTCCCGCGCCATCGCGGCGCACATGCGCCCCGGCGACACCCTGGACCTGGTGGACCCCAACCCGCGCTTCGCGGAGCACCTGCGCGGTCTGCTCACGACGGACCCCGGCCTCTCCGCGGTCGCCGACCGGGTCACGGTGCACGAGAGCCTCGTCACCGACCTCGGCGTCGACCGGCGCTTCGACGTCATCATCTCCGGCCTGCCGTTCGCGAACTTCACGGCCGAGGAGGTCCAGGAGATCCTGGACTACTACTTCACCGTGCTCCGGCCGGGCGGGCACCTCTCGTTCTTCGGCTACCTGTACACCAAGCAGGTCAAGGCGATCATCGCCCCCCGGGCCGACTACCTGCGGCAGGTGCGGTCCGGCTGGGTGGTCGACGACTGGGTGAAGCGCTACGGGGTCGGCCGGGAGCGCGTGTTCGCCAACGTCCCGCCGGCGTGGATCTTCCACTTGCGCAAGCCCCTGGAGGACGGCGGCGGGTCCTGATCCGGCCCGCCTGTCGCCCGCCGGCCCCGCCGTCCGCCCGGACGGCGGGGCTTCTGCTACTGCGCAGGCGACCGCGGACGCCCACCACCGCCACCGCGGACTACCGCGGGCGGGTGTGCTCGCGGGCCGGTCCATCGCGACCGGCCGGGAGCCCCTCACGGACAGTGCTGTCAACCTTTATTGATAAGCGCGGGGGGTCAACATAAGTTGACGACATCGGTTCTTCGCACTCACACGAGGTGGGACCCCATGTTCGAACGCTTCAACTCCGACGCCCGCCAGGCCGTCATCAACGCCTCCGGGGAGTCCGAACGCGCGGCGCACGGTGTCGTCGACGACGTGCACCTGCTGCTCGGCCTGCTGACCGAGGCGGCCGGCCCGGCCGCCAAGGTGCTGCACGACCACGGCGCCTCCCTCGACGACCTGCGCACCCGGGTCCACGGCCTTTCCGTTCCGGCCGCGGCACCGCCGCGCCGGGGCGTCCTCCGGCTGCCGCGCCGCTCCGACCACCGCCCGTTCACCCGGGCCGCCAAGCGCTCGCTTGAGGGCGCCCTGCGCGCCGCGGCCCGCCGCCGCGACCGGTCGATCGGCGGCTGCCACGTGCTGGTCGCCCTGCTGGACACCGAGGACGGCGGGGCCCGGCGCGTCCTCGCCGACGCGGGGGTGGACGTGCAGGCGCTGCGAACGGCGGCTGAGGGCCGACTCGGCACAGCGCGCTAGCGCGGGCGCTCGCCGCCGCTCGCCGTGCGGTACCGGCGCAGGACGGGACCGCACGGCCCACACTCCGTTGGAGGGCGGCATGGCGTGCTCGCCGACCGACCGGAGCAGCCCCGACCGGGGACCGAACGGGCGGCAGCGCCGCGGTGCCCGGTGGCACACGCGCCGGCCGGCACCCGAACCGGCTGGCACCGCCTCCGGACGACGCGCTCCGCCCGGGGGTCCGCGGTACGTGCGTCCCGGCTGCGGAGGCGGGCCTGGACCGGGTCCCGCAGCCGGAAACCCGACTCGGCCACAGCACCGGTGGCTGGAGCTCTGACCTCCGTCCCGGAGAGTGCGGCGGACACGCCCCACCCGGCGTTGCCGCAGCGGCCGGACCGCCCCGAGGCGGCGCTTCGACCGGACTCAGCCAGCTGACGGCCGGTCCGCCACGAACACCGCCGTCCCCGGGATGATCCGGCCGCGCAGCGGGCTCCAGCCGCCCCAGGTGCGGTCGTGGCCGGGCGGCCACTCCGGTTCGACCAGGTCCACGAGGCGCAGCCCGGCGCCGGCGACGGCGCGCACCCAGTCGCCCACGGTGTGGTGGTGCTCGACGTACACCGCGGCCCCGCCGGCGTCCTCCTCCACGTAGCCGCGCCGGTCGAAGTAGGAGTCGCGGGCCGTCAGCCCCGCCTCGCCTGGATCGTCCGGGAAGCACCAGCGGATGGGATGGGAGACCGAGAAGGCCAGCCGGCCGCCCGGTCGCAGCACGCGCGCGATCTCGCGCAGCGCGGCGGCCGCGTCCGGCACGAAGGGAAGGGCTCCGTAGGCGGAGCAGACGGCGTCGAACGCCGCGTCGGCGAAGGGGAGCCGCTGCGCGTCGGCCTGCACGACGTCGAGCGGCCGGGCGCCGGCGGCGTCGTCGATCCGCAGCGAGTGCAGCAGCTGGCGGTGCGAGACGTCGATGCCCACGACCTCGGCCACCCCCTGGGACCGCAGCCAGCGGCCGCACTGGCCGGCTCCGCAGCCGACCTCCAGGACGCGCCCGCCGGCCAGGGCGGCCGGATCGCCCAGCAGCCGGGCCGCCGCCTCGTCCAGCCCCTCGGGGCCCCAGACGAATCCGGCGTCCCGCAGGAACGCGCCGTGCTCGCGCTGGTACTCGTCGGCCTGGCCCTCCCACCAGGTCCGGCTCGCCCGCGCGCTCTCGTCGGGTCCGGCGGCGCGCCGCGCGACCCGTGCGACCTCGGCAGACGGAAGATCATCGCTCATCCCCTCATCCTCGCAGCGCCCGGGGACGGCCCGCACCGGTCAGCGGACGGCGCGCTCGCCCCAGTCCCAGAGGGCTTGGAGCACCGGACCGAGCTCGCGCCCGCGCTCGGTGAGCCGGTAGCGCACCCGCGGCGGCCAGCCGGGCTCGCGGTGCCGCTCCAGCACGCCGGCCGCGGTCAACTGCGCCAGCCGGTCCGCGAGCACCTTGGCGGAGAGGTCCGGCAGCGCGGCGGCGAGGTCCGAGAAGCTCTCCCGGCCGCGCAGCAGCTCCCGGAGCACCAGGGTGGTCCATCTGCCGCGCAGCGCGGCGAGCGCCACCTCCACCGGGCAGCGCGGGTCCGGCCGGGCGGCACTGGTCAACGGATCGTCCGGAAGGCCGGGCCGCGGCAGGTGACCAACCGTTTGGTGAGCCACGAGGTCGCCTCCTAGCGTCGGGGCGGTGATCAGTGAGTCGGAGACGACGAGGAGCAGCGCCATGCCGCACGGACCAGGGGAACTGCCGAGCCGACCGGACGACGTGCCCGCCGCGTTCGCCGAGCGGTTCAACCGGGGTGGCATCGCCGACGTGCTGGAAGTGTACGAGCCGGGCGCGGTGCTCGTTCCCGAGCCCGGAACCGCGGCGACCGGGGAGGAGCTGCGCACCGGCCTGCTGCGGCATCTGGCGCTGGGGCTGCCCATCGACGTGCGGCCCCGGCACGTCTACCGGGCCGGCGACGTGGCCCTGCTGGTCGTCGACTGGCGGATCCGGGGCGAGGCCGCCGACGGGAGCCCGGTGGAACTCGCGGGCACCGCCACCGACGTGGTCCGCCGCGGCGGCGACGGGTACTGGCGCTACGCGGTCGACAACCCGTTCGGGACGGCCGCCTGACGCCGGTGCACCACCGCGCCGCCGCAGGCAGCGGGCGGTCTCACGCCGGCCCGGCCCCGGGAGCCGGGCGGCCGGCGGACTCCGCGGGGGCCGGCGGCCCCGCCTCCCCGGCGGAGCCACCGCCGGCCTCGGCCGCGGCGTCGCGCACCTCGCGGCGGACCAGGAAGAACCATCCGCCGACGGCGATGACCGCGAACACCCACCACTGCACGGCGTAGGAGAGGTTCATCCCCATGTTGGTGTCGGGTACCGGGACCGGCTCGGGCGCCGGGTCGGCGGCGGGGTCCTGCCCGGCGAGCTCGACGAAGCCGCCGTAGACCGGGTACGGCAGTCCGGCGGCGATGTCGGCCACCTCGATGATCATGATCTGCCGCTCGGGCAGACCGTCCCGGTCCCGGATCCCGGTGTTCTCGGGGGTCTCGCTGTACTGCAGCCGCCCGGTGACCGTGATCCGCCCCTCGGGCGGCGGCGGGACGTCCGGCTGCTCACGGGCGGTGGGCGGCAGGCCGACCCAGCCCCGGTTGACCAGGACGGCGGCGCCGTCGTCGGTGACCAGGGGGGTGAGGACGTGGAAGCCGACCCCGGCGGAACCGCCGCGGTTGCGCACCAGAAGCTCGTGGGCGGTGTCGTAGCGCCCGGTCGCGGTGACCGTCCGCCAGCGGTCGGCGCGCGGGACGTCGGTTCCCACCGAGGCCAGCTCGCCGATCGGGACGGGGTCGGCCTCGATGTTCGCCTCCTGCAGCGCCGCGGCGGCCGCCTTGTCCTCCCACCGCCCGTACTGCCAGAAGCCCAGCCAGACGAACGAGGGCACGACGACGAGCACCAGCGCGTGGAACGCCAGCATCCGGCGGGAGAGCAGGACCCGAAGCACGTCTTCGAGGCTACGAGATGCCGACGCGCTCCCGGCACCGGCCCGCGGTTAGCGGGCCCCCTGGTCACCGGCTCCGTGCGCTGTCCGGGCCGGACGCGCGACCGGCCCCCGGCGGGGTTCGCCGGGGGCCGGATCAGCCGGTGGGATCAGCCGGTCGGAACCGCCGGCCGGCCGTCGTCGCCGGGACGTAGGCGCCTCGTCAGGACTCGCCGTCGCCGACCGCGGCCGCGGCCTTCTTCCGGCGGGCGAAGTACATCGCGGCGGCGCCACCGCCCAGGGCCGCGACCGCGGCGGCGACCAGGCCGCCCAGCGCCGCACCGGTCACCGGCAGGGCGCCTCCAGGCCGCTCGTCGGCGGGCGCTCCGCCCGCCCGCTCGTCCTCACCGGGGGTGTCCTCGTCCTGCTCGCCACCCGGGGTGGGCGAGGGCGCGGGGTCCCGCTCGGGCTCACGCGGGTTCTGCGGCGGCTCCTCCTCGCGCTCACCGGGCTGCTCCGGGTCCTCGGGACGGGTCTCGGAGATCTTCTCCATGCACTCGGCGGCGGACAGGCCGAGGACGGAGACGGCGTTGCCGCAGATGTCGGCGGCCACGTCGGCCGGCACCGAGATCTGGTTGCCGCCGGCGATCGAGCCGTTCCCGCTCGTGGACTGCTCGCCGCCCTCGCCGCCGCCGGCGCTCTGGAGGGCCTCGATGATCTTGTCGCAGTCCGCGCCGCTGTTACCGAGGACCGAGATCGCGTTTCCGCACACGTCGAGCGCGACGTTGACGGGGATGTTGATCTGGTTGCCGCCGGCGATCGAGCCGTTCCCGCTCGTGGACTGCTGGTTCTCCTCGCTCTCGGCGATCTCCTCGACCACCTTGGAGCAGTCGGCCCCGGCGAGTCCGGCGATCCCCACGGAGTTGCCGCACAGGTCGAGCGCGACGTTCACCGGCACGTTGATCTGGTTGCCGCCCGCGATCGAGCCGTTCCCGCTCGTGGACTGGCTCGCCTGGCCCTCGTCGCTCGCGGCGTAGAGCACCTTCGCGATCTCGCTGCACTGGGCGCCGGAGATCCCGAGGACGCCCAGGGCGTTCCCGCAGAGGTCGGCCTCGATGTCCACCGGGACGTTGATCTGGTTGCCGCCCAGCACGCTGCCGTTGCCGCTCGTGTCCTGGTCGGCGAAGGCGAAGGGGGTGAAGCCGCCGACGAGCCCCGCCGCGAGCAGGGTGACAGAGGCGGAGGAGTAGAGCTTCTTACGCATGTTCAGGCATGACCTTTCGCTGACTGCATGACGCGATGTAACAACTTGAGGCCGTAGCGCCACCACGAGCGGGTTCAGTGATTCGCGGGCCATGTCGAGAGCGGGGGAATTGCAGCCTTCCACTGGCAGCGAAGACCGCCTCAGCCGATGCAGGGCACAGCACGCCCGGGGAAACGGGCGGCGAATCGCATCGGCTGCCGACGGACCGCTACGTTAGCAGCTTTCCGATCTCGCGCCTGATTTTCAGCGACAGTTTTCACGTCAACCACAGAATGCCACCCGAAACGCCCGAATAGGCGTTGTTTGCGCCCCTCAACTGGGCGAAGTCATGCCAGGGGGCCGGCCCGGTGGTCCTCCGCGGCGAGCACGCGGAGTGGTTCGGCGGCGGCCGTCGGCCGCCGCCCGCACGCTAGCTCTGGACGCCCAGGCCCTTGGCGACGCCGCCGCCGAGGTCCGGGTGGATGTTCGTCCAGTACTCCACCACGCGCTTCTTCATGTCGTCGGTGACCTCGGGCGCGGAGGCGTGCCCGACGATGTTGCTCACCATGTTGGCGCGGTCGGTGTGGGACAGCACCTTCTCCCACAGCGCGCGCGGCTGCGAGAAGTCGTCGTCCTCCTTGTGCAGCTGGTAGGCGGAGCGCACGATCTCACCGGCCACGTGGTAACCGGACCCCTTGTACAGGTCCGGGTCGGCGGCCGGGCCGCCGACGGTGTTCGGGGCGTACACCGGGTCGCCGCCGTTGACGTAGGCCATGGCGCCGTCGCGGTTGTAGCTGTGCACCGGCGACTTGGGCCTGTTCACCGGCAGCTGCAGGTAGTTCGGCCCGATCCGGTAGCGGTGCGCGTCCGGGTAGGAGAACAGCCGGCCCTGGAGCATCTTGTCCGGGCTCATGCCGATGCCGGGCACCAGGTTGGACGGCTCGAAGCCCGCCTGCTCGATCTCGGCGAAGTAGTTCTCCGGGTTGCGGTTGAGCGTGAACCGGCCGATGGTGATCTCCGGGTAGTCCGCGTGCGGCCACACCTTGGTGAGGTCGAACGGGTTGAACCGGTAGTCGGCGGCGTCCTCGAACGGCATGATCTGCACGTTCACCGTCCAGGAGGGGTGGTCGCCGTTCTTGATGGCGTTCCACAGGTCCCGGCGGTGCAGGTCCGGGTCCTGCGCCTCCAGCGCCTTGGCCTCGGCGGCGGTGAAGTTCTCCACCCCCTGCTCGGTCTTGAAGTGGTACTTCACCCAGAACTTCTCGCCGGCCGCGTTGTACCACAGGAAGGTGTGACTGCCGAAGCCGTGCATGTGCCGCCAGCTCTTCGGGGTCCCGCGGTCGGTCATGAGGAACGAGACCTGGTGCGCGGACTCCGGCTGCAGCGTCCAGAAGTCCCACTGCATGTTGTGGTCGCGCAGCTGGTTGTCGGCGCGGCGCTTCTGGGAGTGGATGAAGTCGGAGAACTTCGAGGGGTCCCGGATGAAGAAGATCGGCGTGTTGTTGCCGACGATGTCGTAGTTGCCCTGCTCGGTGTAGAACTTCAGCGCGAACCCGCGCGGGTCGCGCGCGGTGTCGGCGCTGCCCAGCTCGCCGGCCACCGTGGAGAAGCGCAGCAGCAGGTCGGTCCGCTTGCCCTTCTGGAACAGGTCCGCCTTCGTGTACTGGCTGACGTCCTCCGTGATCTCCAGGACACCGTAGGCGCCGCCGCCCTTGGCGTGCACCACGCGCTCGGGCACCCGCTCGCGGTTGAAGTGCGCCATCTTCTGGATCAGGTAGTGGTCCTGCAGCAGCAGGGGGCCGTTGGGGCCCACTGACTGGGAGAACTGGTCACTCGGCGCCGGGATACCGGCGTCGTCGGTGGTCTGGGGAACGCGTTCAGTCAACTGCTCGTACCTTTCGCAATCGGCGTGAAGCCGGCCTCTGGAAGAACCGCGGGTCACCGGTCGGCCCGGTGCGCCCGGCGGGTGGGCGGGGCCAGGCCCTCGTCAGGCCCGGTCGGCCGCTGGCGCGGCGGATCCGTCGGACGCCGACGGCCCCGCACCCCTCGCCTGGCAGGCTGGACAGACGCCCCAGAACACCACTTCGGCCTCGTCGATGACGAACCCGTGCCGGTCCGACGGCTCCAGGCACGGCGCCCGCCCCACGACGCAGTCAACGTCGATGATGGCGTCGCAGCGCCGGCAGGCGAGGTGGTGGTGGTTGTCCCCCACCCGGGCCTCGTAGCGCGCCGGTGATCCGGCGGGCTCGATGCGGCGCACCAGCCCGGCGTCCGTGAGCGCGTGCAGGGCGTCGTACACGGCCTGCGTGGAGACGTGGCCGACCCTGGCCCGCACGTCGCGGGTGATGTGCTCGGTGTCCAGGTGGTCGCCCGCTCGGACGGCCTCCAGGATCGCCAGCCGCGCGGCGGTGACCCGCAGCCCGGCCGAACGGAGGTTCGCGGCGTCGTCCATGCCCTCCACCCTAGAGCACAGACTGGACTCGTTCAAGAAAATGAACAAGTCCAGTCTGTTCGGCGACGGACGGGTGTCGACGGATGAATCCCCTGGTGAGCGGCCCGGCAATCCTCCCGGACCGGCGCGGTTCCGGCCGCCCGGCCCCGGGTGCCGCGCGGGGCGCGGCGGCCCGGTCACCGGCTCCGGTGCGTCAGTCCGCCCGGCCCGCGGACCATGCCGCGAGCACCGCGTCGATCTCCGCGGCGAGCGCCCGCTTCTCCTCGGGCGGCAGGAAGGACGCGGACACTCCGTTGCGGGCGAGCCCGGCCAGGTCGGCGCCCGAGAGGCCGAGCCGGTGCGCCGCGCGGTACTCGCCGAGGAGGTCGGTCCCGAACATCGGCGGGTCGTCGGTGTTGAGGGTGACCAGGAGGCCGGCGGCCAGCATGGCGGGCAGCGGGTGCTCCTCCAGGGTCGCGACCGCGCCCGTGCAGACGTTGGAGGTGGGCGAGACGTCCACCGGGATCCGGGTCTGCGCCAGGTGCTCGACCAGCCGCGGATCGCGCATGCTGTCGATCCCGTGGCCGATCCGCTCGGCCCGCAGGTCCCGCAGCGCCGACCACACGCGTTCCGGCCCGCCGTTCTCGCCCGCGTGCGGCAGGCTGTGCAGCCCGGCCGCCACCGCCCGCCCGAACACGTCGGCGAACGGCGCGCGGTCCACCTCGATCCCGCCGACCCCGAAGCCGACGACGCTGCCGGGGCCGTCGCGCAGCACCGCGTCGAGGGTCTGCTCGGCCGCCTCCACGCCGAAGTCGCCCGGGAAGTCGGGAATCCAGCGCAGCTGGAGGCCGTGCAGCCGCTCGGCCTCGCGGCGCGCCTCCTCGATCCCCGCGAAGACCACGTGCGCCGGAACCCCGCGCATCAGGTGGGCGTACAAACTCACGTGCACCTCGGCGTAGCGCACGTTCTGCTCGGCGAGCCGGCGCGCGACGTCGCGGGCCAGCCGGGCGAAGTCCTCCTCGTCCCGCAGGGCGCGGACGGAGGTCAGGTAGACGTCGATGAAGTGCGGGAAGTCGCGGAACGCGTACCAGTCGCGGATCTCGGCCAGCGTGCCGGGGATGTCGGCGACGCGGTGCTTGGCAGCGAGCTCCAAGAGCGTCTCCGGGGGCAGCGAACCTTCCAGGTGGACGTGAAGTTCCACCTTGGGCAGGTCGCGGATCAGGCTCTCGACGGGGGAGGCGGCGGAGCCGTCCGCCGCCTCCCCTCTGGTAGTGGCTTGGGTCATGCGGCGACGCTAGTGACCACGGGCCGGGGACGCCAAGAGTTCCTGGACGTTTCTGACACTGAATTGTCAAATGCAGCTCTCTGCCGCCGGATCACACGCGCCGGACGCGGCGGGGCTGCGCGTCAGGAGCGCGGCGGGTCAGGAGCGCGGCGGGTCCAGGACTCCGTTCACGCGGCGCGGCAGGTTGAGCGGGTTGCCGTCCCGCACCGCCTCCGGCAGCAGCTCCTGGGGCACGGACTGGTAGCTCACCGGGCGCAGGAAGCGCCGGATCGCCGTGGTCCCGACCGAGGTGTGCAGCACCGAGGTGGTAGCCGGGTAGGGCCCGCCGTGCGTCATCGCGTGGGTCACCGAGACCCCGGTCGGCCATCCGTTCCACAGGACCCGGCCGGCCCGCTCGGTCAGCACCGCCAGCAGCCGCGCCGCGACCGGATCCCCCGGCTCGGCGTGCACCGTCGCCGTCAATTGCCCCTGGAGGCGCTGCGCGACCGCCACCAGCTGCTCCTCGTCGGAGTACCCGGCCACGAGCGAGGTCGGGCCGAAGCACTCCCCCAGCAGCGCCTCGCCGTGGGCCAGCAGCGCCGCGGCGTCGGTCCGCAGCAGCGCGGGCGTCCAGCCGTCGGCTCCCGCGCCGCCGCGCACCAGCACCTCCGTCGCCGGGTGGTCCGCCAGCTCGGCCAGCCGGGCGGCGTGGCCGGTGGTCACCCGGTCGTTGAGCAGGGGCGCGGCGGCGCGCTCCGCGGTCTGCGCCACGAGGCCGTCCAGCCGGGTGCCCTCGGGGACCAGCAGCACGCCCGGCTTGGTGCAGAACTGGCCGGCCCCCAGGGTGAAGGAGTCCAGGTAGCCGCCGAGGATCTCCGCGGCCCGTGCCGCCGCGGCGGCACGCGTCACGAAGACCGGGTTCACACTGCCCAGTTCGCCGTAGAACGGGATCGGCTCCGCCCGGGAGGCGGCGAGGTCGTGCAGCGCGCGCCCACCGGGGATGGAGCCGGTGAAGCCGACCGCCGCCGTACGCGGGTGCAGCACCGCGCGCCGGCCGGTCTCCTCGCCGAACACCACCGCGAACACCCCGTCCGGCGCGCCGGCCGCCCGCAGCGCCCGGGCCACGACGGCACCGGTCCGCTCGGCCAGCCGCGGGTGCCCCGGGTGCCCCTTGACGACCACCGGGCAGCCCGCCGCGAGCGCCGACGCGGTGTCGCCGCCGGCCGTGCTGAAGGCGAACGGGAAGTTGCTCGCTCCGAACACCACGACGGGGCCGAGCGGCACCAGCATGCGGCGCACGTCCGGCCGGGGCCCCATGCCCCAGCCGGGGTCGGCGGTGTCCACCGCGACCTCCAGGTAGCTCCCCTCGTCGAGCACGTCGGCGAACAGCCGCAGCTGGAAGGTGGTGCGGGCCAGCTCGCCGCGACACCTCGCCTCGGGCAGCCGGCTCTCCGCGCGGGCGATCGGCACGAGGTCGTCGGCCGCGGCGTCCAGCGCGTCGGCGACCGCGCGCAACATGGCCCCCCGCTCCCCCGGTCGCAGGGCGCCGAAGGCGGGAGCGGCCGCGGCCGCGGCGGTGAGCACGCGGTCGAGCTCGGCCTCGGTGGTGTCGGGAATGGCGGTACTGTCGGTCACGTCCGGGTCTCCCAGCATCGGTGGATCCGTTCTCTCCAGCCAACCATTGCGCAGCCTGCCACGGAAAGCGTTTGCCACTCCTCCGCGATCCCGCCATCGGCGAGGCGGGCGGGGCCCGGTCGGCGTCCACGGCCCCTCGGACACCGCCGTCATCTGGTGAAACGCCGTTGTGACGCGGCCCGGTCCGCCATCATGGCCACAAGCCGGCAGCGGCGCCGGGACCGCGCCTGGGCCGACGGCACACCCGGCGAACGGGCGGGGGTGGGGCCCTGCGGGCGGAGCCGCGGCGCGGCGGCCCCGGCGGCCTTTCCGGCGCATCCGCCGTCCAGCGAGCCGCCCAGGACGGCCAGAAGTGGCCAATTCAACGCCCGAACCGGATCACGAGCCCAAAACCGGAATAGTACGGGAACCATTTGAATTCGGAAAGGCATCATAGAGACGTGACGACGACTTCCCGTAGCTCCGCGTCCGCCACCCCGGATCCGCGTCCCGACGCCGCCGGCGCCGGCCGTACGGAGGGCTCCGGCGTCGCCGGCAGTGTCGCCACGCCCGCGCTCGCGCGTGCCCCGCTGCGCCGGCTTCCCGCCCAGCAGCGCAGCATGGCGCGGGTGCGGCGGATGCTCGACGCCTGCGCCGAACTCCTCGACGAGGGGGGCTACGCCGCGCTGTCCACCACGCGCATCGCCGAGCGCGCCGGGGTCGCGATCGGTTCGGTCTACCAGTTCTTCCCCGACAAGAAGGCCATCACCCAGGCACTCGGTCTGCGCTACCTGGACATCTTCAGCGCCCGGGTGAGCGCCCGCCTGTCCGGGGAGGCGTTCGACCACTGGACCGACGGCGTGGACGCCATCATCGACGAGTACATCGACATGCACCGCACGGTGCCCGGCTTCCGCAGCCTGCACTTCGGCGACGTGGTCGACGTCCAGCTCCTCGACGGCGGCGCCGACAACAACCGGGTGATCGCCGACCGCCTGCGCGACATCGTCGCCGGGGTCCCCGGTGCACCCGACGGCGGACAACTGGACCGCGCGGCCGCGGTCGCGGTGGAGGCCGCCGACGCGGTGCTGAAGCTGGCCTTCCGCCACGACGCCGACGGGGACGCCGACCTCATCGCGGAGGCCAAGCTGCTGGTACGCAGCTACCTGGGGCGGCACTTCGCCGCGGAGTGACAGCGGCGCCCGGCCCGCGAGCCCGCACCGCGTCGCCCCGGCGGGCGGCGCATTCGGCGCTTCGCGCGTCAGGCACGGACGAGCCCCACCAGACGGCCTTGAGGCTCCGCGACACTCGAAAACCGGGACGATAGGGTATCTTCACCGCGCCGTGTGGACGCCGCCGTCCATGCTGGCAGTATGGAGACGCGGGCCCGGCGCCCCGGCTCGGGGCGCGCGGTTTCTGCAGGTCGACGCACGCGCGCCACGGGGGAGTGACGTGCCGGCGGCCTGCGACGTGTCCCCGGACCTCTCAACGACTCGGCGATCCGCCCGGCTCGCCGCCGGCCCCCGGTCCTCCGCACATTTCTCGCCCGCTCCACACCACGAGGTACACAGCACGCAGCCGGACGCCGAAGAGCATCCGGCTCGGCGCGTGCCGACACGGGAGGAAACCCTCAGTGGTAGCAGACAGCACACTCACCCGGCCGCTCGCCGGCACGGCCGCCGGAGTCCCGTACCTGGCGGTCCCGCCGGCCCACCGCGCGGAGTCGGCACCGATGATCGTCGGGCTGCACGCCTTCGAACCACCGCGCAGCGAGGCCGCGCTCGCCGGAACACTCTCCATGGCGGCGCTGCCGGCCTGGCGGTTCTACCTCGGACTCCCGCTGTTCGGCGCCCGGCTGCCCCAGGGCGGGGTGGCCGAGGTCAACCAGCTCGGCCAGAACGACTACCTCATCGAACTGTACGGGCCGGTGATCGAGCAGGCCGCGGCGGAACTGGCACGCGCGGTGGCGGAGCTCCGCGCCGCGTTCCCGGTGGCCGACGGCCCGATCGGACTGATGGGGGTGGGCGCCGGCGGCGCGGCCGCCCTGCTCGCCCTGGCCGAGAACCGGCTGCCGATCGGAGCCATGGGCGTGGTCAACCCCATCGTCGACCCCGCGCCGGTGCTCGCGGCACGGGAGCGCCGGCTCGGGGTGTCCTACCGCTGGACCGCGCAGTCGCGCGACATCGCCACGTGGCTGGACTTCACGGCACGCTCGGGCGATCTCACCCGGCAGACACCGAGCCCGCCGCTGCTCATCGTCACCGGTGGGCAGGACGAGGTGATCCGGCCCGACCGCGGCGAGGCGCTGTACCGGGCGCTGGCTCCCCACTACCATCCGCACACGCTGCGCCACATCGTCATCCCGGATCTGGCGCACACCATGGGCCCGGAGCCCGGGCTGGAGCCGGGACCGCCCACCCCGGGCGGCGTGCTCGCGGACCGCGCGCTGACCGAGTGGTTCCACCTGCACCTGACCTCGGGCGCCGAGACCACGTTCCGCTTCGGCTGAGCGCCGCCGCCCGGCCGGGGGCGCGGGGGTCAGACGCGCTCGGCCAGCCGCCGGGCCGCGATCAGCACCGGGTCCCAGACCGGGGAGAACGGCGGAGCGTAGCCGAGGTCCATCTCGGCCATCTCGTCCACGGCCATCCCGTTCCACAGCGCGGTGGCGAGGACGTCCACCCGCTTGCCGGCGTTCTCCCGCCCGACGATCTGGCCGCCGAGCAGCCGCCCGGTGCGCCGCTCCGCCAGCAGCTTGATGGTCAGCGCGGCGGCACCGGGGAAGTAGCCGGCCCGGGTGGTCGACTCCGTGGTCGCGGTCGCGAACTCGAAGCCGGCCCGCGTCGCCTCCTCCTCGTTCAGTCCGGTGCGCGCGACCTCCACGTCGCAGACACGGGTGAGGGCGGTGCCGACCACGCCCCCGAACGCGGCGTAGCCGCCGCTGAGGTTGGTGCCGGCCACCCGGCCCTGCTTGTTGGCGTGCGTCCCCAGGGCGATCGCGGCGGGGGCGCGCGAGACGCGGTGGAACACCTCGACGCAGTCGCCGGCCGCCCAGACGTTCTCCGCGGACGTGCGCATCCGGCGGTCGACCGCGATCCCACCGGTGGGGCCGATCTCCAGCCCCGCCCGCCGGGCGAGGTCGCTGTTCGGCCGGACGCCGAGGCCGAGGACGACCATGTCGCAGGGGTGCGTCTTCTCGTCGGTGACCACCGCGGTCACCCGGCCCTCCGCGCTCTCGAACCCGGTGACCCGCCGGGACGGATGGAACTCCGCCCCCGCCTCCCGCAGCGCGTCGGCGACCAGGCGCCCCATGTCCGGGTCCAGCGTCCCCATGGGCTCGGGGCCCGCCTCCAGGACGGTCACGTGGATCCCCCGCCGCAGCAGCGCCTCGGCCATCTCCAGCCCGATGTAGCCGGCGCCCACGACCACGGCGGCCGACGGCGACCGCTCGTCGACGTAGCGGCGCACCGCCACGCCGTCGCCGAGGGTCTGCACGCCGAAGATCCCGGTGGAGGTCGCCCCGGGGAGATCCGGCCGCTGGGGCACCGCTCCGGTCGCGATCACCAGGAGGTCGTAGGGCTCCTCGACGCGCCCGTCCGGCCCGACCGCCCGCACGACCCGGCGGTCCAGATCGATGTCGGTGGCCTCGGTGCGGGTGCGCACCTCGATCCCGTGCTCACGTTCGAACGTGGCGGGGTCCCGGACGATCAACTCCTCCGGACTCGATACGGTTCTTCCGACAAGGTACGGGATGCCGCACGCCGAGTAGGAGGTGTAGGGTCCACGTTCCAGGGAGAGGATCCGCAGATCCTCGGGCCCGAGCCGGCGGCGCGCCTGAGACGCCGCGCTCATGCCGCCCGCGTCACCACCGACCACGACCAGTCGTGGCCGGTCGTTCACGCGCCGCTCCATACCGCCTCCCCTGGTGGACGCTCCCCTGTCAGACTGCCCACGTTGCATGGGATCATCCCCATGGCGAGCCGAGCATCTCTCCCCGCTTTTGGTTAACGTGATGACGGATCACGCGTGTCTCCTCGCTTCCCGGCGGCCGGAGCGCCTCCCGCTTCCGCCGCTCCCGAGGACAGGTGCCCCTCCGGCGGGCCTCGCGTGCGACTAGTTTCTCTAGGAGGGCGACCTACGTGACGGAACCGGCACCGGTCTACGCCAGTGGGGTTGATCACGAACGACTCACGGCCCAGCTCCGGTTCATCCTCGAAGTCGACAAGCTCAAGCGCATCCTGCGCCGCAACCTGCTCGTCGACGGCTCCCGGCGGGAGAACGACGCCGAGCACTCCTGGCACCTCGCCCTGACCGCCCGGGTGTTCGCCGAGTACGCGCCGGCCGGGACCGACATCGACCGGGTCGTGGAGCTGCTGCTCATCCACGACATCGTCGAGATCGACGCCGGCGACACCTTCGTCTACGACGCGCACGCATCGCGCTCGCAGCGGGAGCGGGAGTGCGTCGCGGCGGACCGCATCTACGCCCTGCTGCCCGAGGAGCAGGGCGCGCGCCTCCGGGAGCTGTGGGAGGAGTTCGAGGCCGCCAAGACCCCGGAGGCCCGCTTCGCCAAGGCCGTGGACCGGCTCTCGCCCATGCTGGCCAACTGGCACACCGACGGCGGCACCTGGGTCCAGTACGGCGTCTCCAAGGAGCAGGTGATGGAGAAGGTGCGCATCATCGCGGAGGGCTCTGAGGCGCTGGGCTCCTACGCGGCGGCGCTGATCGAGGACGCCGACCGGCGCGGCTACTTCGCGGGCTGAGCGCGCGTCCGGGCGCGTACGCCCGGGCCGCCGGTGTCCACGCCGCTCGGGTCCGCGTCCGAGCGGCGGCACCGGCCGCGGCGGACGCCGGTGGTCAGCCGGTGAACGCGTCGGAGAGCAGCTGGACGGCGGCGGTCAGGCCGATCACCACGACCAGGACGCGCAGCGCCGCGGGCCTGAGCCTGCGGCCGAACCGCGCCCCGAGGTATCCGCCGACCACCGATCCACCGGCGATGAGGCCGACCACCCGCCAGTCGGGAGTGGCGAAGGCGATGTAGAACACCGCCGCCGTCGCGTTGACGATGAAGGTCAGCGCGTTCTTGAGCGCGTTGAGGCGCTGCAGCTCCTCGTCGAGTGAGAGGCCCATGAGGCCGACGAGGATGATGCCCTGCGCCGCGGCGAAGTAGCCGCCGTAGACGCCCGCGCCGTACACCCCCACCGGCAGCAGCGGCCCGCCGTTCGGCCGGGCTGGCCGCCGCCGGCGCAGCCAGGCGTTGAGCCGCGGCTGGACCACGATGAGCGTGCAGGCGAGCAGGATGAGCACCGGGACGACGAGCCGGAAGACGTCCTCCGGCAGGTTCAGCAGCAGCACGCCGCCGGTCACCGCGCCGAGAAGCGACATGAAGCCGAACCGGAGCACCCGGGAGCGCTGCCCCCTCAGTTCCCGCCGGTAGCCGATCGCCCCGGTGAGCGAGCCGGGGGCCAGGCCGATGCTGTTGGAGACCGTGGCGGTGATCGGTGCGAACCCCAGCGCCAGCAGCACCGGGAACGTGAACAGCGTCCCGGACCCGACCACCGCGTTGATGGCGCCCGCCCCGACTCCCGCCGCCAGCACGGCGAGCGCCTCCCACACATTCATCCGCAACCCTTGCCCAACCGGCGCGCCGCTCTGGGCACCGCCCGCCCACGACTCGGCCACTCACCTGGGCCGACGTATGCATACAGTGTACGAACCTGGTGCTGCTGTGACGCGTGCGGCCCCTGTTAGAGGGGCCACATCCGCGGGCGGCGGACAGCCGAAGGGCCCCCGCTCCCACGAGCGAGGGCCCCGACGTCGGCGGTGGGCGGTCAGCGGTCCGCGTCGTCGGGGGAGGTGCGCCGCAGGCGGGCGAGGTGCTCGGCGTCGATGACACGTTCGTCGTCGGCGTCGTCCACGGCCGGGCCCGGAGCCGGGCGGGTCTCCTTCACGGCGTCCGCGATGTTCTGCATGCCCTCCTGGACGGTGGGCCACCACGGGGCGTTGCTGCCCATCTCCGACGGCAGGATCCACAGCTTGTTGGCGTCGCCCTTGGCGATCTGCGGGAGCTTCTGGAGGTACTGGTAGGCGAGCAGCTCGTTGCTGATCCCGCCGTCGTGCAGCGCGCGGAAGACCTTCGCGATGGCGTCGGACTCGCCCTGGGCGCGCAGCTTCATGGCCTCGGCCTCGGCCCGGGCCCGCACGGTCTCGGCCTCGGCGGCACCGCGGGCGCGGAGCACGGCCGACGACTGCTCACCCTCGGCGCGCAGGATCGCCGACTGCTTCTCGCCCTCGGCCTCCAGGATCTCCGCGCGCTTGTCCCGGTCGGCGCGCATCTGCTTCTCCATGGCCTCCCGGATGGACTCCGAGGGGTCGATGGCCTTCAGCTCGACCCGGCTGACCCGGATGCCCCAGTCCTCCGTGGCCTCGTCGAGCACCGAGCGCAGCTCCCGGTTGATCTGGTCGCGGGAGGTGAGCGTCTGCTCCAGGTCCATGCCGCCGATGACGTTGCGCAGCGTCGCCGAGGAGAGCTGCTCGACCGCGGTGATGAAGTTCGCGACCTTGTAGGTGGCGTCGTAGACGTTGGTGACGCGGTAGTAGACGACGGTGTCGACCTCGACCGACAGGTTGTCCTGGGTGATCGCGGACTGCGGGGGGAAGCTGACGACCTGGTCGCGCATGTCGATGCGCTCGCGGATCTGGTCGACGAACGGGATGACGATGTTCAGACCCGACTTGAGGGTGCGGTGGTAACGGCCGAACCGCTCCACGACGTCCTGCTCGGCCTGCGGCACGATGCGGATACTGCGCACGGCGATGGCCACCAGGATCGCCACGAAGACGAGGATGATGATGACGGTCAGCATCGGGGGCGGCTCCGGCTCTCCGATCGGGGGTGGGGCCGTCCCGCCGCGCCGGCGCGGACGGCCGGAACGGCGGGTGGAGGGACTGGCTCCGCGTGCGGAGACCAGACGTCCACGCCGCGATCATAGGCGCCTGCCGGGGCGCTCTGTCCGGCTGGGACCCGCGACCTCGCGACAAACTCCCCGACGCTGGCCGAATGCGGACAATATCCCTGGTTCTGGCTGACTGAATCCCCAGGTTACGGCGGCCCTTTCCCCCGCTCCGTGCCGCCGTCCGCCCCCCTGCCCAGGCGGCCAGGCGGCCCGGCGGCCCGGACGTCGGACGCGCCGCCGCGTCACACCGCCCGGGCGGTCCAGCGGTCGCCGTCGCGCTCCACCTTGAGCGGCAGCCCGAAGGTCTCGCTGAGGGTGTCGGGGGTCATGACGCTCTCCAGCGGACCGGCGGCCACCACCCGGCCGGCGCGCAGCAGCAGTCCGTGCGTGAACCCCGGCGGGATCTCCTCCACGTGGTGGGTCACCACGGCCAGCGCGGGGGCGTCGATGTCGCCGGCCAGCGCGCTGAGCCTGCGCACCAGGTCCTCCCTGCCGCCGAGGTCCAGGCCGGCGGCCGGCTCGTCCAGCAGCAGCAGCTCCGGGTCGGCCATCAGCGCGCGGGCGATCTGCACGCGCTTGCGCTCCCCTTCGGACAGCGTGCCGAACTCGCGGTCGGCGAGGTGCGCGGCGCCCCACTGGTCGAGCAGCGCGCCGGCGCGCTGGTGGTCCGGGGTCCCGTACTCCTCGCCCCACGTGCCCAGGTAGCCGTAGGCGGCGCTGATGACCAGGTCCACCGCCCGGGTGGCGTCGGGAACCTGGCCGGCCACGGCCGCGCTGGCGAACCCGATGAGCGGACGCAGCTCGAAGACGTCACCGGAGCCGAGCCGCTCGTCCAGCACCTCGACCGCGCCCTCGGTCGGGAACAGCTGGGTGGCGGCGACCCGCAGCAGCGTGGTCTTGCCCGCGCCGTTCGGCCCGAGGACGACCCAGCGGTCGTCCTCCTCGACCGCCCAGTCGATCCCGTGCAGCAGCTCCGCGTCGCCCCGGCGTACGCCCACGCCGCTCATGCGCAGCACATGCCCGTTCATCGCTCTCCTTCGTCGCGCCGGGGACGGCCGCTCGGCCGCCCCCACTGGTCTGGTGGTCGATCTACGCTGAATCGATGCTTCGAGAACTGTCTTCCGCCCCCCTGGCCGCGTGGGGCAACGCGTGGCTGTCCGGCCAGGTCGGGCTGGACGACGCCGTCGACGCGGTGGAGCGGCGCACCGGTCCCCACGTCGTCGGCGCCCTGGCCGGCGCCGACCTGCCGTTCGAGCCCGGAGCCCCGTTGCGCGCGGCGCTCGCCGGACTGCGTACGGCGGGCCTCAGCGCCTTCCGGCTGTGCCTTCCGGTCCCGGGTGATCCGTTGGGGCTGGTGGGGACGGCGGAACTCAACATGGCGGCGATCGAGGCTCGTGAGGCGGTACTGGTGCGGCTGGCGGACCGGCAGCTGGGGCTGGTCCCCCGGGAGGACCGGCGTGGCTCATCCTACGTGGGAGTCTCCTGGACGCCCTACCCCGCCGCCGACACGGTGCCGGAGTACATCCCGCTCGACGATGCCGAGTACCGGCTGAACCTGGCTATCCGCGAGTGCACGGCGCTGTTCGGCCGCGTGGACGACATCGGCTCGTGGGGCCCCGAGGTCACCCGCGCCCTGGCCGGCCTCCGGGACGCCGGACGGGCTCCCACCGACGGACTGGCACCGGGCTCCCCGCAGCGCGCCCACCGGGTGGCGGCCATGGCCGACCGGCTCGCCGTGGTGGTGCGGCTGGCCGAGGAGGCGGACGGGCGCGGCCTCAGCGCGAGCCAGATGGAGTCGCGCCGCGCGGCGGTGCGGCTGCTGGACCGGGCCGTCCGCCGCGCCCGCGTCGCCGCCTACACCGCCGCCGTTCCCGGCTGAGCACGCAGGGGCCGGCGGCTCCGCGGTGCACCGGCACCGGAGCCCCGCCCGGGCCGGTATCAGGGAAACCCCAGGGTCGGCTCCGGATCCGGCCCGGTGGGCCCGCCAGGATACTTGGGGCCATGGCCGATTCCGCGCAGACCCGACCGCCTGACTCCGTGCGCGCCTCCGACGCCGACCGCGACCACGTCGCCCAGCGGCTCGCCGACGCGCTGGCCGAGGGGCGGCTGACCCACGACGAGCACTCCGAGCGCCTCGACGCGGTTTACGCCGCGAAGACGCTGGGCGAGCTCGAACCCCTCACCCGCGACCTGCCCGCCACGGTGCCGGCCACCGCCCCCGCCGGCACCGTCGAGCATCCGGAGCCCCCGGGGCCCGAAGTCGCACCGGCCGGGACGGGGACCGGGCACGAGAACATCATCGCCGTCCTCAGCGCCGCCGAGCGGCGCGACCGCTGGCTGGTCGAGCCGCGCACCAACGTCTCGGGGGTGCTGGGCGGTGTGGAGCTGGACCTGCGCCACGCCGTCCTGTCGCAGCGGGAGGTCGTGCTGCAGTGCGCCATGCTGCTCAGCGGTCTGACGATCATCGTGCCGCCCGGCGTGCGGGTGCTGAACCGCACCTCGGGGATACTCGGCGGGGTGAAGGTGGACGCCGGCGGGTTCGCCGCGCCCACGTCGCCGGACGCGCCGACGGTCGTCCTCAGCGGACTGCTCTTCCTCGGCGGGATCGATGTGCGGACCCGCGAGGTCGGCGCGGAGAAGTAGTCTGGCCGCCGCCGCGGCGGTGAGAGTCGAGAGCAAGGAGGAGCGGTGCCCATGGAGCCCGACCACGTCCGCGCTTCGGACGCGGACCGCGACCGTGTGGCGGACCGGCTCCGCGACGCACTCGCCGAGGGCCGGCTCACCCAGGACGAGCACGAGGACCGCCTGGACGCGGTCTACCGCGCGAAGACGCTCGGCGAACTCGTTCCCATCACCCGCGACCTCCCCGCCCCGGACTCCGCCGGGGCGGGCGGCCCGGACCAGGCGGTGGGCATGACCGTCGCCACGGCGGAGGCCCGGCGGCTCGCCGAGAGCAGCCAGGGACGGGAGAACATCGTGGCCGTGTTCGGCGGCGCCGAGCGCGGCGGCCGCTGGCTGGTCGAGCCCCGCACCAACGTCTCCGTGCTGTTCGGCGGCATCGAACTCGACTTCCGCGAGGCGGTGCTGACCCAGCGCGAGGTGATCGTGCAGTGCGCGGTCGTCTTCGGCGGCCTGGAGATCACCGTGCCGCACGGCGTGCGGGTGGTGAACGGCACCACCGCGATCTTCGGCGGGACCAGCACCCGCGGCACCGAGGCGGTGACCGACCCCAACGCGCCGACCATCCGGCTCACCGGCACCTGCCTGTTCGGCGGCATCGAGGTCCGGGCCAAGGGGCCCAAGAAGGGCAGGAAGCGCAAGGGCCGGTGAGTTCCTGACAGGACCGCCCGCCGGCCCGCGCGGCCGTCGATGACCGGCAGGTGAACATCAGGCGTTATCCGCCACCTGCTGCCGGGCCGCGAGACGTGTCCGAGTACCTTGGAGCACGTCATGACACACGCGCATACCACACTCCTGGTCACCGTGACCGGACGCGACCGGCCCGGCGTCAGCGCCCGGCTGCTGAGCACGCTGTCGGTCTATCCCGTCACCATCGCCGATCTCGAACAGGTCGTGATCGGCGGCCGCCTCGTGCTCGGCGCGCTGCTGGCGGTCGACGAGCGCGTCGCGCCCGGGGTCAGCCGGGAGCGGGTGTTCGAGGAGGTCCGCGGTGCGGTGGAGAAGACCGCCGTGGACCTCGACATGGACGTCGAGTTCGCACCCGGCGGCGGACGGGTCGGCGCGGCGGCGCCCGACCGGCTGCACGTCACCATCCTGGCGAACCCGCTGCGCCCCGGAGCGCTGGGCGCCATCACCTCGTGCGTGGCGCGCGCCGGGGCCAACATCGACCGGATCGAGCGGCTGGCGAGCTACCCGGTCACCTCGATCGAGCTCGTCGTCTCGGGCGCCGACCCCGACCGCCTGCGCGCCGACCTCGCCATGGAGGCCGCGACCCAGGCGATCGACGTCGCGGTGCAGCCGGCCGGCCTGCACCGCCGGGCCAAGCACCTCGTGGTGATGGACGTCGACTCCACCCTCATCCAGGGCGAGGTCATCGAGCTGCTCGCGGAGTACGCGGGGTGCGCCGACGAGGTCGCGCGGGTCACCGCGGAGGCCATGCGCGGCGAACTGGACTTCGAGGAGTCGCTGCGGCGCCGGGTGGCGCTGCTCAAGGGCTTGGACGCCGGAGCCCTGGACGCCGTCCGCGAGCGCCTGGTGCTCACGCCCGGGGCGCGCACGCTGGTACGCACCCTGAAGCGGCTCGGATACGAGTGCGCCATCGTCAGCGGCGGCTTCACCCAGGTCACCGACACGCTGGTGGAGCGGCTCGGCATCGACCACTCCGCCGCCAACACGCTGGAGATCGTCGACGGCAAGCTCACCGGCGGCCTGGTCGGCCCGGTCATCGACCGCCGCGGGAAGGCCGACGCGCTCCGGCGGTTCGCCGCGGACGCCGGCGTGCCGCTCAGCCAGACGGTGGCGATCGGCGACGGCGCGAACGACCTCGACATGCTGCGCACCGCGGGCCTGGGTGTGGCGTTCAACGCCAAGCCGGTGGTCCGCCAGCAGGCCGACACCTCCGTGAGCGTGCCCTATCTGGACACCATCGTGTTCCTGCTCGGCGTCTCCCGCGAGGAGGTCGAGGCCGCCGACGAGGATTCCGGCTCCGCCGAGTGATCCCGGACGGCGGCCGTCCGGCGGACGAGCGGCGGCCGCCGGAGGCGTCGTCGCCGGACTAGTCGATCGGGGGCCGGGGCAGGATCCGCCCGGTGCCGGTGCCCGGGGCGGCGTACAGCCAGCCGACCTCCAGGTCGACCACGGCGATGCTGGCCGGCGGGAAGGAGACGGCGGCGGCCGAGTCGGTGAAGGCCAGCGCGAGCTGGGCCATCGTCGGGTTGTGCCCGACCACCAGGAGCGTGCGGACGCCGGTGTCGACCCTGCTGATGAGTTCGAGCATCTCGTCCGGGTCCGCGGTGTAGGCGGCCGGCTCGTACTCGACCGTGGGCCGGGTCGGCAGCCGCGCCGCGACGAGGTCCAGCGTCTGGCGGGTGCGCCGGGCCGGCGAGCAGATGACGTGGTCCGGCAGCACGCCCTCGCGCGTCAGGAGCTCTCCGGCCGCCGCCGCCCGCGCGCGTCCCTCGTCGGTCAGCTCCCGGTCCATGTCCGCGGTGGTCCCGATGTGCTCGGCGTCGGCGTGCCGCAGGATGACCAGCCGCCCGCTCACGGCGAGAGCACCGTGGCGACGACCGCGAGGACCACGAAGAGCGCGGCCATGGCGGCGAGGGAGAGCAGCAACTGTTTCGTTCCGGACATGCCTGTCAGTCTGCCACGTCGCCGGACATGACCGGCGGCGGTACCGGGCCCTGTGCGGGCCCCGGTACCGCCGCCGGCTCAGCCGGGCGGGCGGCCGCTCAGTCGCCGCCGCGCACGCGCTCCTCCGGCTTGGCGCCGTTGACGCCGGCACCGTCGGTGGTGAGCGGATCGGCCTGGGCGGCCGGCGCCTGCACCTCCGGGGTCCGCGCCGACGTACCGGCGGCCTCGGGAGCCGGGCGCTCCCCGCTCGAACGGCGCTTGGACCACACGATGGCGCCCACGATGAGCAGCACCGCGACCGCCGTGACGGCGACGCGCAGCCCCACCTGGTCCGCGTAGATCACCACGCTCGGCGCGATGATCAGCGCCACCAGGTTCATGACCTTCAGCAGCGGGTTGATCGCCGGGCCGGCGGTGTCCTTGAACGGGTCGCCGACCGTGTCGCCGATGACGGTGGCGGCGTGCGCCTCGGAGCCCTTGCCCCCGTGGTGGCCGTCCTCGACCAGCTTCTTGGCGTTGTCCCAGGCTCCGCCGGAGTTGGCAAGGAACACCGCCATGAGCGCGCCGGCCGCGATGGCGCCGCCGAGGAACGCGCCCAGGGACGCGTAGCCGAGGGCGAACCCGACCGCGATCGGGGTGAGCACCGCGAGCAGCCCGGGCGTGATCAGCTCCCGCAGCGAGTCGCGAGTGCAGATGTCGACCACCCGCCCGTACTCGGGCTGCTCGGTGCCGTCCATGATCCCGGGACGGGTGCGGAACTGCTCGCGGACCTCCTGCACGACCCGCCCGGCGGCCCGGCCCACGGCCATGACGGCCAGGCCGGAGAACAGGAAGACCACCGCGGCGCCGACGATCACGCCGACCAGCACGTTGGGCCGGTCGATGGAGAGGCTGAAGGTGTCGGCCGCCGGACCGAGCGCGCCCTCCACCGAGGTCCGGAAGGCCCCGAACAGCGCGGTCGCCGCGAGCACCGCGGTGGCGATGGCGATGCCCTTGGTGATGGCCTTGGTGGTGTTGCCCACCGCGTCCAGGCTCGTCAGCACCTCCGCGCCGGCGCCCTCCACGTCGCCGGACATCTCGGCGATGCCCTGGGCGTTGTCGGCGACCGGGCCGAAGGTGTCCATGGCGACGATGACGCCGACCGTGGTCAGCAGCCCGGTGCCGGCGAGCGCCACCGCGAACAGGCTGATGGTGATGTTGCCGGCGCCCAGCAGGAAGGCGCCGTAGACGGCTCCGGCGATGAGCAGCGCGGAGTACACCGCGGACTCCAGCCCGACCGAGATGCCCGAGAGGATCACGGTGGCCGCGCCGGTCTCCGAGCTCTCGCCGATCTCCCGGACCGGGCGGCGGTTCGTCTCGGTGAAGTAGCCGGTGAGCAACTGGATCGCCGCCGCCAGGACCAGGCCGATCAGCACCGCGCCGATGGCGATGAGCCGCGGGTCGCCGTCGAGGGCGGCGATGTCGGGACCGACCCCGCTGAGCTCGGCGAAGCTGCCCGGCAGGTAGGCGAGCGCCGTGCCGACGACGAGCACGGCGGAGACGACCGCGGAGACGAAGAAGCCGCGGTTGATGGCGGCCATGGCGTTCTTGTCGCGGGCGCGCGGGGCGACCACGAAGATCCCGATGACCGCGGTGATGACCCCGATCATGGGCACGAGCAGCGGGAACACCAGGCCCTCGACGCCGAAGGCCACCCGGCCCAGGACGAGCGAGGCGACCAGCACCACCGCGTAGGACTCGAACAGGTCGGCCGCCATACCCGCGCAGTCGCCGACGTTGTCGCCCACGTTGTCGGCGATGGTGGCCGCGTTGCGCGGATCGTCCTCGGGGATCCCCTGCTCCACCTTGCCGACCAGGTCGGCGCCGACGTCGGCGGCCTTGGTGAAGATGCCGCCGCCGACACGCATGAACATGGCGAGCAGCGCCGCCCCGAACCCGAAGCCCTCCAGCACGATGGGGGCGTCACCGCGGTACACCAGCACCACGATGGCCGCGCCCAGCAGGCCGAGGCCGACGGTGAACATCCCGGCCACTCCACCGGTGCGGAACGCGATCCGCATGGCCGCGTGCTCGCCGCCCTCGCGGGCGGCCGCGGCCACGCGGACATTTCCGCGGACGGCAAGCCACATTCCGATGAATCCGGTCAGCGCGGAAAACACCGCGCCGAGCGCGAAGAACAGCGACCTGCCGATCCGCACCGCTTCGGAATCCGCCGGAAGCAGCAGAAGCAGCAGGGGAATGGCGATAACGAAAATGATCAAGGTGCGGAACTGGCGTTTGAGATACGCCGCCGCACCCTCCTGAACCGCGAGCGCGATGTGCTGCATGCGCTCCGTTCCCTGGCCTGCGGCCAGAACCTCGCGGACCAGTGCACCGGCCACGGCGAGCGCGAGGAGCGCGACCGCCAGGACCACGATGACCAGCGTGAGGTTCATGCCGTCGAGGGCCAGAGCCGTTCCGCCTTCGGCGGCGACGTTGAGCCCAGACAAACCGTCCTCCTTGCGACGGGCGGCACGCCGCGCCCCGCGCTGTGGCGCGCCGCCGTCCGGGACGGCCCCGGACCGGTAGCCCGACGGCACGCTGAGCAGGTCGCGGTGCCACCACCGACGTAACCGGTTTACCACCCTCGTTTCGTCCGACCGGATTCGACGTAGGTGGCAAAGCCGTGCCGGGGATTCTACGCATCGGCGTCGCGAAAAGAGACGGGCGGGGCCGGTTTTCCCTGCGACACGGGAGACCTGTGATCACACGGTGATCTGAGAATTACGACATCGCCCCGTATAACGCCAGGCAGTTAATATTTTTCGCAAAACATATATTAACCACACATTAAGGATAAAGATCGCATAAGTCGCTGCCAACGACGCGAGGCCGCCCGCCGGCGGGCGGAGGCAGAGGCGGCGCCCCTGGCGGACGCTCCCCGCCGTGCGGCACGGACGTCGTTCCGGAGCCGCGGTCGGACGCGTCGGCCCGGGGGAGGGCACGCGTGCGCGTCGCTGGGGGACGCCGTGGCGGGTACTCGGGAGAGGCGCGGCCGACCGGCGCGCCCCCGCCGCACCAGCAAACCAGGACCGGAAGCACCCGGCCACCCGATCTGGCGGAATGTGGACTACGCCACGCCGCCGGAGCCGGTCAGCCGCAGCCCGGCCGGGTCGACCCGGCTCCCGGGGTCCGCCTCGATCCGGAGGGCGACCTCGCGGGCGTACGCGGCGACCCCGGCCGCGTCCACCCCGTGCCGACCGGCCGCCGCGGAGCCGGTGTGGCCGGCCACCCGGTCCGCGCCGCGGCGGAGCAGCCGCGCGGCGCCGGTGGTGTTGCCCCGCTGGGCGTGCGTCAGCCCCACGGCCACCTGGGCCAGCCCGCGCCAGAGCTCGCGCTCGTCCTGGGGAGCGGCCTTCCACACCGCCTCCAGAACCTCGTGGGCGTGGAAGGCGTATCCGCCGTCCAGCAGCCGCTGCGCCTCGCGCAGGCCGTCGCGCGGGGTGAACACGGCGTCGTCGGGGACGCGGGGCACCCCCGGCGACCCGTAGGGCAGCGGGCGTCCGTAGCGGTCGCGGGGGCGCTGGTTCTGCGCACGGCCGGCGGAGTCGCGGTCTCGGGGCGATGGGCTCATGGTGTCGTCCGATGCGGTCGGGCCGTTCGGGCCGGTCGGGAGGCGGGGCGGGTCAGGCGTCGGGCTCGGTGTCACCGAGCCAGCCAGTCAGCAGCGCGTTCACCCGCTCCGGCCGCTCCAGGTGCGGGAAGTGGCCCGCGCCCTCGATCAGCCGCCACCGATACGGCGCCTCGACGTAGCGCCCTGATCCGCGCGCGGTCATGGGCAGCAGGACCGGATCGGCCGACCCGTGCATCTGGAGGGTCGGGACGGTCGCCGGCCGGCGCATCCGGGCCATGTAGCGCTGCCCGTCCGGCCGGACCTGCGAGCGGAACAACCAGCGGTAGTACTCCAGCGAGCAGTGCGCCACCCCGGGGATCTGGAACGCGTCGCGGAACCGCCGCTCGGTCGCCGCGTCCGGCCACCCCGGCCGCGACCAGCCGCGCAGCATGCGGCCGACCAGTGCGGCGTCGTCGGCGAGCAGTCGGCGCTCGGGCAGCATGGGGAGTTGGTACCCGAAGAAGTGCCGGCTCGACCACCCCTGCCCCAGCGAGAGCATGCCGGCGCGTAGCCGCAGCGGGTGCGGCATCGACAGCACCGCCAGGCGCCGCACCATCTTCGGGAAGTAGCGGCCCATCGTCCATCCGAGCATGGCCCCGGTGGAGTGCCCGACCACGACGGCCTCGGCCTCCCCGAGTGCGCGGACCAGACCGGCGGCGTCGGCGGCCAGCGTCACCAGGTCGTATCCGCGCGGCGGCTTGTCACTCGCCCCGTATCCGCGCAGGTCGACCGCCACCGCCCGGTAGCCTGCCTCGGCGAGCGGGGTCAGCTGCCGGTGCCAGGACCACCAGAACTGCGGGAAGCCGTGCAGCAGCAGCACCAGCGGACCGTCGCCCGCCTCGACCAGGTGGAACCGGGTACCGGCGGCGCTGACCGTGCGGTGCGTCCACGGCCCGTCGACCATGACGGCTGATTCGTCACGCATGCCCGCCCGTCCGCCGCGGCGCGCCGCCGTCAGGACTCGGCCGGGCCGGCGGACCCGGCGGGCCGCTCCCGACGCAGCACGGCCATCGAGGACGTCATCGTGGCGTTCGTGCGCGGCATGCCCTGCAGCCGCTTGAAGTAGCGCTGACCGACCAGGACGAGGCCGGCGGCGAGCAGCACGTACACGACCGTGACGATCAGGAAGGCCAGCCAGGGCGCCAGGCCGAGCGCGTACAGGCCGAGGGCGACGGTGACCGAGGCGAGGATGAGCACGAGGTGGCCGAGCAGCGCGGCGCCGACGAAGAGCCCGGTGCCCCTGGCGACCTTCTGCGCCTCCTGGGCCAGCTCCAGCCGGGCGAGCTCCATCTCCAGGCGCACGAGCTGGGAGAGGTCGCCGCTGACGTCGGAGACGAGTTCGCGGAGCGAGCGATCGTCGGTGGTGCCGTCCGCCGGCTCGCGGCCACCCGACCGGGTCTCGGACATCGAGGTGGCTCCCTTCATTCGGAGAACGTCCTTGGAAGTCTCGCACATATCCCGCCACGGGCACCTCACCCACCACGGGCGCACCGCGGTCGCGCGGCCCGGTGACGCGGCGCGGGAACGGCGATGGCGCCCGCACCTGGCAGCGGTGCGGGCGCCATCGGATCCGGAGCGTGGCCGGGGGCGGCCCGGGTCAGTCGTCGGAGCCGCTCGCGCCCTGGAACACGTCGCGCAGCGTCTCGATGGACTTCGCGTCGGTGAGGGTGGAGACGTCGCCGAGCGTCCGGTTCTCCGCGACGTCGCGGAGGAGCCGGCGCATGATCTTGCCCGACCTGGTCTTCGGCAGCTCCGGCACCACCAGGATCTGCCGCGGCTTGGCGATCGGGCCGAGGGAGGAACCGACGTGGTCCCGCAGCTCCCTGACCAGCTCCTCGCCGCCCTCGCCGGCCTCGCCGCGCAGGATCACGAAGGCGACGATCGCCTGGCCGGTGACCGGGTCGGTGGCGCCCACGACGGCCGCCTCGGCGACCTTGGCGTGCGCCACCAGGGCCGATTCCACCTCCGTGGTGGAGATGTTGTGGCCGGAGACCAGCATGACGTCGTCGACCCGGCCGAGCAGCCAGATGTCGCCGTCCTCGTCCCGCTTGGCGCCGTCGCCGGGGAAGTACAGGCCCTCGAAGCGGGACCAGTAGGTCTCCTCGTAGCGCTTGGGGTCGCCCCAGATGCCGCGCAGCATCGACGGCCAGGGCTCGCGGACGACGATGAACCCGCCGCCGCCGTCGGGCACCGACTTGGCCTCGTCGTCCACCACGTCGACGCTGATGCCCGGCAGCGGGCGCATCGCGGCGCCCGGTTTGGCCTCGGTCACCCCGGGCAGCGGCGAGACCATGATCGCCCCGGTCTCGGTCTGCCACCAGGTGTCCACGACCGGCACGCGGTCGCCGCCGATGTTCTTGCGGTACCAGACGTAGGCCTCGGGGTTGATCGGCTCGCCCACCGAGCCGAGCACGCGGAGGCTGGACAGGTCGTACTGGGCGGGGATGTCCTCGCCCCACTTCATGAACGTGCGGATGGCCGTGGGCGCCATGTAGGCGATCGTGACCCCGTACTTCTGCACGATCTCCCAGAACCGGCCGCGGTGCGGGGTGTCCGGCGTGCCCTCGTACATCACCGAGGTCGCGCCGTTGGAGAGGGGGCCGTACACGATGTAGGAGTGGCCGGTGACCCAGCCGATGTCGGCGGCGGTCCAGAACACGTCGGTCTCGGGCTTGAGGTCGAAGACGGCCCAGTGCGTGTACGAGACCTGGGTGAGGTAGCCGCCGGTGGTGTGCAGGATGCCCTTGGGCTTCGCGGTGGTCCCGCTGGTGTACATGATGTACAGCGGGTCCTCGGCGTCGTGGGCGGGCGCCGCGTGCTCCGTGCCCTGGCGCTCCACCACGTCGTGCCACCACACGTCGCGGCCCTCGGTCCACTCCACGTCCTGCCCGGTGCGGCGCACGACGAGGACGTTGCGGACGCCGGGCCGGCTCCGCAGTGCCTCGTCCACCGCCGGCTTGAGACCGCTCGGCTTGCCGCGCCGGTAGCCGCCGTCGGCGGTGATCACCAGCTTGGCGTCGCTGTCGTCGAGCCGGCTGCCCAGGGCGTCGGCCGAGAAGCCGCCGAAGACCACCATGTGCGGGGCGCCGATGCGGGCGCACGCCAGCATGGCGACGACAGTCTCGGGGATCATCGGCATGTAGATGGCGACGCGGTCGCCCTTGGTGACCCCGAGCTCCTCCAGCGCATTCGCCGCCTGACAGACGAGGTCCTTGAGCTGGGCGTAGGTGATGGTGCGGGTGTCGCCGGGCTCGCCCTCCCAGTGGTAGGCGACCTTGTCACCGCGGCCGGCCTCGACGTGCCGGTCGACGCAGTTGACCGCGGCGTTGAGCTTCCCGCCGACGAACCACTTGGCGAACGGGGGCTGCCAGTCCAGGACGGTGTCCCACGGGCGCTCCCACCGCAGCCGGCCGGCCTGCTCCGCCCAGAAGCCGAGCCGGTCGGCGTCGGCGGCGGCGAAGGCCTCGGCGCGGACGTTCGCCTCGGCGGCCAGTTCGGGGGGCGGCGGGAACCGCCGGGACTCCTGCAGCAGGTTGGAGAGGGTCTGCTGGTTCTCCTGCCCCGGCGCAGGTGGAGTCTCAGCCACTGTGGTGCTCCTTACTCTTCGCGGGTGCCATCCCCAATAAATCATGTGGTGGATGCCACTCCATCAGCCGGGTGGCGGTGGTCACAAGGGGAACGCCGGCAATGGGTGGCCGCATCCCGCACGTAGGGTGCATAGCGTGAATGGGGTATCAGCTGACCCGCTGCGCCGGATCTCGGAGCTTCCCGAGGTGGACGCGGCCGTACGGGAGACCCGCGCGGTCGTCGACCGGCTGCTCGGCCACCGGGTGCTGCGGCGGCACAGCGCCGACGTCTCCATGGAGGCCGCGCTGCGCGGCGCGTGGGGCTCGGCCCGGCTGGAGGGCGCCGAGGTCGCGCTGGACGAGATGCGGGCCGGCGCCGGGGCCGACGCCCGGGTCAGGGGCGCGCTTCGGGTGTCGGCCGAGCTCGGCACCCTGGTCGCCACGTGGCGCAGGGCGCCGCGCCAGGCGCTGGCGCGGCTGCACGTCCTCGCCGCGGCCGACGCCGTGCCGGCCGAGCGCCTCGGCCGGCCGCGGGCGGACGGGGAGGACGCCGAGGACCCGCTCGGGCTGGGTACGCCGCCCGGCGCGGCGGAGGTCGCGCGGCGCCTGGACGCCCTGTCCTGGCTGCTGGCCGCCCCCGCCTCCGTTCCCGCGCTGGTGGTGGGCGCCCTCGTGCACGGGGAGCTGCTGGCGCTGCGCCCGTTCGGGTGGGCGGACGGGATCGCGGCGCGCGCGGCGGAGCGGCTCACTCTCGTCGAACGCGGTCTGGACCCCAAGTCGCTGGTACCGACCGAGCTCGGCCACGCCGAGCTGCGCGAGGAGTACGGTGCGGCGGTGCGCGGCTACGTCGGCGGAACGCCCGAGGGAGTGGCGGCGTGGGTGGTGCACTGCTCGCAGGCGGTGACGGCGGGCGCGAGGGAATCCCTGGCAGCCTGCGAGGCGCTGCGGCGGGGATAACCCGGGCGCTGTACGGCGCGGCAGGGGAAATCCCATTGTCGTCCGGATGGTGGGATACCGATATAGCATCGCAAATCCGAGAACGGCGGAAGGAACGCCGGCCGGCACAGCGAACGGCGCCCCGCCGAACGCGAGTCCGGGGCCAAGGCGCCGCCGCGGATACGTCGCGCCGGGCTAGCAGGCGTACGGTTCTTAGTCCGACCAGGGGCTACCTGGCCTGGACGGGCCTCTCGCGGCTTGGTGACGCGTGGGTACCCGGTCGCCGTATCCCGGTGGGGATGCGTCCCCACCTGACTCTTCCTTTCTACGCCGGATCGGCCGCGTTGAAAAGAGTCCCGGGAGAAGCATTTTCCGGCCGAGAGCGCAAATCGCCGTGGTAACGTTGCGTATTAGATTTGTTACTTGCGCGCGAGCGTGTCGAGCGCGTGGCCCGGAGGAATTGCGCCCCGGCCCCCACCGCGCACGACCGGCACCCGAGCGACCCGACACGGCAGCATATGCCGGACACCACCACCGCGACGGCGGTGGCGCCCCCGGCCGGAATGCTGCCATGTCGGTGACGAGGACGCCGCCCATGCTCCCGCCCGATCGACCTGTCTGGATAACGGCGCCGGCTCTACCCCCCCGGAGCCCTCGGCGGGTGCGGCCCTCGCCGCGACGGGCCGCCTGCGGCTACCGCCGCTCCCACTCACGCTTCTCCCGGGGACGGCGCCTGCTCCTGCTCCGCACCCCCACCGGGATTGCCATCACCTGGGCCCTGGCCAGCCCGAAGGTCGACGAGTGCGACGTGCTGGCCGCGCTCCTCCCCGCGGATCCGGCCCTGGCCGCCGACCGGCCCGGGCTGCTGCTGACCGCCGACCAGGGGCATCGCCTCCAAGGCGTTGGAGGCCCGGCTCGCCGAACGGGCGGGGGCACGCTGCCGCGGCCCTCTTCCACGCGCGAGCGGCCCCGCCCCGGCGAGCACCTGCTCCAAGGGGGGGTGCGGCAGTTGGTCGAGTCAGTCCATGACCCCCTCACAGGCCAACCCGGCCTGGAACACCACGGTGGGCGGACCTTCGAGGACCTCACAGTCTCACGGTCGGAGTCGGCCAGCGGATCCTGGCCACGGCAGCGGCGATCCGGCACCACCACACCGGCGCACCGGTCACCAGGCCCCTGACCGCCGACGACCACCCACCACAGCGGAACCACTCGTCCAGGAGTCGGCGGTGGAACCGGGCCGGGCCCCGCCCCGGGCGTGCCACCTGCCAGTCAGCCGCCCGGTGTCGCCAGTCCCGGCGTGGTTGGCCGCCGGTCCCCTTCGGGCGCTCCGGAGCGGCGGGCCCGCACGCCGCCTGGCACCCCGCGCTGTCCGGGCCGCCGGAGGACCCGTCATCCACAGGCTGTGGACCGGATTATCACCGCGCCGCTCCGCCGGGTGACCGTGGGATGTCAGCCGTCCCCCGTCGGAAGGTCACCCGCATGGACGCCCACGCTCCGCCGGCCGCGCCGGCACGCCCCCTCCTGGTCACCGCCGATTCGCACCTGCTCGACGAGCTGCTGCGGCTCGCCGCGGCGGCCGATGTCGAGGTCACCGTGGCGCATGCCGTCGCGCACGCGCGGCGGGACTGGGGCCGGGCGCCGCTGGTGGTCGTCGGGGCCGACCTCGCTCCGGCGCTCGCGCGGCTGGAGCCCGAGCGGCACCCCAACGTCGTGGTCGCCGAAGCCTCGGCCGGCGTGGACCACGCCGGGGAGGGCGGTGCCGGCGCGGCCGCGGGCGGTACCGACCGGCTCTGGCCGAGCGCGCTGCGGATCGGCGCCCGGGAGGTGCTGGCGCTCCCGGAGGCGGAGACCCGGCTGGTGGACCTGCTCGCCGAGGCAGCCGACGGCGGCCCCGGAAGCGCGGCAGTCGTGGCGGTCATCGGCGGCCGGGGCGGCGCGGGTGCGAGTCTGGTCGCCGTCGCGCTGGCGCTGGCCGGCCGGCGGCACGGGACCCGCACCCTGCTGGTCGACGCCGATCCGCTCGGCGGTGGGCTCGACCTGCTGCTCGGCCACGAGCACGCCGAAGGTGCGCGCTGGGCCGAGTTCCTCGCCCGGCGCGGCCGCATGAGCCATCACGCACTGCACGGAGCGCTGCCCAGCGTGCGCGGGCTCACCCTGCTCACCTGGGCGCCCGGACCGGCGGCCGACGTCCCGGTCGACGCCATGCGCGCCGTGCTGGCGTCGGCCGCGCGCGGTTCCGGTCTCGTAGTGGTGGACCTGCCCCGGGCCCTCGGGGCACCCGCCGAGGAGGCGCTCCGGCGCAGCACCGTCGCCCTCCTCGTGCTCCCCACCGACGTGCACGCGGTGATCGCCGCCTCCCGGCTGGTCCCGGCAGTACGGGAGCACGCGGCCGATGTGCGGCTGGTGGTGCGCGGCGGACGTGGTCGGCTGGCGCCCGACACCGTCGCCGCCACACTTGATCTGCCGGTGGCCGGCGAGCTGACCGACGAGCCCGGCCTCGCGCGCCTCCTGGACCGGGGCGACGTTCCTGCCGACCGGCCGGGCTCACCGCTCGCCGCGTTCGGCACCGCGTTCGTCGCCCAGCTGGGTGCCGTCTCGGGGGCCCACCGATGACCCCGCTGCCCGCCACGGCGGGGCGGACCGCCCCCGACCCCGCCCTGCTCGACGCCGTGCGCGCCCGGTTGGCCCGCGAGGGCGCCGGCCCCACGCCCGCCCGGGTTGCCGCGGCGCTGCGGGCCGAGGGCGGCGTGCTCGGCGACTCCGAAGTCCTCGCCATCGCCCGGCTGCTGCGTGCCGACCTCACCGGCGCGGGCCCGCTGGAGCCCCTGCTGGCCGACCCAGCCGTGACCGACGTCCTGGTCAACGGGCCCGGGGAGGTGTGGGTCGACGACGGGCGCGGTCTGCACCCGGCCGAGGGGGTGCGCTTCCCGGACGACGCCGCGGTCCGGCGGCTCGCCCAGCGGCTGGCCGCGCAGGCCGGCCGCCGTCTCGACGACGCCGCCCCCTGGGTGGACGCCGCGCTGCCCGGCGGCGTCCGGCTGCACGCGGTGCTCGCGCCCGTGGCGCCCGAGGGCACCTGCCTGTCGCTGCGGCTGCCGCGCCGGCGGGTGTTCTCGCTCGACGAACTCGTCGCGGCGGGCAGTGTGCCGGCCGAGGGAGCCCGGCTGCTGCGCGCCGTGCTGGCGGCGCGGGCACCGTTCGTCGTCTGCGGCGGCACCGGTACCGGCAAGACCACTCTGCTGTCGGCGCTGCTCTCCCTCGCCGACCGCCGCGAGCGGCTGCTCCTCGTGGAAGACTCCGCGGAACTGCGCCCCGACCACCCGCACGTCGTCCGGCTGCAGGCACGCCCACCCAACATCGAGGGCACCGGCGGAGTCACCCTGCACCAGCTCGTGCGGCAGGCGCTGCGGATGCGCCCAGACCGGCTCGTGGTCGGTGAGGTCCGCGGAACCGAGATCGTCACCCTGCTGGCCGCCATGAACACGGGTCACGAGGGAGGCTGCGGGACCGTCCACGCCAACGCGGCGGTGGACGTCCCCGCGCGCATCGAGGCGCTCGGGTGCGCGGCCGGCCTCAGCCGCGAGGCGGTGCACAGCCAACTCGCCGCCACTCGGGCGCTGGTCGTGCACGTCGTGCGCGACCCCGGTGGGCCGCGCCGGGTCGCCGAGGTGTGCGTGCTGCGGCGTGACGCGTCCGGACTCGTCCGCGCGGTGCCGGCGGTGGCCTTTCCCGGTGACGGATCCGTCGCCGCCCACGAGGGCCTCGGCGAGCTCACGGACCGGGTGGGTGGCGCGTGGCGGTCCGCCGACCCGGGCTCCGGGACCTCCGCGTGACACCGGCCGCGGGGCCGGTCCACGGCATCGAGCTCCCCGCTCTCGTCGCGCTGCTGGCCGGTCTGACCGGCCTGGCCGCGCTGTGCGCGCTCCCCGGCCGGGCGGAGGTACGGCTGCGCGCGCTGCGGCGCGCCTCGGCCGGCCCGGCGCCCGGGCGTTCCGCCCTACGGGAGCGGCTCGCGCACCGACTCGCGGCCGTCTCCGGCCGGAGCGAACGGCGCCGGAGGGCCGCTGTCATCGAGCTCTGCCGGGTGCTCGCGGCCGAACTGCACGCCGGGCGCGCCCCCGGCGACGCGCTGGCGGCGGCTGCGGCGGAACTCCCGCCCGCGGTCGGCGGCGAGCTGGCTGACGCCGTCGCGGCGGCACGCGGCGGCGACGATCCCGGGCCCGCGCTGCGTCGGGCCGCCCGGCAGCCCGGCGCGGCCGGCCTCGGCCCCCTCGCGGCCTGCTGGCACGTGGCGTCCGGCGCCGGCGGCGGGCTGGCCGCCGTCGTCGCCCGGCTGGCCGACACGCTGGCCGAGGACGCCGCACTGCGCAGCGAACTCTCCGCCCAGCTGGCCGGGCCGCGCACCACGTCACTGGTCCTCGCCGTGCTGCCGGTCGTCGGCCTCCTCATGGCGTCCGCCCTGGGCGGGCGGCCGCTCGCCTTCCTGCTGGGCACCCCCGCCGGCCTGCTGTGCCTCACGGGCGGCGTGGCGCTGGACCTCCTCGGCCTCTGGTGGACGCACCGCATGGTCCGCACCGTGCACGCGGTCCTGGAGCCGGGGTGAGGGCCGCGGCGGCAATGGGCGGGGGGCACCGACGGACCGGACGGAGCACCTCGGTCTCCCGCTTTCCGCTGTGCGCGGTCCCGGCACTCCCGTCCGCGGGGTGCCTGCCGTGATGGGCGCGTTGGCGGCCCTCACCGTGGTGTGCGCCGGCGCGGCCGGCTGGCTGCTCGCCGGGGCCGAACGCTCACCGGCCGCCCGTCGGCTCGCCGCGCTGCGGCCCGCACTGGGGTCCGCACTGGGGTCCGTACCGCGGCCGCTCCGCGCCCGCACTCCGCGGCGGGTCGGCCCGGCGGCGGCCGTCCTGGTTGCGGCCGCACCGGTGGGCACGGCGCTCCTGGTCCTCGGTCCGGTGCTCGGCCCGCTGGTCGGCCTGACCGCCGGCGCCGCCGTGTGGTGGCGGCTGCGGCACGGCGACACCGCCGCGGCCCGCCTGCGGCAGGCCCGGATCACCGCCGCGCTGCCCGTGGCGGTGGACCTGCTGACCGCGGCACTGCGCGCGGGGGGCACCATGACCGGCGCACTGGACGCCGTGGCCCCGGCGGTCGGCGGCCCGCTCGGCGCGGAACTGGCCGCCGTGGCCGACCGCCTGCGCCTGGGTGCCGACCCGGCCGCCGCCTGGCGCGACGTCCGCGAGCCGCCGGCACTGGCCGCACTGGCTCGCACCCTGTCCCGCGCCGCACGCACCGGCGCCCCCGTCGCCGCCGTCCTCGACCGCCACTCCGCCGAGTGCCGTCGCGCCATCCGCGCCCACGCGATCGGCCGCTCCCAGCGCGCCGGCGTGCTGGCGGTGCTCCCGCTCGGTGTGTGCTTCCTGCCGGCCTTCGTCCTGATCGGTGTCGTCCCCCTGGCGGCGGGCCTCCTCGGCGGCCTCCCCCTCATGTGACCACGGAACACGCCCGCCGCCGCGCGGAGCACCTCCGGCCTGCCGACCCGGAGCCCGACCGGCGCCCGTTCGATGACCACGTGGTCGCGGACGCGAGCACCGGCCGTCAGGTTCCTCCGGAGCCGCGGGCATGTGCCGCCTCCCGCGAGGACGGATCTCGGATGCGGCTCGGTGATGCACTCGCCGAGAGCGCCACACTACGGAAACCAGAGACCGCACCCCGGGGCGGACTCCGGCGGTGTGGGCCCGGAGGGATGGTCTGACGACGGGGCCTATGGTGGGCGGTGGTCCGGTCGCGGGACGATCCGGCGGCCATCAGGCCGAGCGGATCTGGCAGACGCTCGGCCGGTCCCGGGGCGGGCTGATCGGCAGGACGCACCGGGGTGGAGCGGGCGGTGGCCCGCCGGTGGCGGTGCTTGGCAGCGCCCGAGACGTCGACCTCCCCGATGGCCGTCCCAGCGGTGGAATCTGATTGAGCGCTGCTTCGCCCGGCTCAAGCGGTCCGTACGTTCGCCAACCTGGTTCGACGAGATCGAAGCCGTTGACGGACGGGTGTGCCGGTGGCCGGTCTTCTCCGCGGCTTGCGCGGATCGCCCGGGCATGCCCGAGTGGCCGGACGGTCCCGAGACGCCCCGCACGACGGCCGCGTTTCGTTGTGCCCGAGGTCCGCCCGAGGTAGCGACCGGACACCGCTCGACGGCCGCAGCGGGACCCTCGCGCCGCGGCGGTGGGCACGGCCTCGGTGGCCGGATCAGACGCGCCCTGCTGAGTGCGCCCATCAGACGCGTGCGGCGGTACCCGCTCGGCCGCTCCCCCTCGGCCCCGGTCCCGTCGGAACCCGGGTGCCCCGACGGCGCAGGTGGACGCGCTGCCGGAACCGCGCGTATGCGCGACCCGCTGCCTTCTCCCGGTGGCGGGAACACGGTGGATCGCAGGCCGGCCGGGCCCGGTGCGGTTCGGGCATCGCCGCCATCGCGGCGGACGGCCGGGGCACCGCGTTCGCGACCGGGATATCGGAGGCGGGTGATCTCCGCCGGTCCCCCCTGTTCGCCGGGCACGGGGACCGCCGGCGCCCCTCACCGGGCGCTGGCCCCGGCCCGTCCGTGTCGGTGCCGCGGTCCCGGTCCGCACGGACGCCGTGCCCGACCGTCGCCTCTCGTCCCGTTTGCCATCCCATTTCGCGCCATTTTCCACACTGGCCTGTGCATAACCCGTCGAGTTATCCACAGGCCAGCAGATTCCACTTCCCCGCATAGCGGCCGGACCGCACTCTGGGGGCAGGTCGGACGCCCTGCCCCTGGTCCGGCCGCGTCACGAAGGAGGAACTGTGCCCGCCTTGTCCCCGATGTCGTACCTCTTCACCACTCTCGGCCGGCTCCGGCGGTCAGCCCACGGGCGGTGCGCTATCGGCATGTCGACGGCCGAGTACGCACTCGGAACCGTTGCCGCATGCGCGTTCGCCGCTGTTCTGTACGTCATCCTGACCAGTTCGCAGGTACGCGACACCCTCACCAGCATGTTGACTGACGCCCTCCAGGTCGGGGGTTGAGGCGTGGCGTGCTCGGGAGCTGCCCGGCCCGTGCCCGGCGCGGGGAGCGGGGCATGGTCACCGCCGAGATCGCCGTCGCGCTGCCCGGGCTGTGCCTGCTGCTCGGGGCGGCGCTCGGGGCGGTCGGCGCCGCGGCAGCGCATGTGGCGTGCGTGGACGCCGCCCGGGTGGGAGCCCGTGCCGCGGCGCGCGGCGACACCGTCGACGTCGTGCGCCGGCTGGCCGGTGACGTCGCACCGGCCGGGGCCGTCGTGGAGATCGTGGACGACGGCGTCTTCGCCCGCGTCACCGTCCGGGTCGCCGTGCCGCTCGTCCCGGGTGCCGCGGTCGCCGTCCCCGTGCGCGCCACGGCGGCGACCCCGCTGGAGGAACGGAAGGCGGCGCCGCTGTGAGCCGGGGAGCGCGCGGCGGGACCGGGGATCGGGAGTGGTCTGGCTGCTCGTGCTGTGCGTCCTCCTGTGGTTCGGCACGGTCGCCGTCGTGCTGGTCGGCGGAGCACGTGCCGAGCGGCACCGGGCGGCGGCGGCCGCCGACCTCGCGGCGCTGGCCGGCGCCCGCGAGGCCGTCCACGGCGGCGAGCGCGCCTGTGCCGCCGCCAGCGCCGCCGCGGCCGCCAACGGTGCTGTCCTCACCGAGTGCCGGTTGACCGGTCTGGTGATCGACGTCCGGACCGAGACGCGCGGCGGCCGGGGGAGGGGGGCCGCCCGGGCCGGGCCGGCCGCCCACCGTGTCGACGCCTAGCCGGGTTCCGTGCCCGCTGTCCGAACGACGCCCGATCGAGGTTGGAGAACGCGATGACAGCGTCCCCCGTATGTCCTCCCCTCCGCCGCCGCGGACCGGTACCCGTCACCCTGGCCGTCGGCGCGGCGCTGCTCTGCTCGGCCTTCACCCTCCCCCATCCCGAGGGACGGGTCTCCTTCGGCGCGGAGGGTGTCGAACTCCGCTCGATCGACGGCACCCGGATGGTGGTCGGCCGCGACTCCGCCCGGCTCGAAGCCCCCTGGCTGCCCGGTCCGCCGAGGGATGCCGCGGTGCGCGGCACAGGCGGGGCGGCTCCCACCCCCCGACCGGCCGCCGGCTCCGGATCTGGTGGAGACGGCGCCGCGCGGCCACTCGGCCGGGAGCCGACGGCGCCCGCAGCGGCGGCCACGCCGGCCGCGCACCGGCCGGCCGCCGCCCGGTCCACGCCGGAACCGGCACCGGCCCGCTCGCCGAACACCGCCGTGCCCGGACGCGAGGCCCGGTCGGCCCCGGCGCCCGAGCCGGTGCAGGCGCGGTACGGCTACGCGCCGCCGTCCGCCCCGGTCGCCGACCGGCACCGCTTCGCGGGTGCGGTCTCGACCTGGCTGCTCTCGCTCCTGGCGGTGGCCACCCTGGCCCTCCGGCTGACCATCGGCTGGCCCCGGTTCCCGCCGAGGTACCGCGGGCGGCGGCGGGTCCGAGGCAGATGACACCGCATCCGAGGCGGGCCCGGCCGTCCCCGCCTTCCGGCGGTACCGGTGGCGGGAGCTACTCGCGGACAGGGCGGCTCCGCCCGGCCGGTCCGCCCCACGGCGGCCCCTCGCGGGGGGACGCTGCCCATGACGGTGCACGCGGACCCGGGCCCGGACATGGAGAACGCCCGGACCCGATTCTCCGAATCGGGTCCGGGCGCGTCGAAATCTCCGTCCCGGCGGGAAATGGTCGCCGACAATGGCACCGGCGGCCACGGAAACGAACTTAAGAACGAATTCACCGCCGCCGGCCGCACCCCGGCCGGCGGCGGCCACCCGCGCTAGCGGCGAGCCGTGATCACGTCGCCGCAGAAGCGGCAGGTCGCTGTTCGCTCGCGTTGCCTCGGGCAGCTCCTTCCATCAGGAATGTAGTCATGACATCCACCAGGTCCGTTCGGACACGGGATCGCGCCATCCATTTCGTTTTCCTTGGGGGAGAGGTCGCACCGCCCCTCCGCGGATACGACCGAGCGTGCGGCGCCGCCACTCGGAGAACTGTCGGCCCGGTCCTCCGGGGACGACGCCGGCCGCGGGGTCGCGTTTTCGGGGGTAGCGGCCCCGCGGCGGGAAACACCGTGTCCGTCCGACGAATCCGGGAACACGGCAGGGATGGGTGATGGCCGTGGACATTCACGGGGAATGCCCGCAGCAGCGCCGTTCGGAGATGTGGCCGCATCTCGGAAAGGCGGTGATTCGATGCGCCGGCCCCGCGCGGTCGACGTGGTGCGAAAACGCCCACGACGGCCGGACGGGAGCCGATGACGCCGGACATACGGTTGGAGAAGCGCACGGTGGGAGCCCGACAGCGCGGCGTTTCGCACGATGGCCGACCTCGGACCGAACTCGTGGAGTCGATCGGGGATTCGGCACCGCCGGTCCGAAGACCGGTGGGCGGGCGCCGGCCGCGGCCGCCGGCCCCGAAACTCCGGACCGGCGAATTGGTGACCGGTGGTGATCACCGGCCGCGCCGGGTGCCGAGGTGCTTCCACCTCGATCCCGGAGCGCCGAATGGGAGAATCGGCACCTTCCTACCGTGGTCGCAGGGTTATTCCCACCCCACTCGACTCCTAATCACATCGAGGGAGAAATTCATGCACCGAATTTTTCCGCCGCCACCCCTTTGCGGAAAACCGCTACAGCTAAGGCGTCCACCAAGATCGCGGAATTGATCCGCACCCTGCCGCCCCCGCCCGCATTCCCCGGGTGCCGTATCCGCACCGCACCGCCGCCGACCACGAGAAATACCAGGTATTCGGCGCGCAGAACGGCGCGTCCCGCTTTCCACGGCACGGCGATTTCCGCCGCATGCGCCTACCGCTCAAAGCGCCCTCCGCACCGGAGCCCCGGTTCCCGGCAGCCGGTTGCCCGGTCATCGGCGGCCACCGCCGAGCCCGCGGCCTTTCTCCGGCGGCGCGGCCCGGGAAATCCCGTCGGGCCACTCACCGGCGCGATTCGGGTCCGCGCATCCGGGGCACCGCGCCGCTGCACCGCGCCACTGCCCCCGGCACGTCAGCGCTCCGCGCAGCCCCCTCCGAGCACCTCGTCCAGCAGCCGGAGGGCGCCGGCCTTGCTCAGCGGATCGTTGCCGTTCCCGCACTTCGGCGACTGGATGCACGAAGGACACCCGTCGGCGCACTCGCAGGTGGCGATGGCGGCGCGGGTCGCGGCGAGCCAGTCCCGGGCCGCGGCGAAGCCCCGCTCGGCGAACCCCGCGCCGCCTTCGTGCCCGTCGTAGACGAAGACGGTGAGCAGCCCGGTGTCGGCGTGCAGCGCGGTGGAGACCCCGCCGATGTCCCACCGGTCGCACGTGGCGAACAGCGGCAGCAGGCCGATCGACGCGTGTTCGGCCGCGTGGGCGGCGCCGCGCAGGTCGACGCCCTCCGCCCGCAGCCGGCGCTCGGCCTCCGGTGAGACCGTCCACCACACCGCCCGCGAGCGCAGGGTCCGCTCCGGGAGGTCGAGCGGCTGCTCCCCCAGCACCGTCCCGGTCCGGACGTCGCGCTTGAGGTACCCCACCACCTGCCGGGCCACCCGGACATCGCCGAAGCACACCGCGGCGGCGCCCCAGCTCTGCTCCCGCAGGGTCGAGAGGATCTCGATCTCGGTGACGTCGCGCGCCCACGTGCTGTACTCGGGGTCCTCCGCGTGGACCAGCGCCACATGGTCGTCGAGGTCGAGCCGGTCCACCACGTACGTCAGCCCCTGGTGCAGGTAGACGGCGCCGTCGTGCACCGCCGCGTGCGCCGCCGCCTCGTCGACCGTGCCCAGCAGCTGGCCGGTGCCGGCGTCGACGATCTGCACCGGCGGCCCGCCGGCGCCCCGGATGTCAGCGAGGTCGCACGCCCGGTCGCGGCGGGTCCAGAACCAGCCCCGCGGCCGCCGCCGCAGCATGCCGCGCTTCACGAGGTCGGCGAGGACCGGCTCGGCGGCGGGCCCGAAGACCTCCAGGTCCGGCTCGGTCAGCGGAATCTCCTCGGCCGCCGCGCAGAGGTGCGGTCCGAGCACGTACGGGTTCTCCGGATCGAGCACGGTGGACTCCACCGGCCGGCCGAAGACGGCTTCCGGGTGGTGCACGAGGTAGGTGTCCAGCGGGTCGTCGCGCGCGATGAACACGGCCAGCGCGTCATCTCCGCGCCGCCCGGCGCGCCCGGCCTGCTGCCACAGCGACGCCAGCGTCCCCGGCCATCCGGTGAGCAGCACGGCGTCCAGGCCGGTGATGTCCACCCCGAGCTCCAGCGCGTTGGTACTCGCCAGCCCGAGGAGCTCACCGGACCGCAGCGCGCCCTCCAGATCGCGGCGGTCGGCGGCGAGGTAGCCCGCGCGGTAGGCGGCCACCCGCCGGGCGAGATCGGGCGCCCTGGCCTCGTTCAGGGCCCGCTGCGCCGAAAGCGCGACCATCTCCGCCCCCTGCCGCGAGCGGACGAACGCCAGGGTGCGCACGCCCTCGCGCGCCAGGTCCGCCATGAGCTCGGCCGCCTCGGCGGTGGCGGTCCGCCGGACCGGCGCGCCGTTCTCCCCCGTCTGCCCCGTGAGTTCGGGCTCCACCAGCGCGAAGCTGAGGGCCGCCCGCGGGGCGGCGTCCTCGACGACCGCGCGCACCGGGAGCCCGATGAGCCGCCGCGCGCTCTCCTCCGGCGCCGCGGCCGTGGCGGAGGCCAGGATGAACGTGGGCTCGCTCCGGTAGCGCGCGCAGACCCTGCGCAGCCGGCGGAGGATCTGCGCGACGTGCGAGCCGAACACGCCGCGGTACCGGTGCGCCTCGTCGACGACGACGTAGCGCAGCCGCCGCAGGAAGCCCGCCCAGGCGGCGTGCCGGCCGAGGATCGCCCGGTGCAGCATGTCGGGGTTGGTGAGCACGTAGTCGGCGTGCGCGCGCACCCACGCGCGCACCTCTCCGGGGGTGTCGCCGTCGTACCCGGCGGCGCGCAGGCCGGGGAGCGCCAGCTCCTCCAGCGAACGCAGCTGGTCGGCGGCGAGCGCCTTGGTGGGGGAGACGTAGAGCACGGTGCCGCCGGCCTCGACCGCGGCGGCCGCCGGCAGCAGGAAGGCCAGCGACTTTCCGGACGCGGTACCGGTGGCTATGATCACATTGCTGCCGGCGTGGGCCAGATCGGCCGCGGCCACCTGATGGGCCCACGGCGCGGTGACTCCCGCTTCGGCGAGCCGTTCCACCAGGGAGGGTGGTGTCCAGCCTGGCCAGTCTTCGGTCACTCCGCGGCCGCCCGGCACGCGGTGCACGTGTGTCAGCCGGGAGGGGCGGGTGTCGTCACGCCACAACCGCTGGAGCGTCGTCTCCCACCGGCTCATCCCGACACCCCCTCGGCGGTTCCCCGGCCGGACCACTCCGGACCGGCGGCTGCGCGGACACCGGTTTCAGTGTGGCATCTCGGGGAACACACGCGCGGTGTCGTGGTTTTCTTGTGTGTAGCGGACAGATGCAACGACCAGGCGTGGTTGAATGCCGCCCTGTGGGGTAACGCCCGGCAGAGATCACTCGCGGTTTCCAATCGCGGTTCGGCGCTGGAGGACTAGTGGACCTGAAGCTTGATCACTACAGCGAAGACGACACCGAGATCGTCGTCGTTGAGGGTGAGATCGATGTCTATACCGCGCCTCGGCTGCGTGAACTGTTGATCGACCTGGTCAACAAGGGGAACTTCCACCTTGTCGTCAACATGGAGAAGGTGGAGTTCCTCGACTCGACGGGGCTCGGCGTGCTCGTCGGCGGCCTCAAGCGCGTGCGCGCCCATGACGGCACGCTCGACCTCGTCTGCACCCAGGAGCGGATCCTGAAGATCTTCCGGATCACCGGCCTGACCAAGGTGTTCGGGATCTACGAGTCGGTGCAGGACGCCATCGACAAGCGTAAGTCGAAGTAGTTACGTAACGAGCGAGCGATGGCAATCGTCCAGCTGACGATCAGCGCGCTGCCCGCGCACGTGCGCACCGCGCGGCTCATGGCCACGGCCGTGGCCCGGCGGGCGGGCATCTCGGAACAGGCCCTCGACGAGGTTCGTCTGGCCGTTGGTGAGGCGTGCTCGCGCGCGGTGGAGGCCCACCGCGCGCACTGCCCTGACCAGCCGATCCAGCTCGAACTGATCGACGACGCCGGGCCCCGGGCGCGCTCGGCCGACCGGCCCGAGGGCACGGTGCCGACCCAGGTCAACGGCAGCGGCAGCGGCCGGTTCGAGGTCGTCGTCACCGACCGGGCGCCGGCCAAGGAGTCCGTGCCCGACCCCATGCTGGACCCCTACGTACCGGGCGGCGTCAGCGCGTACCTCGGCATCCCCACGCCTCCCGGCGGGGTGTCGGGGCTCTCGCCGGACGTGGGCCTGGCCGTGATCGTCGGCCTGGCCGACGAGGTCAGCATCGAGCCGCACGGCGACGGCACGGTGGTCCGCATGAGCTGGCCGCTCGCCGGCAAGGGCGGCGAGCGCGCGTCGGAGCGCGACCGCAGCGCCGGTTGACCCCCGCCCTCGGCCGAGGGATCTTTCGACCGGCAGCGGCATGACGCAACGGGTGTGCCGGGCACGAACGCCGTGCCCGGCACACCCGTCATTTATGTCCGGTGCCGGTCGAAAGATCCCTCGGCCGAGGGCGGGGGTCAACCGGCGCTGCGGTCGCGCTCCGACGCGCGCTCGCCGCCCT
>NZ_QEIO01000379.1 GCF_003336425.1 Marinitenerispora sediminis | reverse complement strand
GCCCCACCCCGAGTACCCCTCCGTCGGCAGCGGCTACCCGCCGCAGACCGGGCCGTGGCCTCCGTCCGGAGAGCCGGTCGCAACCGTGCCCGTGTCCGCGATCGCCGACCCGGGGATGCGGTTCGCCGCACGCTTGATCGACGTGCTCTTGGCGGGGTTCTGCACCTTCGTCGTGGGGATCAGCGCCGTGCTGGTCTCCGTGGTGGTCGCCGGTGGCGGGGAGCCGGACGAGGCGGGGCCGGTGTTCCCGGTGCTGCTGGTCGGCGGATTGGCCCTCGTCGCCTTCCTGTACGAGTGGGTGCAGGTGGCCAGATGGGGCCAGACCATCGGCAAGCGGGTGCTGGGGCTGCGGGTCGTCCGTGCCGACGGCGGCGGGCGGGTGTCCGG
>NZ_QEIO01000378.1 GCF_003336425.1 Marinitenerispora sediminis | reverse complement strand
CGTGGCGAGCGCCACCACGGGAAGGCCGAGGAGCATGGCCTCGATGAGCGAGAGGCCGAGCGAGGTCCAGCGGATCGGGTGCAGGTAGACGCGCCGGCGTCATCGTGAACGAACCGCTGCGGCGGTGGCGGGTCACCGGGACCGACCTGCTGCCCGGCCTCGCCGAAGCCGTGCCGCTCGACCTCTTCGGCATGGGCGTCGCCGCAGTACCCGGCCGGCTCGGCACCCCGCCGGACCGGCTGCGCGTCCACGACGACCTCCCGCAGGCCGCCATGCACGCCGAACTCGCCCGCCGGCGCGTCTACCTGCACCCGATCCGCTGGACCTCGCTCGGCCTCTCGCTCATCGAGGCCATGCTCCTCGGCCTTCCCGTGGTGGCGCTCGCCACG
>NZ_QEIO01000377.1 GCF_003336425.1 Marinitenerispora sediminis | reverse complement strand
TCATTGAACCCATCTTCGAAGCAGACTTCGAAGAAGCATCCTTCGGATTTCGCCCGAAACGAAGTGCCAAAGGAGCCCTGGAGCGAATCCGGAAAGCCTGCAACCGCAAAGGAGATTGGGTAGTCGACGTCGATATCCAAGGTTACTTCGACAATATTAACCAGGAGAAACTCATGAAGCTGGTACAAATGCGTATCAATGACAGGCGGATCCTGAAGTTAATACGGAAGTGGCTTCAGGCGGGAGTGATGGAAGAAGGAAACGTACGGCGCTCCGATATAGGGACACCGCAAGGTGGGGTCATTTCACCGCTTTTGGCGAATATCTATCTGAACTATTTTGACCGGCTGTGGGAGAAACACGGAAGTAGGTTGGGAGAACTGACAAGG
>NZ_QEIO01000376.1 GCF_003336425.1 Marinitenerispora sediminis | reverse complement strand
GCCCGCCCCACGCACGTGGGGGTGACCCTGCCCCGGCGGTTTCCTGATCGAGGTGCGTGACGCCCGCCCCACGCACGTGGGGGTGACCCTCAGCCACCCGGTACACCGGCTCCTCCCCCGGCGCCCGCCCCACGCACGTGGGGGTGACCCGCGGCGGCCCTGCGCCTGCAGGCCCATGAGGAGGCCCGCCCCACGCACGTGGGGGTGACCCGACCAGGAAAAATCACCGTGTGCACACGACTTCGCCCGCCCCACGCACGTGGGGGTGACCCGCCGTCTCCGCATGACAGGCAGGTCCCGGACTCGCCCGCCCCACGCACGTGGGGGTGACCCTGCCCCGGCGGTTTCCTGATCGAGGTGCGTGACGCCCGCCCCACGCACGTGGGGGTGACCCTCAGCCACCC
>NZ_QEIO01000375.1 GCF_003336425.1 Marinitenerispora sediminis | reverse complement strand
GGCCTGGGGACGTTCCCGGTCCGCTTCCCCAGCGACGGCGATCCGGGCGACGCCGGTTGGCGCGTGGAGGCCAGCCTCTCCGGCGCGGCGGGCGAGGGCCGCGTCAACCTGTGCTCCCGCGGTCGGGCGCTGCTGACGCTGTTCCTCATTTCCGATGTGGGCCCGGACGTCGCGCCGACACGCGTGCGAGTGGGCTCGCACCGGGACGTTCCGCCGCTGCTGGCGGAGGCGGGGGACGAGGGACGCGTGGTTCGATCTGTGCCGTGACGCGGTGGCCGCCAGCGAAGGGCGCCCGGAGGCCGCCGCGACGGGGCGGAGCGGGGACGTGTCCCTGTGCCACCCGTTCCTGGTACACGCGGCCCAGCCGCACCGCGGCACGGTCCCCCGGTTCCTGGCCCAGCCCCCGCT
>NZ_QEIO01000374.1 GCF_003336425.1 Marinitenerispora sediminis | reverse complement strand
GATTTAGGCGGCTACAGAGCTACCGTGCGTCGCTGATGCGTCACGAGCCTACCCCATCCCGCTTCGACGGCGCCATGTGCGTCCGGCGCGAGATGCGCGTATCGCTGCGTCGTCTGGAAGTTCTCATGCCCCAAGAGCTTTTGGACGTCGTACAGCGGCACGCCCGCCTGGACGAGCCAGGACGCGCACGTATGGCGGCAGTCATGAGGCGTGTAGGCGGGAACAGGATCAATAGGATCGCTGGTCGGACCCAGTTTCGCGTTCTCCTGTTTGATCAGATCGTTCGCGCTGTCGATGGCTGCGTACCATCGCACTCGCCAGTTCGCGCCGGAGAGGGGACGCGCCCCTCGTACGGTTACGAAAATGTAACTGTCTGAGTCGCGGCCGATGAGCAGCTTCGCCATGTCATCC
>NZ_QEIO01000373.1 GCF_003336425.1 Marinitenerispora sediminis | reverse complement strand
CCGCCGCGTTTCGGGCAGTGAAAATCTATCATCCTAAAATTTTCAACGCGCCCCTCCCCCTCGGTGGGCGAACGGCGCGGAGCCCGTCGCGGGCGCGGGGCTCGGGGAACGGCACGCCTGGGTGCCAGGCGGGGTACGGGTCCGCGATCGCGTCCCAGCGGTACCGGGGCTGCGGCCACGCCGACCCGGCCAGCCGCGGCGGTCGGCCGCCCGGGGACCGCGCCCGTTCCCGCCGCGCCGCTCCGGAGGACGTCGGGACAGGGCCGCACCCGCCCCGCACGGCGCGCTCCGCCATGGGGACACACGCTCCAGCACGCCCGCGCCCGCGACGGGCTCCGCGCCGTTCGCCCACCGAGGGGGAGGGGCGCGTTGAAAATTTTAGGATGATAGATTTTCACTGCCCGAAACGCGGCGG
>NZ_QEIO01000372.1 GCF_003336425.1 Marinitenerispora sediminis | reverse complement strand
CGAAGACACGCCTTTTCCAGTACGTTTCGGGACTCACGGGTCCGGGGCGTCCGGTGCTTGCAGCCATGGGCGTAGTATCGCGGCTTTCCCCATACGCACGCCGGCGCCCTCCACGCCGTCCGGGCCCGGGCTCGCACTCGCTCCGTCGCCGTCCCCCGCCGACGGCGAGGCTGGGATACTGGGACTCGGGGATGCCTCGGGCGTCGCGCTGGCCTCGGAGCCGGGATTGTCGACGCTGGCCGCCCGCTCTCCCTCGTCCGAGGACGATCCGGAACACGCGTACGCGATCAGCGCCACCACCACGAGGACCCCGGCCAGCACGAAGACACGCCTTTTCCAGTACGTTTCGGGACTCACGGGTCCGGGGCGTCCGGTGCTTGCAGCCATGGGCGTAGTATCGCGGCTTTCCCCATACGCAC
>NZ_QEIO01000371.1 GCF_003336425.1 Marinitenerispora sediminis | reverse complement strand
TCCTACAGCACCGGCACCCACAACCGCCCCGCCTTCGACACCGGCAGCCACACCCGGCCGCCCCTCGACCCCGCGCCCTACGCCACCGGCGAGTACCCCAGCATGCGCGGCGTGCAGTCCCCGGCCCCCGGGAACGCGGGGCCCGGCACGCCGGTGCCCGGGACCCCGCCGGGCGGCGGCCCGGCGCTGCCGTCGGGGCCGGGCTACCCGGCGCCGGCGGACCAGCAGCGGCCCGACGGCTACGGAGCGGCTCCGGGAGGCGGTCCGCAGCCGTGGGACCAGCCCGGCTGGGCGCAGGGCACCGGCGAGCAGCCGTCGTTCGGCGGCACGCCTGCGGGCGGCTACGAACCGCCGTCCTCCTACAGCACCGGCACCCACAACCGCCCCGCCTTCGACACCGGCAGCCACACCCGGCCGCCCCTCGACCCCGCG
>NZ_QEIO01000370.1 GCF_003336425.1 Marinitenerispora sediminis | reverse complement strand
CGGCCCGGCTCGCCGGCCACCCGGAGCCCGGCCGCACCGCCGGACGCCGGCCCGCCCACGCCTGACCAACGCCCGGGGCCTGTCGGCCCCGGGCCCCCTTGGAGGCCATATGTCCCCGCGCATACGAAAGACCCGGCTCGCGATCGGCGGTCGGGGCAGTGTGGGTGCGCGCGGTCAGGAGGCGGGCTGCGTCTCCCCTTCGTCGGCTTTGCGGGCTGCGTCTTCGAGCCGGCGTACCTGCTCCCGCGTGATGCCGAGTTCCTTGGCGATGTCGGACTGTTTCACTCCGCGCGCTCGCACGCGGGCGATGGCGCGTCCGAGTTCGAGTCGGGCGAGTCGCTCCTGCTCTTTGGCCTTGTCGATCTCGGCGTTCGCTGCGCGGATCTCGGTGAGGTCACTGGCGGTCATGGCGACAGTTTCGCATATCAACAT
>NZ_QEIO01000038.1 GCF_003336425.1 Marinitenerispora sediminis | reverse complement strand
GGACCGCCGCGGCGGCCGGCCGGGTGCCGTGCCGGCCGCCGCTCCGCTCGGTGGCTCGGGGGCGGTCCGCGAGGGGGGACGTCGGGAGCGCGAGGGCTGCGGGAGCGCTCCCAAGGCTGATTGTAATGAACTGGAAACGATATGTAAACGGATCGTAACCTCGGAGTTCGCCGCCGGAGGGCGGAGTGTGTGCTGCGGGTGCGGCCCTCTCGACTGCCCACCCGGCGCGGGGTGCGGCCGCCCCCGGTCGGCCCCGGAAGGGCGGGCCTGCGGGCCGCCAGGGTGGAATGTCGCGAAAACCCCTCTTGTCGCGGTACGTCACCAGACGTACACTCACCGAAACCCCCACAGGGTTCGCGGAGCGCCGTCGGGGCACCGCGGGCCACGAGCTCGGTCACCCCTCCGGCGGCACCCCGGACGCGGAAGCGGTTTCCCCTCACCCCCAGGAGACTCACATGCTGCGACGCAGATCGCTGCGCCCCCTGATCGCCGCCACCGCGGCGGCGCTGGCGCTGTTCGGCGGGACGACGACCGCCGCGGCGGCGACGGGTCCGGCGGACCCGGCGGCGGCCCAGGCGACCACCCTGTACTACGACGACAGCCAGGCCGCCGAGTTCCGCTCCGCCGTCGCCGCCGGCGTCCAGGTGTGGAACGACAACGTGAGCAACGTGCACCTGGTGCGCGCCCCCGCCGGGCAGCGCGCGCAGATCGTCATCCTGGCCAGCGACGGCTGGCCGCAGGCCAACCTCGGCCCGGTCCGCCCCGGCGGACAGGTCCGGGTCTGGATGGGCCGCCAGGGGGTCGAGGAGGGGTACGACCCGGTCCGGATCGCCGCGCACGAACTGGGCCACAGCCTCGGGCTGCCCGACATCAAACCCGGCCCCTGCTCCTCGCTGATGTCCGGCTCGACCGCCGGAACGTCGTGCACCAACGCCGTCCCCAACGCCACCGAGCGCGCCCGTGTCGAGGCCAACTACAGCGGCACGCTCGCCCACCGGGAACCGGCTGACGGCCGGGTGCTGGTCGACGCCCCGTGACAGCCTGACCGGCCGCGTCCGGGGCGCCCGCCCCGGATATGACCTCGGGGGCCGCGGCGGTGCGCCGCCGCGGCCCCCGCCGGCGGACCCGGACCGGCCGGTCCGGGCCCACGGGCGGCTCACTCCACGGCCTGCGCCGCGGTCCGCAGCAGTTCGGGGAGCGCGCCGGTGAAGTCGGCGGCCAGGTGGGTCACGAGCGCCCAGGCGTCGGGCCGGCCGGCCAGGTGCTCGCGGACCAGGTCCGCCACCTCCCGGCGGGCCGGGGCGTCGAGCGGCACGGCGGTGAGGGCGGCGCCGGCCGGGCGGGCGTGCCGGACCACGTCGGCCGGCGTCAGGAGCCCGGCGCGCAGCGCTTCCTCGACCCAGCTCTGCCCGCCGCGCACGGTCAGCGGGGTCGCGGCCAGCACCTCCGCCGCGGGCCGGCCGCCGGCGAGGTCGCGCACGGCCGTGCGCTGCGCCCGGCTCAGCCGGACCCAGGGACGGCCGGCCAGCCGCTCGGGGCAGAGGTCGTCCCCCACCAGTTCGCCGGCCCGGCCCGGGTCGAGCGCACCGCGCTGGAACGCGGCGTAGAGCTCGTCCCACTCCAGGACGAACCCCTCCGTCTGGATGAGGTAGAAGTCGCTCCCCGAGGTGCGGAAGCGCTCGAGGAGGCCCCGCGTGGACTCCGCGTCGGCGACGGCCGCGCGCAGCCGGTCGAGCGCGGCGGACTCGTCCTCCTCCGCCAGGAGCTCCGCGACGAGCGCGCGCACCTTCTCGTCGAACGAGCCGGGCAGCCACCGGCGCGGCTCCTCGCGCAGCGGGGCGGTGCCGTTGCGCTCCCACAGGCCCAGGACGATGCGCAGCTGCAGGGCGGGGGAGCGGTCGGCCCATCCCGACTGGATGCAGTGGGCCGTCAGCTCGGGGTCTCCGGTGCCGAAGGCGGGGAGCAGGTCCGTCCAGGAGGTCGGCGGGTCCACCAGCTCGGCCCGCAGGTCGGCGTCGAGCGGCAGCCGGTCGGCGGGGCCGGGGCGGAGCCTGCGGCCGGTCAGCACCGCGTCGCGCAGCGGCCGGGGGAGGAGCGGCTGGTAGATCAGCGCCGCGTTGACCGCGGGATCGTCCAGCGCCGCGAGCTCGGCGGCCGCCTCCGCCGGGAGGAGGCGCCGCGGCAGGCTTGTGGCCATGCGGTTGCGGCTGACGACCTGCTGTTCGAGCTGGTGGCGCGCCACCAGCACCCGCTCCCGGCCGCCCGGCCCGCTCTCCCGCGCCCAGTCCAGCCACTCCGGCCGCCACTCGCCCAGCGCCAGCAGGTCCGAGGCGGTCTGGTCGTCGACGTGCCGCAGCAGCTGCCGCTGGACGGGGGTCGCGGCGGCGTTCAGCAGTTCCACGAACGCGGCCCGCTCGCCCTTGAGCACGCGCCAGGGGCCCGTCAGTGTCGGCATCTCCTGGGCGTCGGGCCACGGGGCGCCGACCGCCGCCTCCCCGCCGGCGGCCCGCGCCACCGCCTCCTCGACCAGCTCGCCGATGCTGCCGGGGAACTCCGCGAGCGCGGCGCGCAGCGCCCGCCAGGCCGCGGCGTCGGAGCCGAGCCGCTCCGCCACCAGCTCGGCCAGGCCGGCGCGGAACGCCTGCCACTCCCGGCGGGCGGGCTCCTCGGGGGCGCGCAGCCCCTGCGCGGTCTCCAACACGACCCGCGCCGGGCGCACCCGGTGCAGCAGGTCGGCACCGGTGAACGTGCGGCCCAGGCCGCGGTCGACCACCGCGATCAGGGTGTCGACCCGCAGCCCGTCGGCGCGCAGCGCACCGAGCAGGCCGGGCGGGGCCGGACGCTCCAGGCGGGCCAGCAGCACGTCCGGCTCGGGGTGGGAGGCGCCCAGCGGCGCGAAGGCCTCGTCCGGGCAGTCCGCGCGCTCGACCAGCGTTTCGACCATCCCGGGCGGCAGCGGACGCTTGGCGTGCGCGGCCAGCAGCGCGGTCCAGTCGAGGTCCCGCCACGGGTTGAGGTAGTCCTCGGCGGTCCCGCCCGGCGTCCCCTCGGCCTCCGCGACGGCGGCCCGCAGCTCCGCCGCGCCGTCCGGACCGGCGAGGAGGCGGGCAGCGAGGTCGGCGCAGCCGTGCCGCCGCAGCTCCCGGTCGGTCGCGGGGTCGCCCAGCGCCGCGCGCAGCTGTGCCGGACCGCCGTGGTCGTGGAGCGCCAGCAGCCCGCGGAGCACGTCCGCCCGCCCCAGGATCCCGTCAGTGGACAGGGCGCTCCGCACGAGACGCGGGAACGGCGCGGCGACGGCCGCGCGCAGGGTGTGCGGCTCGCCGTCGCGCTGCCCCGTGGTGTACTCGGCGATGAGCTTGCGGATCCGGCCGAGGCGCGCCTTCCAGGCCGGGTCCGCGGGGTCCGCGGCCGCCAGCAGCACCCGCATCTCGTGCGCCCGCCACGGCCACAGGCTCTCGAACACGGCCCGCGCGACCAGCGGATGCCCGGTGCCGGCCAGCCGCATCCGGAGCGCGGCGCTCGCCGCGACGGCCTCGGAGTTGCGCGCCAGCGCGCCGATCCACTCGTCCCCGGCGGCGAACACCGCGTCGACCAGCGCCGGCGGGACCTCGGGCGCGGTGCGCACGACCCCGGCCAGCGTCCCCGCGTCGCGCTCCAGCAGCTCCGTGAGGTCGTCCCGCCCGCCGAACTCCAGCAGCCGCTCGATACCGGGCCCGCCCGTCCGTCTCGCCATTGCCCCGCCCCTTCCGCCATCGGCCAAGGGACCGTACGGTAGCGGGCCATTGCGACGGCGCGGCCACCGCCGCAGCCGGCCCCCTCACAGCCGGCGGTGCATCACGTGCAGGCCCACGAACCCGTGCACGGGGTGCCGGAACGCCTCCGGGACTGTGGCCAGCACCGCGAAGCCGAGCGAACGCCACAGCGCCACCGCCGGGGTGTTGGTCGCCACGACCGCGTTGAACTGCATCGCGCGGTAGCCGTCGGCCCGGGCGCGCGCGATGACGTGCTCGCCCAGGGCGCGGCCGATCCCGCGGCCGGCGTGGTCGGGGTGCACCATGAAGCTCGCGCCGGCCACGTGCGCGCCCGGCCCCGCCTGGTTGGGGTGCAGCTTCGCCGAACCCATGACGGTCCCGTCGTCGGCGACGGCGACGACCGCGCGCCCGGGCGGCTCCGGCAGCCACAGCGCGCGGGCGCGGTCCTCGGTCACGTCCGGGTCCCAGGTGTAGGTCTCGCCGGCCGCCACGATGCGGCGGAGGAACGGCCAGATCTGCGGCCAGTCGGCGGGCAGGGCGTCTCGGATCAGCATGGACGCCAGCATGCCCGATCCGCGCGCCGGCGCGCCCGCGAGGAGGGGCGGCGGCAGGGGGCGCCGCGCCCGCTCCGGCCGCCGCGGGCGCTGAGGAGGGGCGGTCGCCGATGGAGGAGAGGGTGCCCATCGGCGACCGCCCGCGGACGGGGTCAGACGGTCGCGCAGGGGGTGCCGTTGAGGGTGAAGTAGTCGGGTTCGGTGACCGGCCGCTGGGTGTCGGCGTTGAACCCGAAGCCCACCGACGCGCCGGGCGCGATGGAGCCGGTACCGGAGACGGAGACACGCTTGCCGGACTGGGCGAACGTGCCCGACCAGCCGCTGGCCACCCGCTCGTCGCCGAGGAAGTACCACTCCAGGTCCCAGCCGCTGATCGCGCCGCCGCCGGTGTTGGACACGGTCACCTGGCTGGAGTAGCCCTGCGACCACCGGCTGGTGACGCGGAAGTCCACCGAGCAGTAGCCGGGGTTCGGGGCGCCGCCGGTGGTCACCGCGACCGGCGCCGAGGGCGCGGACCGGTTGCCGGCGGCGTCCCTCGCCACCACGGTGAACTCGTAGTCGGTCTCGGGGGTGAGGCCCGTGACGCGGGCCGAGGTCTGGGTGGTCGAGGCGACGACCTTGTCGCTTTCGGCGTCGCGCACCTCGTAGCCGGTCACCCGCACGTTGTCGCTGGCGGCCGGCCACTGCAGCTGGACGCTGTCCGCGGTGGGCCCGGTGGCCGTGGGCGCGCCCGGCGCGTCGGGGGCCTCGGCGTCCCCGCCGCCGTCGCCGCCGGTGAACACCACGTCGGAGCAGTTGTAGAACGCCTCCGGGCTGTCGGAGCGCTCCCAGATCGAGTAGATGATGTGCCGGCCGCTCTTCTCGGGCAGCGTGGCGTCCCAGGTGTACTCCCGGCCGTGCGGTCCCTCGCCGTCGATGGGCGGGTTGGTGACCTCGTCGAACGGCACCGGCTCCAGGTCGTCCCAGGTGAGCGGCTGGTCCGGGTCCCAGCCGTCCTTGGTGACGTACTGGTACCAGGTCCCCGGGTGCGGCGCCCACGCGTTGTACCGGAAGGTGATGCCGGCGCCGGACTCCAGTTCGGTGGTCGGCCACTCGTCGTGCGGGGCGTTGAAGGCGTCGAAGCTGTCGGAGGGACCGCACAGTTCGCCGTCGGCGATGACCTCGCGGTGCCGGCCGGCGGCGTCGCTGATGAGGTTGCCGAACCAGTTGTAGAAGGCGTACTGGCCGCCCTCCCGCAGCGCCTGGGCGCAGGCCGGGTTGGTCGGGTTCAGCGCGCCTCCGCTGCCGCCGCCGACGGCGTCGACATAGCAGGCGTAGGTGCGGGTGGCGGGATAGGTGAGCCCTCCGTGGGCCAGGGCCTCGTCCGCCGGCGGTGCGGTGACGAAGAGCCCGGTGAGCCCGGCGAGGGCGCCCGCCAGGGCGAGGCGGCGTCCGAGTCGCACGGGTCTGCTCCTTCCTGTGGTGGGGGTGCGAGCGTTCGGATGGGCCGCGCGGCCGGTCGGGGCGGCGCGGAGAGGGGGACGGGGGCTTCGGCCGGGCGCGGCGGGCCGCGCCCGGGGCCGCGCGGGCGCGGTCCGTCCGCGCGGCCGGTCGGGGGTACCTCGCTTCCGGAGCGCCGGGGCGCTCGCTCGACGGGGGCGGCGGCCGCTGGGGAGCCGCCGTCAGGACCCGGGTTCGCCGTAGACGATCCCGCGCCCGTTGGTGGACACGTAGACCCGCCCGTACACCCGCGGGTCGCCGGTGATCGCGGCGCCGGTCCACGCCCACTGGTGCTGGTCGTCGTTGATCCGCACCCAGGAGGCGCCGGCGTCGTCGGAGCGGAAGATGCCCCGCACGCCGCCGATCCTGGCGCTGGTGTAGAGGGCGGGGTAGGAGCTGCCGGGTGCGGCGCGGCCGAAGCCGATGCTGTCGGCCTCGTCCACACCGGCGACCCGGGTGAAGGAGGCGCCCCGGTCGGTGGAGTGCCACAGGCCGTACGTGCCGCCCTCGGTGCCGCCGGCCAGCCAGATGTCGCCGGCGGAGCCGGGGAGCGCCTTGAACCGGACGTCGCCGGAGCCGGGCAGCCCGGAGGCTGCCGTGGCGGTGAAGCTCCGCCCGCCGTCGGTGCTGACGTAGAATCGGCCGCCCGAGAACCCGTAGAAGACGCTGGGGTCCTCCCGGTCCGCCTCCACGACCGCGCCGGCCGGGATGCCCTGCGACGGCTGCCAGGAGTTGCCGAACCCGGCCGTGTGGTGGACGCCGGTGCCCTGCGGCGACCAGACGAACCGGCTGCCGTCGGCGGCGGCCGCCACGGTCCCCCCGCCGGTGACCCCGCCTGGCTCGGAGCCCTGGAACCAGTTCGACCCGCCGTCCGTGGAGAAGGCGACGCCGCGGTCGTTCGGCCGGGCTGATCGGTCGAAGTTACCGGACCGGACCAGCACGTTGGGGCTCTTCTCGGCGAAGTCGAGGCTGGTCGTGCTGTCGAAGTTGGGGCTGGTGAACATCCGGGCGGGCACCCGGCCCAGGTCGTCGTGCCGGAACCCGCCGATGTCGCCGAGCGCGCTGACCAGGGGAGCGCCGGCCGGCGGGCTGACCAGGTCGTTGACCGCCGTCTCCTCCAGCCCCTGGGCCATCACCTCGATGGTGATCTGCTCGTCCCGGTCCCAGGCGGTCAGGTCCCGCGAGCCGTAGACGGTGGCGCCGGTGCCGTACATCATCCGGTCGGAGTCGAACGGGTCGATCTCCAGCGACTCGGTCATCCAGCCCAGCTTCGGGGTGGTCTCCGGCGGCGCGGGGTGCTGCCCGAACGTCAGCCACGGGGCGCCCGACACGTCCATCCGGTAGCGCATGGTCCGGTTGGGGTAGTCGGCCCACTCCCAGATCGGGGACCAGGTGGCACCGCCGTCGGTGCTGCGGAAGAAGATCACGTCCGGCCACCAGGAGATCTGGGTGGCGACCATGATCGTCTCCGGGTCCTGCCGGTCGATGGTCAGCCCGCTGTAGCCGAAGTAGTTGTCCTCGTCGTCGGAGGGGACCGGGCTGATCCGGGTCCACTCGCCGGTCCCGGTGGCGAACTTCCACACGTCGCCGGCGCCGCCGTCGTAGGGGCCGCCGGTGTCACTGGTGGCGATGTAGAGGAAGCCGTTCTCGTGGTCGAGCACCCCCTTGTGCGCGAGGTACCCGGTCGGCTGGCCGGGGATCCGCTGCCAGCTCGCCCCGCCGTCGGTGGAGCGGTAGACGGTGTTCTCCTTGTCGGCGACACCGACGTAGATGTCCTGGCTGGCCCGGCCCTCCGCGCCGCTCTCCGGGTCGAAGGCGACCCAGATGACGCCCTGCCGGTCGGAGAGGTAGCCGCTGGAGTCGCCGGGGTCCTGCACGTAGTCGCCGGGGTTGGGGAAGGAGGTCACCTTCGACCAGGTGGCGCCGTGGTCGGTGCTGCGCCACAGCCCGTTGCCGCTCGGCGCGCCGAGGTAGAGGATCCGGTTGTCGTTGGGGTCGACGGCCAGCCGCTCGCCCATGCCGCGGCCGGGCATGTTGCCGCCGAGTTTGAACGGCAGGTCGGTGCGCTGCCAGGTGGCGCCGCGGTCGCTGGACCGGAGGATGGCGCCGTTGTCCGACGTCCAGTCGTTGGTGTAGGTGCCGGCGGCGGCGTAGACGCGGTCGGTGTCGACCGGGTCGGTGGCCAGGCTGACGATCCCGGTCAGGTTCCAGTCGTCCCAGCCGATCCAGTCCAGCAGCGGGACCCACCGGCCGGTGCCGGGGTCCAGCCGGTAGGCGCCGCCGATGTCGGTGCGCGCGTAGACGAGGTCGGGTTCGGACTGGTTGAAGACGATGCCGGGGACGAAGCCGCCGCCGACGATCTCGACGTTGTTCCACTCGTAGTCGCCGGCCGACGCCCCGACGGGGTCGGCGTGGACGGCCTGCACCGTGCCGGCCAGGGTGGCGACCAGGAGACCCGCCACCATGGCGGCGAGTCGCGGTCGGGTTCGCATGTGCGCCTTGCTCCTTCGTGCGCCGCCCACCACGGCCGCCGCCAGGGTGTCGTGCACCGCGTGGTAGGCGGGCTTGGGCTGGTAGGCGGTGTCGAAGGGCAGCGCCGCGCCGTAGCCCGGGAACCAGTCGGGGATCCACGAGTACTTGTCGGTGATGCCCCAGATGGTGACGCCGGTGCAGCGGCTCACCGCCAGGCAGGCCGACGTGACGGCGGCGTAGTCGCGGGCCTGCTGCTGGAGCTCCGCGGAGTCGGCCGGCGTGGGGATCCGGACGTCGAGTTCGGTGACGGCCACGTCCACGCCCAGTTCGGCGAACCGGCGCAGGTTCGCCTCGAAGGTGGCGGGCACCTGTCCGAGGATGAAGTGCGCCTGGAAGCCGACGCCGTCGATGGGCACGCCCTGGGCCTTCAACCTGCGCACCAGGTCGTACATGGCGTCGCTCTTGGCGTTGAGGCCCTCGATGTTGTAGTCGTTCAGGTAGAGCCGGGCGTGCGGGTCGGCCGCCCGCGCCCACTGGAAGGCGTCGGCGATGTAGCCCTCCCCGAGGTTGCGCGACCAGATGGTGTCGCGCAGGCTGCCGTCCTCGTCGAACGGCTCGTTGACGACGTCCCAGGCGTAGAGCTGGCCGCTGTAGCGGCCGGCGGTCACCCGGATGTGGTTCTCCAGGATGCCGCGCAGTTCGGCGGAGGTGAACTGGCCGTTGCTGAGCCAGGACGGCTGCTGGTTGTGCCAGACCAGCGTGTGGCCCCGGACCTGCTGGCCGTTGGCCCGGGCGAAGGACACGATCTGGTCGGCGGGGCCCCAGCGGTACTGGCCGCGCTGCGGTTCCAGCGAGCCCCACTTCATCTCGTTTCCGGGGGTGACGGCGTTGAACTCGCGGGCCAGGGTGTCGCGGTAGGGGGCCTCGTCGGCGAGGGGGCCGGCCTCGATGCCGGCGCCGATCTGCACGCCGCGCGCGGCGGCGTGCTGGCGCAGCGCGCCGCCCGCCGCACCGGTGTCGGCGTGCGCGGCGCCCGGCGCGAGCACGCCGAGCGCGCACACGAGCGCGGTGAGCAGGATGCCGTGCCGGCGGGAGCGGGTCCGCGGCGCGGGGGTCTCGTCGCTGTGCATCGGTCCGTCCTTCTCCGGTGCTCTCCGGTGGTGGCGGGGGAGCGGTGTGAATGTATGGGAACGCTCCCATCGGTTGCCGACGAATGTAACATTCGTTAACCGAACGTGAAAGTGGTGTTTCGCGGCGAATTCCCGCGCGGTGCGGCGGTCCGCCGCATCGGCGCCCGTTCCCGATTCCGGTTCGCGGGCGGATAGGGATCGATTTCCGGTTCCGGGCATCGAGTGCTCGGTGCGCCGTCCGAATTCCGGGTGATTCGACGGTGGAATCCGTCCCGGGAAGATCGCTGGCGGGGGTCGCGGGCGGGTCGCCAGGTGATCGGGAAATGTGCTGTTTACAGGTTGTTGCAAACTGATTACCATCCATGGAAGCGCTCCCATGACGAAGATCCGTTCCCGTTCCGGGCGTCCGCCACGGCCCGCTCCCGGTCCGAGCGACCCCCGGGAACGCCCCCGCGTCCCGTCAACCTCGGGAGGTTGTCCGCACCATGAGACCCCCACTGCCGGCGCTGCCGGCCCGGCTGCTCCGCACGGGGCTGCTGCCGGGCGCCCTGGCGGTGGCCCTGACCGCCACCGCCCTCCCCGCCGCGGCCGCCGCGGCCCCGGCCGACGCCCCGTCCCGGCCCGCCGCCGACGCCGCCCGGGACGCCGAGCCCCCGGTCGCCGTCTCCGCCTACGACGACGCCTTCCTGGAGCAGTACGAGAAGATCAAGGACCCGGCCAACGGGTACTTCCGCGAGTTCGACGGGCTGCTCGTGCCCTACCACTCCGTCGAGACCCTCATCGTCGAGGCGCCGGACCACGGGCACGCCACCACCTCCGAGGCGTTCAGCTACTACCTCTGGCTGGAGGCCGCCTACGGCCGCATCACCGGTGACTGGCAGCCGTTCAACGACGCGTGGGCGGCGATGGAGGCGTTCATCATCCCGGGCACCGCGGACCAGCCCACCAACGCCTCCTACAACCCGGCCTCGCCGGCCACCTACATCGCCGAGCACGACACCCCGCAGGGGTACCCCTCACCGCTGGACAACGGCGTGCGCGTCGGCCAGGACCCCCTCGCCGACGAGCTGAGCAGCACCTACGGCACCGACGAGATCTACGGCATGCACTGGCTGCTCGACGTGGACAACACCTACGGGTACGGCTTCTGCGGCGACGGCAGCGACGACGCGCCCGCCTACATCAACACCTTCCAGCGCGGCTCGCAGGAGTCGGTGTGGGAGACGGTGCCGCACCCGTCCTGCGAGACGTTCGACCACGGCGGCCCGAACGGGTTCCTCGACCTGTTCACCCGCGACTCCAACTACTCGCAGCAGTGGCGCTACACCAACGCCCCCGACGCCGACGCCCGCGCGGTACAGGTGGCCTACCTGGCGCACACCTGGGCCGGCGAGCAGGGCAACGCCGACGCCGTCGCCGGTCCGGTGGCCGACGCCGCCAGGATGGGCGACTACCTGCGCTACGCGATGTACGACAAGTACTTCAAACGCGTCGGCGACTGCGTGGGCGCGACCTCCTGCGCTCCCGGCAGCGGTAAGAACAGCGCGCACTACCTGATGTCGTGGTACTACGCCTGGGGCGGCGCGCTGCAGAACGCGCAGTACCCGTGGGCCTGGCGGATCGGCGGCAGCTCCGCCCACCAGGGCTACCAGAACCCGCTCGCCGCCTACGCGCTGTCCGAGGTCGACGCCCTGGAGCCGGAGTCGGCCACCGGCGCCGCCGACTGGGCGGTCAGCATGGACCGGCAGCTGGAGTTCCTCCAGTGGCTGCAGTCGGCCGAGGGCGGCATCGCCGGCGGCGCGACCAACAGCTGGGGAGGCGACTACGGCCAGCCGCCCGCCGGCTCCGCGCAGTTCTACGGGATGTACTACGACTGGCAGCCCGTCTGGCACGACCCGCCGTCCAACCAGTGGTTCGGCTTCCAGGTGTGGGGCATGGAGCGCGTGGCCCAGCTCTACCAGACCACCGGCGACCAGCGTGCCAAGGACATCCTCGACAACTGGGTGCCGTGGGCCATGGCCAACACCACGGTCGGCACCGGCGGGGACTTCCAGGTGCCCGCCGACATGCGGTGGAGCGGCCAGCCCGACACCTGGACCGGAACGCCCACCGGCAACTCCGGACTGCACGTGGAGGTGACCTCCCACGGGCAGGACGTCGGGGTGGCCGCGGGGCTCGCCAAGACGCTGCTCTACTACGCCGCCGGCTCCGGCGACGCCGACGCCCGCGCCATGGGCGAGGGGCTGCTGGACGCGCTGCTGGCCAACCGGGACGCCATCGGCATCGCCACCGAGGAGGTCCGCGCGGACTACCAGCGGTTCGACGACGAGGTCTACATCCCGCAGGGCTGGTCCGGCCAGATGGCCAACGGCGACCAGGTCCGGCCGGGTGCGACCTTCTCCTCCATCCGGTCGTTCTACGAGGACGACCCCGACTGGCCGCAGGTCGAGGCCTACCTCAACGGCGGCGAGGCACCCACCTTCACCTACCACCGCTTCTGGGCGCAGGTCGACGTGGCGACGGCCTTCGCCGTCCACGACGAGCTGTTCGGCTAGCGCGGCGGCGCAGCGGCGGCGGGCGGGCGCGCCCCGCCCGCCCCTGCCGCCGCGGCCGTACCGCCCCGCGCCCGGCACGCCGGGTGGCGGGCGCGGAAGGCCCGGAAAGTGGAGGGTATGCGGAAAATGCGAGAAGTACGATAAGTGACACCAATTCGGGTGAGATGTCGGAAGGGAGGGTCGGCCCGCGGTCCGGTCGCGGGAAAGGCGCGCCGCCGGGCGGAAACGCCGCCCGGCGGTATTCCGGTGTGTTTTCGTAAAAACAGCCGCCGCGGGGGCCTCCTACCTCATCCGCCACCGCGCTGGGAAGTCCGGTGCCCTGAACCGGCCAAAGGTTGGCACCCCGGTCCCAGCGATTGGCATTGTGTGGTGATGACCGCCGCCCAACCGGCGTACCGAGCACTCGCGAGGTGCCGCCCCGGTCTCCCAGGATCTGCCCCGTGACCTACCCGTGTCCCCACGCGGCCCTGCACGATCCGCGGTTCCACGCCGATCCGCAGGCCGTCTTCGAGCGCCTGCGCGACGTGCACGGCCCGGTCGTGCCCGTCGAGCTGGAGCCGGGCGTCCGCGCCTGGCTGGTGATCGACTACACCATGATCACCGCGTGGTGCCGCGACACCCGCTCGTTCAGCAGGGACGCCCGGCGGTGGCGGGACTGGCGTGAGGGGCGGGTCCCCGACGACGCGGGCGTCATCCCGATGCTGGCGCACCGCCCCAACGCGATGTTCGCCGACGGCGACCAGCACCTGCGGCTGCGTCGCGCGGTCACCGACGCCCTCGGCGGGGTCGACGGCCACCGGGTCGTCGCCGACGTCCGCGGGTTCGCCGGCCGGCTGGTCGACGGCTTCGCCGCACGGGGCCGCGCGGAGCTGCTCGACGACTACGCCCGCCGGCTGCCGCTGCTGGTGCTCACCCGCATGCTCGGCTTCGGCGACAACGCGGGCCGGCGGCTCGCCGCGGCACTGCGCGGCCTGTGGGACGGCACGGACGCCGAACGCGCCAACGCCGCCTACGAACGCACCCTGAGCGAGGCCGTCACCGCCAAGAGCGCGCACCCCGGCGACGACGTCCTCTCCCGGCTGATGGCCCACGACGCCGGCCTCAGCCGCGAGGAGGTGCTGCACCACCTGGTGCTCGTCTTCGGGATCGGCGACGAGTCCACCGCCAACCTCATCGGCAACACGGTGCGGCTGCTGCTCACCGACCGCGACCTCGCCGCCGACCTCGCCGGCACCCGGGTCAGTATCGACGACGCCGTCGACCGCTCGCTGTGGCGCGATCCGCCGATGACCAACTTCCCGGTCCTCTACCCCGTGCGCGACATCGAACTGGCCGGCGGCCGGACCATCCGGGAGGGCACCCCCGTCCTGCTCGGCCTCGGCGCGGCCAACCGCTTCCTGGCCGACGAGTACCGCGAGCGGATCCAGGAGACGGCGAACCGCGCGCACCTGGCCTGGGGCGTGGGGCCGCACCGCTGCCCGGCCCAGGACATCGCCCGCCTGATCGCCACCACCGGGATCGAGACGCTGATCGACCGGCTGCCCGAACTCCGGCTCGCCGTCGCGGAGTCCGAGCTCCGGTGGCGCAACTCGCCGTTCTCCCGCGGACTCACCGCGCTGCCGGTGCTCTTCACCCCGCGGCCCCCCGACCGGCTCACGGGGTACGAGAACGGGGCCGCGCCCGCCACCGCCTGGGACGCGGGGAGCGCCGGCCCCGAGGTACACGGCTCCGCTGAAGGGGAGGGGCCGGGCCGCTCCGGCTTCCTGGACCGCTGGCTGCGCGGGCGGTGACGCCGCCGGACGCCCGGCGCTGACCCACCGCCGCCGCGGCGGTGAGCCGCGGGCGGGACGAGCCGGCCCGGCCGACCCGGCGCGGCCCTCCGGCAGGCGGAGCCGCAGACGCGGTCGCGTCCGAGCGGGCGTGGTCGGCGGGGTGCGTGAGGGGCGTCGTGGGCATACGGCAGCTGCCCGCCGCGCCGGCAAGCGGCGAGGGCCCCGGCGCAGCGGCGGCCCCGAGGCCCGGCACGGTCCGCGCACATGGCCCCGGGTACGCTGGGCAGCGGCGCCGCGCGGACGGCGGCCCGGCCGCCGGGGCCCGGAGGCCGGCTCCGCGCCGGACCGCCCCGGACGCGGCGTCCGCGGCCGCCGGAGCGCGGGGCGGCGTCTCGGAGGGGAGCACAGGGTGCAACGTCCACGGACCGACCGCGTCCCGGGCACCGGGGCGCCCGTGCGCACCCTGCTCGTCGACAACTACGACTCCTTCACGCACAACCTCGCCCACTACCTGGCCGAGGTGAACGGCGTGCCGCCCGTCGTCATGCGCAACGACGACCCCGGCTGGCACCCGGACCTCCTGGCCGACTTCGACAACGTCGTACTGTCGCCGGGGCCGGGCACGCCCGAGCGCGCCCCGGACGTCGGCGTCTGCCGCGACCTCGTCCGCGAGTGCCGGCTGCCGCTGCTCGGCGTCTGCCTCGGGCACCAGAGCATCGCCCTGGAGGCCGGCGCCACCGTGGCGCGGGCGCCGGAGCCGCGGCACGGCCGGCTCTCGGCCATCCGGCACCGCGGCACCGACCTGTTCGCCGGCCTCCCCGACCCGCTCGACGTCGTGCGCTACCACTCCCTCGCGGTGTCCGGCGTCCCGCCGTCACTGGAGGTCACCGCCTGGACCGAGGACGGCGTCGTCATGGGCCTGCGGCACCGCGACCGGCCGATGTGGGGAGTGCAGTTCCACCCCGAGTCCATCCGCACGTCGCACGGGCGCGAGCTGCTCGGCAACTTCGCCGACCTCACCCGGCGGGCGGCGGGCGGGCGCCGCCGCGCCGTACCGCGTCCCAGCCCCCCGGCCGCCCCGCAGCCGGCCCGCGTGCGCCGCCTGCGGGTGCTGGCCGAGCGACTGCCCACCAGATGGGACGACGAGGTCGTGTTCGACCGGCTGTTCCGCGGCGCCGCCGAGGCGTTCTGGCTGGACGCCAGCCGCCGCGACGCGGGCGCCGGCCGCTTCTCCGTCATGGGCGACGCCGGCGGCCCGCTCGCCCGCCTGGCGCGGGGCGACGTACGGCGGGACTCCGTTGTGGTCCGCGGCTCCGGGGGCGTCCGGTTGGTGCCCGGCGGATTCCTCGACTGGCTGGACCGCGACCTGCGCTCGCTGAGGGTCGAGGTCCCGCCGCTGCCCTTCGACTTCGCCCTGGGGTGGGTGGGCTACCTCGGCTACGGCCTGAAGGCCGAGTGCGGCGCCGACCCCGCCCACCCGGCGGAGGAGCCCGACGCCATGGCGGTCTTCGCCGACCGCGCGCTGGTGTTCGACCACGAGACCGCGACCACCTACCTGCTCGCCCTGGCCGAGGACGGCGATGAGGCCCCGGCCCGCTCCTGGATCGCCCGGACCAGGCACGAGCTGCACCGCCTCGCCGGGCAGCGTCCCGCTCCCGCGCCCGGGCCGCTGCCCGCCACCCCGGTGCGGCTGCGGCACGACCGCGACCGCTACCTCGCGCTGATCGCCGAGTGCCAGGAGCTCATCGCCGCCGGCGAGACCTACGAGGTGTGCCTCACCAACATGGTCGAGGCACGCCGCGCGGTCGACCCCTGGCATGCCTACCGGTTCCTGCGCCGCACCAGCCCCGCGCCGCTCGCCGCGCTGCTGGACTTCGGACGGCTGTCCGTGCTCAGCGCCTCACCGGAGCGCCTGCTGCGGGTGGACCGGCACCGCGTCGCCGAGTCCCGGCCCATCAAGGGCACCCGGCCGCGCGCCAGCGACCCGCGTGCCGACGCCGGCCTGCGCGGGGAGCTGGCCGGCGACGAGAAGGAGCGCGCCGAGAACCTGATGATCGTCGACCTGGTCCGCAACGACCTGGGACGTTGCGCCGAGGTCGGCTCCGTCGAGGTGAGCGGCCTCTTCGAGGTGGAGAGCTACGCCCACGCCCACCAGATGGTGAGCACCGTCCGCGCGCGGCTGCGCCCGGACGTCTCGACGGTGGACTGCGTCCGCGCCGCGTTCCCCGGCGGCTCCATGACCGGTGCCCCCAAACTGCGCACCATGGAGATCATCGACCGCCTGGAGGCCGGCCCGCGCGGCGTGTACTCCGGGGCCATCGGCTACCTGTCGCTGAACGGAGCGGCGGACCTCAGCGTCGTCATCCGCACGGCGGTGGTCACCCCCGACCGCGTGCGCTACGGCGTCGGCGGCGCGATCACGGCGCTGTCCGACCCGCAGGCCGAGTACCACGAGACCGCCGTGAAGGCCGTACCGCTGCTCCGGCTCCTCGGTACCGCCTTCCCGGGACTCCCCGCCGCGGCGGAGCAGCCGGCCTGACCACCGCCCCGCGCCGCCCGCTCCCATGGCCCCGCGCCGCGGACGGGAACGCCCGGCCCGGCGAGGCGGCCGCAGGCGGACTCGCCCCCGTCCTGCGTGCGCCCGCCCCGCCGCCCTACCGCGACGCCCCGTGCAGCGGCCCCTCGAAGGGCCACCCGCACGGCTGTGGAGCAGCGCCCCGGAGCGGTGTGCCGCGGGCGAGGTTGTGGTTCTCGGTTCGGCTGCGGTGGGCGGCCCTGCTGGTAGCCATGGGCGCGGTGCGCTGACACCAGATCACCGATCGGGTTTGGGGGCGGATCGCGCCGCGGCTGCCGGCCAACCCCGGACGCGGCGGCCGCAGGCACGACCACCGCAGGAGGCTCAACGGGACGATCCGCAAACCCGCGACCGGGTGCTGCGGGCCTGCCCGGCTCGAACGCTACGGCCCGCGGTACGGCGTCCGCTGCCGCTACCGCCGTGGGGCCGGCGACGGCACCATCGACACGATCCTGGAGACCCAGGTATGTCACCAACCCCAATGGTCCATACATCTCGGGCCGATCGCCGCCCCGGTCGGCCCGAGTGCGCAGCCGTGCGGCGGTCACGCTGCTCGCCCGGCCCCCCGGGAGGTGCGGGGCGCCGGGCCGGCGCGCGGTGGAACCGCGTCCGCCGGGAGAGCCCGCCGGGACCGGCGGGCGTTCCGGGCGCCGCCGCCGGGGTGCGGCGTGCGGGCTGGCCGACTCGCCCCCACGCGGTCCGGGCGGACGGTTGCGCCGCCACCACGGGACCGGCACCGCCCACGGGCGCCGCTGGGCGCCGGCGGGCGGGACACCGTCCGCGCCACCGCCCACCAAGGCGGCGCGGCGCACCCGTGCGGCGGGCGCGGCAGTGCCGCGTCGGCCGGGGCTCGTCCGCGGCCGAGCGTGGACGGCACCGGCCGGCCAGGTCCCGCTGGTGCGGCCCTGGGAGGCCGGCCTCCCGGGGCGGACTCACCGTCCCGTGCCCCCGGCCGCCGGATCCAGGTGCCGGTCGAGGTACCGGTCGAGGTGAGCCGCCAGTTCCGCCACGGTGGGGTGCGCCCAGATCGCGTTCACCGGTATCTCCACGCCGAGGCCGGTGCGCAGCCGGTTGCGGAACTCGACGGCCATCAGGGAGTCGATCCCGAGGCTGCGGAACCCCGCCGACGTCCGGATCGCCGCCCGCGGGGCGTTGGTGATGGCGGCCACCAGGCCCGTCAGGTGGGTGCGCAGCAGTGCGCGGCGCGGTGCGCCCGTCGCCGCGGCGCGGATGGCGGTGATCTCGCCGTGGCTGCCCCCGGAGCCGGTGCCGCCCCGGGGCACCAGCGTCGAGAACAGCGGCGCCGCGGCGGTGTGCGAGAAGCCGCGGAACCATACGGCCGGCTCGAACGGCCCCATCGCGGTGTGCACCCGGTCGTGCGCGACCAGGGCCTCGAAGGCGGCCATCCCCTCCTCGGTGCTGATGGTGGCGGCACCGCGCTCGGCGAAGTCCTGTGCGAGTCCTGTCTCGCCCCACGGGCCCCACGCGATGCTGAGCGCGGGCAGGCCGCGGGCCCGCCGCCAGCCAGCGAAGGCGTCCAGCCAGGCGTTGGCGGCCGCGTAGTTGGCCTGCCCCGGGTTGCCGATGAGGGTGGACATCGAGGAGAACGTGACGAACCAGTCCAGATCGCACCCCTGGGTCGCCAGGTGCAGCTGCCACGCGCCGTCCACCTTCGGCCGCCAGACGCGCTCCACCCGGGCGGCGTCCAGGGCGGAGACCGGGGCGTCGTCGAGCACCACCGCACTGTGCAGCACCCCGTGCAGGGCCGCTCCCGCGGCCGTGGCCGCCGCGACCAGCCGCGGCGCGGTGGCCGGGTCGGCGATGTCGCCCCGCACCACCTCCACCTCGGCCCCGGCGGCACGCAGCTCGGCGATGGCCGCCCGGGCCTCGGCCGACGGCTCGGAGCGGCCGTTCAGCACGATCCGGCCGGCGCCGTGCCCGGCCAGCCACCGGGCCGCGGCCAGCCCGAGGCCCCGCAGGCCGCCGGTGATCACGTAACCGCCGCCGGGCCGCACGGCCGGCGAGCTTCCCGGCTCCGGCGCCACCCGGACCTCGCCGTCCCGCGGCATCCGCACCACCAGGCGTCCGACGTGCCGGCCGGCCGCCATCACCCGCAGCGCCTCGGTCAGCCGGCGGAACGGGAACACCCGGACCGGCAGCGGGGGCAGCCCCCCGGACTCCGCCTCGGCGAGCACCGCCTCCAGCCAGGAGCCGGCCTCGTCCGGGTGCCGCTCGATGAGCGAGGCGAGGTCCAGGGCGCTGTAGGTGGCGTTGCCGCTCAGCGCGCGCAGGCCGATCGGCGTGTTGGCCTGCAGGTCGCGCTTGCCGAGCTCGACGAACCGGCCGCGGGGTGCGAGCAGCTCCAGGCTCGCGAGCATCGCCGGGCCCGCCAGCGAGTTCAGCAGCACGTCCACCCCGCGACCGCCGGTGGCCTCGCGGACCCGCGGCGCGAAGTCCAGCGTCCGGGAGTCCAGCACGTCCCGCACGCCCAGCCCCCGGAGGAAGCCGCGCTTCTCCTCGGTGCCGGCGGTGGCGATCACCCGCGCGCCCGCGGCCCGGGCCACGTGCACCGCGGCCAGGCCGGTGCCGCTCGCGGCGGAGTGCACGAGCACCGTCTCCCCGGGCCGCAGCCGCGCCCGGTCCCGCAGCGCGGCCCACGCGGTCAGGTACGGAACGCCGAACGTCACCGCCTCCTCATCGCCGAGGCGGTCCGGTACCCGCCGGGCCAGCGCCGCGTCGACCAGCCGGAACGACCCGGTCATCCCCAGCGCCATCGCCAGCACCCGGTCGCCGACCGCGACGTGCCGCACGCCCGGTCCCGCGGCGGTGACCGTGCCGACGCAGTCGATCCCGATCGGCGAGTCCTCGCCGGCCTCCTCGGGCAGCAGCCCGAGCACCAGCATGGCGTCCCGGAAGTTCACCGACACCGCGCTCACCCGCACCTCGACCTCGCCCGGGCCGGGCGCCCGGCGCGGCCGGTCGACCAGCCGCACGCCGCCGAGCGTGCCGGAGCCGTCCGGCACCGCGATGAAGCCGTCCCGGCCGAACGCCCGGGGCGCCGTCCGCGGCGGCCGCCGCTCGGCCGCCCCCAGCGGGGCGCGGGTCACCCGGGCGACGTGCCGCTCGCCCTTGCGCCAGGCCACCTCGTCCTCCGCGGTGTCGGCGCACAGCTCGGCGACGAGCGCGTCGGGGTCACCGTCGACGTCGACCAGGCAGGGCCGCAGCTCGGGATGCTCGGCCGCCAGCACCCGGACCAGGCCGCGCAGCGCACCCTGGCCGGGGTCCGCCGGCCCGTCCGGACCGACGTCGCGCCCGCCCTGCGTGACCAGCCACAGCCGGGGCAGCGACGCGCCCTCGGAGTGCGCCCGCACCAGCGCCACGCAGGAGCTCACCCGGCGCAGCGCGCCGTCGCGGTCGGGCTCGGCGTCGGCGACGGCCGGCTGCACGCACACGACCACGCCCGCGAGACCGGCGCCGGAGCCGTGCTCCGCGGCCCCCGCGGCGACCGCCGCCGCCCAGGCGTCCGGGGCGAGGCCGGGGCCGGGCCGGACGGCGGCGGCGCGGCGCCCGGCCGCGGCCAGCCCCTCGACGAGCGCGGCCGCGAAGTCGGCCGCGCCGGGTTCGGCCACCACCAGGTATCCGCCGGTGGCCCCCTCCGCGGGCCGGGGCGGCGCCGTGGACCGCCAGGTGACCTCGAACAGGCGCTGCGGGAGCAGTTCGGCCGCGGAGGGCCGCGGCAGCCGCGCCAGCGTGATCTCGTCCACCACCGCCACCGGGACCCCGTCCTCGGCGAACAGCGCGGCCCGGCCGCGGCCCCGCTCGCCGTCGGTGTCCACCACCTCGGTGCGGCACCAGCGGATCGGCGCACCGTCGCGCAGCAGCCGGAAGCCGTCGATGCGCTCGGGTACCCAGGGACGGCCGGACGCCCCGGGGGCGCCGCCCCGGGACGCGCCGCCGTCCAGCCCGAGCAGCAGCGGCTGGAGGCAGACGTCGAGCAGCGCGGGGTCCAGGTGCACGCCGGCGCGGTGCCGACCGGCGTCGGGGACCTCCACCCGGCCGAGGAAGACCGTGCCGCCCTCGGAGGCGGCGACCCCCGAGGTGCCGGTGAAGGCCGGGCCGTAGTCCGGGCCGATGGCGGCCAGCGTCCGGTACAGCTCCTCCCGAGGCACCGTCACCGGCGCGTGCTCCGGCGCGGTGAGCGGCGGCGGCTCGGCCCGGTCGGCCGCCGCCACGCGCCGCACCCGGCCGTGGGCGTGCCGGGTCCAGCCTCCGTCGCCGCCGCGGGTGAGGATCTCGACCTCGCACGCGTCCGGCCCCGCGGACGCGGCGCAGGTGAAGACCTCGACCCGCTCGGCCAGCGCGAGCAGCCGTTCGATGCCGACGTCGTGCACCGCGACCCCGGTGGGCGCGCAGCCGAACGTCTCGCACCCGGCCGCCAGGATCATCTCCAGGAACCCCGCCCCGGGGAAGATCGGCACCGAGCGCACCCGGTGGTCGGCGAGCCACGGGTGCGCCGCGGTCCCCACGTCACCGCGCCACACGAGCCGGACGCCCCCCGGGGCCGAGGGCACGGGGACCTCGGCCCGCCCGCCCAGCAGCGGGTGCGCCCCGGTGGGCGCCGGGTGGTCGGGCGCCTCCAGCCAGTACCGCCGGCGCTCCCACGTCGTGGCGGGGACGTCGGCCAGCCGGCCCGGGAAGGCCCGCCGCTGGTCGATCCGGCCGCCGGCGCAGTGCAGCGCGGCCAGGTGCGTCGCCACCGCGGCGGCCTCGCCGCGCCCCCGGAGCAGTGTGGGGAGGGCGGTCACGCGGTGACCGGCGGCCGCGGCGGTCTCCTCGACCGCGCCGACCAGCAGCGGGTGCGGCGAGACCTCCAGGAAGATCCGGTGCCCGTCGTCGAGGAGCGCCTCGGTGGCGCGGGCGAACTCCACGGGACGGCGCAGGTTCGCCGCCCAGTAGCCGGAGTCGAACCGTGCGGCGCCGCGCGGATCGTCCAGGACGGTGCTGTAGAAGGGGACGGCCGCGGGGGCGGCGCCGAGGTCGCCCAGTGCGTCGATCAGCTCGGCCAGCACCGGCTCCACGCTCGGCGAGTGCGCCGCCACCGGCACGGCGACGGGCTGCACCTCGACCCCGGCGCCTTCGAGGTCGGCGCACACGCGCCGGAGCTCGTCCCCGTCGCCCGCCACCACCGTGCTGCCCGGCGAGGCCACGACCGCGACCCCCACCCCCGGGTAGCGCCTGCGGGCCAGCCACTCCTCGACCCGCGCGCGCGGCCACGGGACCAGCGCCATGGCGCCCCCGGAGACCTTCTCCAGCAGCCGCGACCGCACGCACACCACCCGCATGCCCTGTTCGGCGGTGAGCATCCCGGAGGTCACCGCCGCCGCGGCCTCGCCCATGGAGTGCCCCACCACGGCCGCCGGGCGCACGCCCCGCGCCCGCCAGACCGCGGCCAGGCCCAGCTGGATCGCGAACACCAGGGGCTGCACGACGTCCATGCGCGAGACGGGCGCGCCCGCGGCGATGACGTCGCGCAGGTCCAGCCCCGACTCCGACCGCGCCACCGGCCCGACCTCGGCGATGGCCTCGGCGAACGCCGGTTCCGCCGCCAGCAGCTCGCGGGCCATCCCGGGCCACTGCGACCCGTGGCCGGAGAACACCCAGACCGGGTCGGCGGCCGCGTCGGCCTGGCCGGTCAGCACGCCGTCCGCGGAGCGCCCGGCGGCGAGCGCCCGCAGCCCCGCCGCCAGCTCCGCGCGGTCGCCCGCGACGACCGCCGCGCGGCACGGCGCGTGCGAGCGCCGGGCCGCCAGGGTGTGGGCGACGTCGGCCAGCGGCGCCGCCGCGCCGCTGCCCTCCAGCCACCGCGCGACGCGCTCGGCGGTCCGGCCCAGGCCGCCCGGCGAGACGTGCGACACCAGGAACACCCCGGGCCGCGCGGCCGACGGCTCCGGGAGGGCGGCGGCCTCCGCCGGGTCCGGTGCCTGCTCCAGCACCAGGTGCGCGTTCATCCCGGTGATGCCCAGCCCCGCGACCGCGGCCCGGCGCACGCCCGGCACCGGCCACGCGGCGGCCGAGGTGGGGACGAACAGCCGCGCGCCCTCGGCGGCGCCAGCCCCGATGTCGGGGTTCCAGGTGCGGAAGTGCAGATTGGGCGGGACGATCCCGGCCCGCAGCGCCAGCACCGTCTTGATGAGGCCGATGACCCCGGCCGCGCTCTCGGTGTGCCCGACGTTGGTCTTCACGGCACCGAGGGCGCACCCCCCGCTGCTTCGGCCGTAGACGGAGGAGAGCGCCTCGAACTCGATGGGGTCGCCGGTGGGCGTGCCGGTGCCGTGCGTCTCGACCAGGCCGATGTCCTCGGGGCGCACGCCCGCGCGGCCGAGCGCGGTGCGGATCACCATGCGCTGGGCGGCGGCCGAGGGGTGCATGATGCTCTGCGACGGTCCGACGTGGTTGATCGCGCTGCCGCGCAGCACGGCGAGGACCCGGTCGCCGTCGCGCCGGGCGTCGGCGAGCCGCTTGAGGACGACCACGCCGCAGCCCTCGCTGCGGACGAAGCCGTCGGCCGCCGCGTCGAAGGCGTGGCAGCGGCCGGTGGGGGAGAGCACGCCCGCCTCGGTCAGCCCGGTGGTGCTCACCTCGTCGAGGGTGATGTTGACGCCGCCCGCCAGCGCCATGTCCGTCTCGCCGGCCTGCAGGGCGGCGCAGGCCAGGTGCACCGCGATGAGCGAGGCCGCGCAGCCGCCGTCCAGCGCGACACTGGGGCCGTGGCAGCCCAGCAGGTAGGAGAGCCGCCCCGCCACGCCGCTGAGCATGGTGCCGGTCGCCGAGTAGACCTCGGCCCGCGCCCGCGAGGTGTGCAGCATGTAGCCCAGCTGCGTCATGCCCATGTACACCCCGGTCTGACCGCCGCGCAGCCCCCGCGGCGGGACGCCGGCGCGCTCCAGCGCCTCCCACGCGACCTCCATGGCCAGCCGGATCTGCGGATCGATGAAGGCCGCCTCGCGGGGGCTGATGTCGAAGAAGGCGGGCTCGAAGTCCTCGATCCCCTCCAGCCATCCCCCCGCCGGCCGCGCGGCGGCGCCCGGCGGGTGCCCCGGCCGCCGGCCGCGCGCGTCGCACTCGGCCACCAGGTCGCGGCCGGCCAGCAGCCCCTCCCACAGCGCCTCCGGGGAGTCCACGCCCGCGGGGAGCCGGCAGGACATGCCGATCACCGCCACGGGCTCCCACGGCGCACCGGAAACACCGGGATTGTCCGAGATGCGGCGTTGCGAGGACTCCGCCGGGCGGGAAAATGGCATGGATATCGTGCTCTCTCTTGTGGTGGTCGGCTCCCACCGCGAATTTATCGATGAAAAGAGAGCGGGATGGATGAAACTTCAATTTTGCGGCTGAGGAGGCCCGAGAAAGCGGCCCGGTGGATATGGGACGCGTGCGGTGAACGCGCGGAAACGGCCGCCGGGGTCCCGCCCCGCGCGTGCCCCCCCGGGTCGCGAGCGGCCCCGGCGGTGCGCACGCGGTGCGGACCGCCGGGGCCGGTGGCCGGGTCAGCCCCGGACGCCCCCGGTGGCGGGCAGCGGGCGGTTCGCGCGCAGCAGCCGCCACAGGCCGGCGGCCCGCAGGCCCACCACGGCCTGCTTCGCGGCATCGGCGGCGCGCCCGGGCAGCAGCCGTTCGGCCGCGAGCGCCACGCGCGCGTCCACACCGACGGCGTAGCGGGCGCGCGGGCGCGGGTCCGTGAGGGCGCGCCGCACCGCGCGCGCCACCGGCTCGGGCGACGACGGCAGGCGCCCGGTCACCCACGGCCGTACGGCGTCCAGCAGCCGGTAGCAGTCGGCGTAGGCGGACGGCCCGATGGCGGCCATGCCGGTGAACACCTCGTTCCAGAGCTCCGTGGGGTAGCAGCCGGGCTGGACGATCACCACCCGGACGCCGTCGCGCTCGGCCTCCATCCGCATCGCGTCGCTGAGCGCCTCCAGGCCGTGCTTGCTCGCGCAGTACCAGCCGATCATCGGGGTCGCCACCCGCCCGGACAGCGACGACACGTTGACGATGCGGCCGCCACCCTGGTCGCGCATCACCGGCAGGGCCAGCCGCGCGAGCTGCGCCGGCCCCAGGAGGTTCAGCTCCAGCACGTCGCGGGCGGACTGCTCCGAGACGTCCTCGACCGTCCCGCTCATCGCCATCCCGGCGTTGTTCACCACCGCGCGGAGCCGGCCGCCGCTCAGCTCCAGCGCCTCGCCGAACGCCCGCTCGCGCGAGGCGGCATCGGTCACGTCCATCAGGACGGTCCGCAGGGTCACCCCGTGCCGCCGCGCGCTGGCCAGCAACTCCTCCGCGCGGACCTGGTCGCGCGTGGTGCCGATCACCCGCCAGCCGTCCCGGGCCAGCCGCATCGCGATCGCGCGGCCGATGCCGCCGGTCGCGCCGGTGACCAGAACCGCACCGCTCATCCATGCCTCCTCGCCTCGGGCCCGACACGCCGGCCGTGCGCACCGGTTCGGCCGTCGGGCGCACGACGGGCACGGGACGCGGGCGCGAGTGGTGGCGCGGGGCCGGATCGGTTGCCAGGTGAGGCGCGCGGGGGTGGAGGAACGCGACCTCGGTCACCGAGTATCGCAAGCGCCGTGCGTTTTGTGAATCGCTTTCCTGGCGCTCATCGGATTTCCTGGAAAGGCGTCGGAGAAAGAATTTTTGCTATCGGGTGGATTCTGTGGAATCTGCTGATTGTTCGCGAAGTGTCGGCGATGGGGAGTGAAAAGAGCGTACGGAGCCCCGGATTCCCGTCGACCGGGCCCGCTGCTCCGAGCGGGCGGGGTACGTGCGGCGCGGGGCGCGGGCCGAATCGGTGATCCGGGACCCGCACCCCGCGGCGGTCGGGCTACAGCAGGACGTTCACGCAGGCGAGCCGGTCGCCGGCCTGGCCGGCGTGGCCGGGGTCGGTGTGCGTGTGCTCGGCGTGGATCACGATCGAGCGGGCCTCGCCCGACCGCGGGACCCAGTCCACGGTCGTCTCCGACTTCGCCGCCCCCTGGGAGTCGGTGGTGAAGTCCAGCCACGCCTCGTTCTTGTCGTTGGCGTACTTGGGATCGGTCGACGGCTGGTGCGAGTCGGGGTCGTTCTGGTAGTGCGGCCCGGAGTCGTCCGGGTTGGGGCCGCACGGCTTGGTGTGCAGATGCGCGCCGTAGGCCCGGTCGGGCTGCAGCCCGCGCACCCGCAGGACGAACTCCGTCCGGTCGCCGGCCGCGTGGACGTCCACGGCGACGTTGGCGCCCTCGGGGACCGCCTCGTCGTAGGTCACGGCCGGTGCCCCGCTGGCGTAGGGCGCGAACTGCCCGGTCACGGCCGCCGAGCCCGCTCCCTGGCCGGGAGAGGGGGAGGTCCCCGCCGGACTGGGCGAGGTGTTCGGGGACGGCGAGGCGTGGTGTTGGCTGGGCGTGCCTCCCCCTCCTCCGCAGCCGGCGAGGAGCAGCGAGGTCAGGGCGAGTCCGACGGCGGTACGCGTCGTGCGCATGGCGAGCACTCCAAGGTAGGAACGACACTGGTTGGGTTCTCCCCGCCCCGGGGGCGGGGAGTCCGGCTGCCACCGGCCGGGCGCCCGGCCCGTCGCCGGGCGCGGACGGCGACGCGCCGTCCGCCGCCGGCCGCGGGCGGCCGCCGAGGGCCCGGTGGTCAGGACGGTCCCGGCTCGGCCGGAGCCCCGGAACTGCCGGGCTCGGCGGAGCGGGCACGTCCGGTGCCTCGTGCGGGGACCCGGCCGCTGGGTGGCCGCGGCGGTCTCCTGCTGGACGTACGGCCGCCCGCGCTCCGCCGGCGGGCCCGCCGCTCGGCGGGCAGCCGGTTCCCCGGCGGGTCCACCCGGCACTTGTACGCCATTGTCACGCCACGGATCTTACCGACTGTCTCCGCGTGAACACTCACCGTGGTCGTTCGGCGTGGCACGTGTCCCCGTGCCGGCGGGGCGGCACCGACCGCGGCACCGCCCCGGGACGCCTGTGGGCGCGGCCGCGCGTCACCCGGAGGTGAGCACCTCGAAGACGTGCCCGTTGGGATCGTCGAAGTAGACGGTGCGGCCGCCCCGCTCGGTGTTGATCTCCCCGTAGCCCTTCGGCTCGTGGGGGCGGGCGTAGTAGCGCAGGCCGGCCGCCACGATCCGTTCGAAGATCTGGTCGAACTCCTGCTCGCCGACCTCGAACGCGTAGTGGTGCGGGGCCAGCCGCATGGGGCCGGACTCGCCGCTGTCAGCGAAGTCCAGCGTCACCGAGTCCCCGATCTGGAGCGGGACGAAGGGCCCGACCGGGCGGCCCACGGGCAGACCGAGGAGGTCCGCGAGGAAGGCCGCGGCGGCGTGCTTGTCGCGGCTGGGAACGATGGTGTGGTTGAGCGAGATCGCCATGGAGTCCTCCCGCTGGGCGGATGTCCGAGTTGCCGGAGCACCGCCGGCCGGTCGCTGCCCGGCGGGTGCCCCTCCCCACGTTAGTCAGCGGGGGGAGGCGGTGCCGTCCCCGGAGCCGGGCAACACTTTCCCAAAATCCGCCAACGGCTGGCCGGGAGGCCGGCGCCGGGGCGGTGGCCCTACCGTTCCGGCGCCGCCCCGGACGCGGGACTACTCCTCGCTCTCCTCCGGCTCCTCGGACTCCTCGTCGCCGTCGAAGATCTCGTCGACGACCTCCGCCGCGACGTACCCGGCGGCCAGTCCGCCGGCCACTCCCAGCGCGACCCCGGCCGCCCCGCTGAGCATGCCTCCGCGCTCCTCCTCGTGGTGCTCGTAGCCCGGGTGCCCGTATCCGTGCTGCCCGTATCCGGGCTGGCCGTACCCCGGGTGTCCGTAGCCCGGCTGGCCGTAGCCCGGCTGGCCGTAGCCCGGCTGGCCGTATCCGGGCTGGCCGTACTCGGAGTGGCCGTACTCGCTGTAGCCGCCGTGCCCGAGGTAGCGCCGGTGCGCCTCCAGGGCCTCGGCGATCCAGGCGTCCAGGCGCGGCGCCCAGTCGGGGCGGTCGGCCTCGGCGTGGTCGGCGCGGAACCGGCCGTAGACGTCCTGGCCCTCGTGGAACATGCTGCCGCGCTTGTCGAACTCCAGAACCACGTCGACCCCGTGCGGGGCGGCGACGAAGCTCACCTCGACCTCTTCCACCTCGTGGGCGTAGCGGGGCGACGGGTAGTACTCGATCTCCTGGAAGACCGGGAGCTGCTGGCCGGTCCCCGCCAGGTGACCCGGGTGCAGGTCGGCGTTCTTGAGGGTGAAGCCCAGGTGCGCGAACGCCTCCAGGATGCGGTCCTGCACCGGAAGGGGGTGGACCCGCAGCGGGTCGATGTCCCCCTTGTCGGCGGCGTTGCCGATGATGACGTCGGTGCGCACTCCGAGCACCATGCCGGGCAGCGTGCCGCCGCCGGCCTCGGTGATCGGCAGCTCCCACGGCAGCGGGAACCGGAACGGCAGCGAGGTCCGCTCGCCGGCGGCGAGCCGGAAGGCGTGGCTCACCGTGATGCTCGCGAACTCCACCCCGGCGGTCTGCTCCTCCTCGCCGAATCCCCCCTCGTGCTCCACCCGGCCGACGAGGGTGAGGACGACGGCGTCAACGTGGGCGTCGTCCGAGCCCCCGGAGAGCTCCACGTGCCCTTCGAGGAGTGCGCCGGGACGCACGTCGGGGTTGGCCAGGATCGTGTCGACGCTCGGGCCGCCGACCCCGAATGCGGCCAGTACGCGTTTGAAGACCATCGTTTCCTTCCAAGTGCGTGTCGTGGGGCGGAGCCGCCCCGTCCGGGAGCCGGTCCGCCGGGCTCGCCCGACACACGTCGGGAGCCGGCCCGCAGACGGCTCCGCTGGGGGCAACGGCGACCTCGGGCGGGTGGTTCCGCCGGATCACGCGCGGCCGCCGGGCACTCCGCCGCACCGGCGGACCTGCGGCGGGCCCGTCGGGTTGAGAGGGGGCCTGACCTGCGTGGACAGCGGGAACCGGGTGGCCGGCGGGGGTCGGGCCGGTGCGAGGAGCGGACCCGCACCCGGCGGTTGCGGACGGGCCGAAGCAGGGGATGCGTCCTGGCCCCCTCGCGGCCCCGCCGACCGGGCCGGCCGCACCGCGCGGTCCGGGACGGCGCGGCGCCGGCGGTGCGGTCCCGAACACGCGCGGCCGGCCGACTACCCGATCACACCGGTACGAAATTTCTGTAGGCTCGCGATCGTGAGGACGGTGTTCGAGTGGCCGGCGGATCGGGGACCCGCACAGGCGGCCCCGCCGGCCCGCCCGCGGCCGTACCCCGCGCCCGGCGCGGCCCTCGTCGGGCGGTGCCCGCGGACCGGGAGCGCGCGGGCGTCCACGGCCGTGCTCGGGCGGCCGGTGCCGGGCGGGCACCGCGGCACCCCGTGCGGTGAACGCCTCGGCACCGCGGTGGACGTTCCGGTGGGCGGTCGACGACTCGCGTCCGCCCCGGAGCCGGCACGGTGGCGAGGTCCCTGCCTTCCGCGGTCGGCGGTGAAGCAGGAGCGCCCGCGGCAGGCGCCGCGGGGTTCCCTCTCCGTGAGGAAGTCAAGCCAAGGAGTTCCGTCATGGTCGACAACGTTCGCCCCCTGAGCTCGGCGCCCAGCGCGAGGGCCCGCGCCGAGGCGGCACGGCTGAGCGCCGACGGCGAGTTCGCCGACCTGGTAACCCGTATCCTCGACGCTCTGCGCCACCGCTCCTGGGCGAAGATTCCGGCGGTGGACGCCGAGGAGCGCTCGCAGGTCCGCAGGGCGGCGCGCGCCGCCGCCGCGGAGCTGGGCCGCCGTGTGACGACCAGTATGACCAACGACAACGCGCTGCTGATCGTGCTCGCCGACCACCACCCCGAGGCGGCCCCGCCGTCCGGCTGACCCACGGCCGCGCGACCGTTGCCGGCGGTCGCGCGGCCGTCGGCGGAGCCCCGGAACCGGCCAACGGGGCCGTTCCCCCCGTTGAGCGACAAATCGGTCGCGTCCGGTCCAGGCCGGTGCCGTTCTGCCCCATAATCGAGCTTCGTGATGACGGAATGCGCGATCTATCGCGGCGACGACCGGATCGAGGTCGAGGGAGACATCAGCGACGCCCTCGACGCCGCCCTCTCCGCGGACGAGGAGGCGTTCTGCTGGATCGACCTCCACGAGCCCACGGCGGAGGAGTTCGCGCTCGCGTCGCGGGAGCTCGAACTCCACCCGCTCGCCGTCGAGGACGCCCTCAGCCCCCACCAGCGGCCCAAGCTGGAGCGGTACGGCAAGGCCGTCCTCGTGGTGCTGAAAGCGCTCACCTACGACCCCGGGGCCCGTGACGTCCGGGGCGGCGAAATCGTGGTCTGCCTCGGCCGCAACTACGTGGTCACCGTGCGCCACGGCGACGTGGACCCCGTCAAGACGGTGCGCCGCCGGCTGGAGGGGGACCCGGAACTGCTCCGTTTCGGCGCGCCCGTCGTGCTCTACGGGGTGCTCGACGCGATCGTCGACGACTACGTGGACATCGTGGACGCGGTGCAGCAGGACGTGACCCGCATGGAGGAGCGGGTCTTCGTCGAGCGGGCCCGCAGCCTTGCCGGCGACATCTACGCGTTCAAGCGCGAGGTCATGGAGATCCACAACGCCACCCAGCCGATGGTGCCCGTCACCCGGGCGCTGGCCGCCGGCGACACCGTGCGGGTCACCACGGAGGCGCGGCCCTACTTCCGGGACGTCGCCGACCACTCCACCCAGGTCGCGGCCCGCGTCGAGGCCGTCAACGAACTGCTCGCGCAGGTGCTGTCCGCCTACCTCGCCCAGGTGAGCGTGCAGCAGAGCGAGGACGGCCGCCGGATCAGCGCGTGGGCCGCCATCATGGCGATCCCGACCATGGTCGCCGGGGTCTACGGCATGAACTTCGAGTTCATGCCGGAACTGCAGACCAGATGGGGCTACCCGTCGGCCATGCTCTTCATCGTCGGCGCGTGCACGCTGCTGTACGCGCTGTTCAGACGCAGCCGCTGGCTCTGAGCCGGCCCGCGCCAGGCCCGGGCGCCGCAGGACACCGCCAGCACGCCGCCTGATGAGGCCGCGCGCCCCGGACAGGGGCGCGGCCGGGGCTCCATGACGGGAGACGGCCGCGCGGCCGTCTCCGCGGCGTCCGGCCGTGGGACCCGGCCGTGGCGCGGGCGCGCCCGCGGTGGACCAGCGCCCCTACCAGCCCAGGGGCGGGTGCCCGTGCCGCGGCCCACTACGCGTCGGCCCGGCCGCGCGTACCGGTCCGCTCACCCTCCCGGGCGACGCCGCCCGCGCGAGAACGAGCGGCCACGCCGGCCGCGCCCGCGGTACCGGCCGCGCCGCTCGCCGCTACCAGCCGAAGGCCCCGCCCTCGATGAGGATGAGCAGGCCGATACCGATGAGCACCACCGGCAACAGGATGTGCCCCCACCGGCTCAGCGCCCGAGCCACCACTGGCCGGCTGGTGATGACCCGCCCCGCCACGCACCACACGCCCACCAGGAGCAGGAACACGGTGGCGTACACGCTCATCCCGCCGGTCCCGGCCGTGGCGAACACGGGAACGTACACCCCGATGTTGTCGCCGCCGTTGGCGAAGGTCACCACCGCGACCTCCAGGACGCCGGGGCCCCTTCCCCCGGACGGCCCGGCATCCGGCCCGCCGTCGCCGCCCGTGCCGCGATCGCGCCAGGCCTCCCACGCGGCCTTGAACCCCAGCAGCAGCGGCAGCAGGCCCAGGTAGGGGAGCGCCGCCTCGGGCAGGAACGTCGCCCCGAACGCCGCCGCCATGGCCACCACCAGGATGGCCCCGAACCCCAGATACTGGCCCGCCACGATCCGCGCCGCGGAACCAGGACGCCCGGCGCCCTTGGCGAAGAACAGCGCCAAGATCACGATGTCGTCGATGTTGGTGACCGCGAACAGCCCGGCTGCCTGCCCGATCAGCCCCGAACTCGTCAAGCGTCCCCGCCCTCGCCCCGCTGTCCCCGTAGCCGGACAAGCCTATGGGGCGCCTGCCGGCCGATGACGCCCAGGCGTCCAGGCGGGACCGGCCTCGCCCGCCGGGCGGGGGCGCGTCTCCGGCTCCGTCCACGGCCGCGCTTCGCGGCGGGCCCAGCGAGCCAGGGACCGGCCGGGAAGAAGGCGGGGGAAGCGAAGGCCGCCGACCTCGCCACCGAGATCGCGGACCTCCGCCCCTCCCGCCGCTGTCGGGCGGACGTGTGCGCGACCTTCGTGTGCTCCGTGAGAATTCCCGGGCGTGGTCCGGACGGGCGCTGTGGCCTGCTGACGCCGCCAGCGGGACTGCTGCGCGCGGGGATGGCCCCGGTCCCGCGATCGGGTGGAAGCTGACGTCCTCGCGCTCCCCGACGCACGCGGGTAATGGCCCCGTCGCCGCGGAGAACGGCGGTGTGCCGCTCCCCGCGCGACCGGGGACGCCCCACGTCGCCGATGGCACGACCACTTGGCCGCCCTGCTCCCCGCGCGCGGGGATGGTCCTACCGCCGGAATCCGCCGCGGACACGGCGCCGCGCGTTCTCCGGTGCCGTTCGTCCGCTGAGTGGACATGTGGGCGGTTCGGCGGTCCGCTGACTCGCCATGCGGGCCATAGGCAGCGGCTTCGTCAGCCCCGGAGAATTGCCGGAATCATCCGCAGAGGAAATATCCGCAGGTCCGTCCCCGCGGGTCCGCGGGCCGAGACGCGTTTCCGAGGAGCCGCATGCCCGCACAGCACGCCGCAGCCGCCCCCGCCTCCGGTCGCCCCGGCGCCGATCCGCTGCCCCCGCGCCGCTTCGAGCTGCTCGGCGCTCCCTTCGACGGCGCCGCCACCCTGGGATGGCCGGGCAGCCGCTACGCGCCGGAGCGGATCCGGGCGGCGCTGGGGTGGATGCTCCAGCGCCGGGAGGACGGCCGGATCTACTGCCTCGACCACGGCACCACCCACCCCTTCCCCGACGACCTGCTGACCGACGGCGGCGACGTGCACACCGTCGCCCACGACCTGGCGGCCACCCTGGACGCCGCGGCCGACGGGGTCCGCGGCGCCGTCCGGGCAGGCCGGATCCCCGTGCTCCTCGGGGGTGACGACTCGCTGCTGTACCCCGCCGCCCGCGGACTGGCCGAGGCCGCCGACGGAACGGTGGCCGTCATCCACCTCGACGCGCACCTCGACCTACTGGACCGCAACGAGCAGCAGGGTACCCACAGCCACTCCTCGGGCATGCGGCGCGCCGCCGAACTGCCCAACCTGGATATCGCCTCCTCGATCCAGCTGGCCTCCCGGCACTTCAACTTCCCCTCCTCGCTGCGGTTCCGGGAGGAGCGCGGGCTGCGCAACATCCCCGCCACCGCCATCCACGAACGAGGCGTCGACGACGTCGTCGACGAGGTGATCGCGCACGTCAGCGGCGCCGACCGCGTACTCTTGGCGTTCGACATCGACGCCGTCGACCCGGCGCACGCCCCGGGGGCCGGCGCGCACGAACCCGGGGGGCTCACCTCCTTCCAGGCGGTCCGGCTGGTGCAGCGCCTGGCGCCGCACGTGCACGCCATGGTGCTGACCGAGGTCAACCCGCTGACCGACCTGCGGGACCAGACGGCCAACCTCGCCGCCTACCTGGTGGCGCACCTGGTCGTGCACGGCGCCGCGGCCGCCGGCGCCGCGGCCGGAGAGGACGACTGACGTGATCGACAAGCTCGTCATCGTCGCCTACTTCGCGGCGATGGTCGTGGCCGGCTACATCGGCATGCGCCGCAGCCGGACCGCGCAGGACTTCACCGTCGCCGGCCGCCGCCTGGGGCCGTTCATGTACACCTCAGCGATGAGCACGGTCGTGCTCGGCGGCGCCTCCACCGTCGGCGGCATCAGCCTCGGCTACCAGTACGGCGTCTCCGGCATGTGGCTGGTGCTGTCGCTCGCCCTCGGCATCGCGGCGATCGGGGTGTTCTTCGCCGGCAAGCTGTTCCGCGGCGGCGTCTACACGGTCCCCGAGGCGCTGCACCGCAGGTTCGGCGCGGAGTCGCGCGTGATGAGCTCCGCGGTGGTCGTCTTCTACACGCTCATGGTCGGCGTCAGCCAGATCGTCGCCATCGGCACCGTGCTCACCGTCGTGTTCGGCATGTCCACCGGCGCGGCCGCGCTGGTCGGCTGGGCCGTCATCATGGTGTACAGCGTGGCGGGCGGCATGTGGTCCATCACGCTGACCGACGTCATCCAGTTCCTCATCAAGACGGTCGGCATCTTCGCGGTGCTGCTGCCGCTCACGGTGCACGCGGTCGGCGGGCTGCCGGCCATGCGCGCCGAGCTGCCCGACTCCTACTTCTCGCCGACCGGCATCGGCCTGGGCACGATCGGCGCCTACTTCCTGCTGTTCTTCTTCGGCTTCATGATCGACCAGGGGAACTGGCAGCGGCTGTTCACCGCGCGCTCGGTGGCGGTCGCCCGGTGGGGAGCGGTGGCCTCGGGCGTCTACTGCGCGCTGTACGGCCTGGCGGGCGCGCTCGTGGGTGCGGCCGGGCGGGTGCTGCTGCCGGACCTCGCCAACCCCGACGACGCCTATGCGGGGATCGCCGAGGCGGTGCTGCCCGTCGGCGTCTTCGGCCTCGTCATCGCCGCCGCGCTCGCGGCGTCGATGTCGACGGCGAGCGGGCTGCTCATCGGCTCCTCCACCGTCCTCACCAACGACCTGCTGCGCCCGCTGGCGGGGGAGCGCGCCTCCACCGTCCGCGCGAACCGGATCGCGCTGCTGGCCGTCGGCCTGGTCGCCCTGGCGATCTCCTTCACGATGAGCAGCGTGGTCGGCGCGGTCACCGTGGCCGCCGACCTGCTGGCCGCCGGGCTGTTCGTCCCGGTGGTCGGGGCGCTGTTCTGGCGGCGGGCCACCAGGGCGGCGGCTCTGGCGTCCATCGCGGCGGGCAGCGCGGTGTGCCTCGTCTTCATGGCGGTCTCGGGGCTGTACGCCAACGAGCCCGTCATGTACGGCATGCCGGCCAGCCTGGTCGTGTTCGTGGGCGTGACCCTGGCGGCCCGGCGGGGCGGGCCGGGCGGGCAGGTCCGGCCCCCGGCGTTCGAGGACCTGGCCCCGGGCGCCGATCCGGCGGCGAACGCTCAGTCGGCGGAGTCCGCGCGCAGCGCCTGAGCCTGCAGCGCGATCGCGAGCTCCAGGCGCACGTAGGAGGAGTCGAGGTCCCGGCCGAGCACCTGCCGGACGGCGTCCAGCCGCGACCGCAGCGTGTGGCGGTGCACGCCCAGCTCGGCCGACGCGTCCGCCACGGACCCGTTGTGCTCCAGGAAGGCCCGCACCGTCGCGACGAGGGGGACGCCGCGCTCCTCCTCGGCGCGGCGGAGCGGGTCGACCAGCCGCCGCACCAGGGTCTCGGGGATGGAGCGCTCCGCCGACGCGAGCAGCAGCTCCACGACGCTGAGGTCGCGTACCGACGTCACCGTCCGCCCCTCCTTGCGGCCGATCGCCAGGGCCTGCCGGGCCTGCCGCAGCCCGTCGGCGAGCTCGGCGGCGGTCAGCACGTCGCTGACCCCGACCCCGCCCGAGAGGTCGCGCCCCCGGCGCTCCGCCGACGCGCGCAGGGCGTCGATCACCAGGTCCGCGCGGGTCGTGAGCAGCACGGTCTCACCCCAGTCGGTGGAGCAGGCCAGCGCCGGCACGTCCTGGTCGGCCAGCACGTCGTGCACGTCCTCCGCGTCCTCGTCGCCGGCCTCCGGCGCCCGGCCGAGCAGGATCACCACGACGCGCTCGGGGTCGATACCCCACGAGGTCACCAGGCGGGCGGCGGTGGCCGGGGCCGCGCCCTCGCGCAGCACCTCGCGCACCGCGTCCGCGCTGGAGCGCCGGGCCCGGGCGAGCGCCGAGCGCTGCAGCTCCAGCTCGTAGGTCACCAGCGAGGCGGCCGCCGCCACCACCCCGTGGTCGGTGCCGGCGAACGGGCTCTCCCGCCATACCAGCAGGTGGCCGCGGGTCCCTTCCGTACCCAGCGGGTAGCCGAGCAGGTGCCGCCGCGGCCCGGCGACCGAGAGGGAGCGCCGCCGCCCGTCGGCCGGCCGCAGCCCGTCGAGCAGCCCGCCGACCTCGCCGGCGGCGTCCTCGGGCCCCGCGGCGAGGCAGCGCCCCGCGCGGTCGACGACCGCGGCCCGCCCGCCCAGCTCCCGGGCGAGGACCCGGACCGCGCCGGGCGCGGCGCCGTGGTCGAGCACGGCGCCGGTGAGCCGCCGGTGCACGTCCAGGGCCCGCTGCAGCGCCGCGCGCTCCTCCTCCGCGACGCGGCGCGCCACCGCGCGCGCGATCGCGACGAACGGGGTCGCGTAGGGCACCACGAGGACGGGCAGGCCGGTCGAGTCCCCCGCGCGGACGACCTCCTCGGGGACGGCGGTGTGCACCACGTCCACGCCGATGCCGAGTCCGGCGGCGCCGGCGGCGTCGAGGCGCCGCGCGAGGGTGGCCAGGGACGCCGGACCGTCGTGGCCCAGCCCCGTGGTCAGCACCAGCGATCCGGGGTCCAGCCACGGGGTCGGATCGGGGACCTCGCTGGCGTGCACCCAGCTGATCGGCCGGTCCAGGCCGGCGGCGCCGGCCGCCACGGACAGCCCGAGCTCACCCCGGGAGACGAGTTCCCGCACGGTCAGCGGCATGGTCGGCCTCCCCTCCGCCGCACCGGCCGGGGCGGCCCGCGGCGGTGTTCCTGCGATCATGCCACGCCGTCCCGGCGGCCCTGCCGGGCCGGGCGGCGCTCACACCAGGTCGCCGCGGGTATGCCCGGCCGGCCGAGCCCGTCCGGCCGCGCCCCGGGAGGCGGCGCCGACTCAGCCGCCGCCGTCCTCCTCGGCGATCTCGCGCATGCGCCGGCCGGTGCGCACCGACTCCGGCTGGCTGCGCACCGGGCGCCGCCGGGCGTCGGCGGCCTCGTCGGCCTCCTTGACCAGCAGCCACGCCTCTTCGCGGCCGGTCCGGAACCGGCTCAGCGCGTAGCCGCCGGTCAGCTTCTCGCCCGCCAGCCGGAACGAGACGTGGCCGTGCTCCAGCCCCTCGGCCATGCTGAGCGCGCGGCCGCCTTTGTGCGTGGTGTTGGTGTAATGGCCGCGGTCCCAGAGCAGGACGGTGCCGCCGCCGTACTCGCCGGCGGCGATGGTGCCCTCGAAGTCGGCGTACTCCAGCGGGTGGTCCTCGGTGGGCACCGCCAGCCGCTTGTCGCGGGGGTCGGTCGAGGGCCCCTTGGGGACGGCCCACGACCGGAGCACGCCGTCGACCTCCAGCCGGAGGTCGTAGTGGTCCGTGCTCGCCTCATGGTGCTGGATGACGAACAGCGGGCGCTCCGGGGACCCGCCCGATGCGGTGTCATCGCCGGCCGGCTCGGCTGTGCGGTCGAAGCGCCGCCGTCGACGGTAGGTCCGCAGCTTGTCGTCGACCATGGGCTCCTCCTCCGGCGTGTGCTCCTGCCGGTCTCCTGCCCGGCGCCGGGCCGGGCATGCCCGGGGCGTTGACGGCGCGGCGGGAGCGGCCGGGGGGAGCGGCGGGAAGCGGCCGCGGCGCGGTCAGCCGGCCGCGGCGATCCACTCCCGCAGCGCGGCGGCGTCGCGCAGCAGCGCCTCGGGGTCGTCGTCCGGCACGAACTCCAGGGTGGCGTGCCGGTCGCGGCCGTCGGCGGCGAGCAGCTTGAGCGCCGGGAGCCAGAGGTCGGCGCGGTCGGCTAGGGGGAGCCGGTCGGTGAAGCCGTCGTCCCCCCAGGAGAACACGTGCACGGCGGCCAGGTTCGGCAGCAGGGCCTCGATCTCGCGCAGGCACGCGGCGGTGTCGGGACTCTCGCGCGGCTGCCAGTGGCCGGCCAGCGCCGGGGAGGCCACGGCCGCGTAGAGGTCGAGCGCGGAGCCGAGGTCGTCGGTCAGCGACTCCACGTGGTACTCGGGGCTAACGGCCATCCCGCGCCCGGCGGCGAGGCCGGCGCAGCGTGCCAGGTCGGCGGCGACCCGCCGCCGGTACGGTTCGTCGGCCTGCTCCGAGCCGAGGACGCCGGCCCACACCCGCACCCGCGGTGCGCCGAGCGCCGCCGCGGTGTCGAGCACCGCGGTGAACTCCTCCGGGTCGCTGTGGCCGGCCTTGTAGTAGGAGCCGTAGGCGGCGATGCCGAGCCCGGCGAGCAGCGTGCGCCGCCGCACCTGTTCGGCGACGTCGGTCCGCCCGGCGGGCACGTGCACGTCGCCGCCCCATTCGACGGCGCCGAGCCCCGCGGCGTGGGCCAGTTCGACGATCTCCTCCGCCGCCAGGCGCCGGAACGTCACCGATGCCAGTCCTGCGATCAGCACCCGCTGCCTCCCTCGCACTTCGTCAATGAGTATGAAAATCATTCTCGAATGAGCAAGGAAAAACAAGGCCCGGAGCGGGCCGGGACCGGGGACCGCCGGTCGCCGCCCGCTCCGGGCGCCTTCAGCCGGACCGGTCGGCGGCGCTGGGTCGCCGACCGCCGCCGCTTCGCTCAGCCGATCACAGGGCGGAGACGTTGAGCAGCAGGTTCGGGGTGCCGGAGCGGACCCCGCTCAGGACCCCGCTGCTGGCGTTGCTGCGCAGCCAGTTCTGGATGGTGGACTGGGAGTTGTCGCCGACGGCGTCCTTGTACAGCGCCGCCGCTCCGGCGACGTGCGGGGAGGCCATCGAGGTGCCGCTGATCGACCGGGTGCCGGTGATCCAGGTGGAGGTGATGGCGCTGCCCGGGGCGTAGATGTCCACCGCGGAGCCGTAGTTGGTGTAGGACGCCGAGGCGTCGGTGCTGGTGGAGGCCGCCACCGTGGTCACGCCGGACGCGCGGGCGGGGGAGACGTTGGAGGCGTTCTGCGTCTCGTTGCCCGCGGCCACGGCCACGAACACGCCGGAGGCGGAGAGGGCGTTCACCGCGTTGTCGAGGGCCGTGGACGCCGGCCCGCCGAGCGAGAGGTTGGCGACCGAGTTGGCGGGCGCGTTGCCGGCCACCCAGTCGACGCCCGCGATGACGCCGGCGGTCGTGCCCGAGCCGCTGTTGCTGAGCACCTTCACGCCGTAGAGCTCGACCTCCTTGGCGACGCCGTAGGTGGTGCTGCCGATCGTGCCGGCGACGTGCGTGCCGTGGCCGTTGCCGTCGATCCCGTTGCCGCCGTAGGCGTCGTAGGCCACCTGCGCCCGGCCGCCGAAGTCGGGGTGGTTCGGGACGATGCCGGTGTCGATGATGTAGGCGGACACGCCGGCGCCGGTGTAGTCGTAGGTGTAGGTGCGGCTCAGCGGCAGGTTGGTCTGGTCGATCCGGTCGATTCCCCAGGTGGCGTTCTGCTGGGTGTCGAGTGCGTGCACTTCGGCGACCTGCTCGACGAAGGCCACCTCGGAGCTGGAGCGGACCGCGGTCAGTTCGGCCGGGGTCAGCTCGGCGGCGTAGCCGTTCAGGGCGTCGTCATAGGTGTAGGTGACGTCGCCGGCCTTGATGCCGATCTCGGCGGCCGTGACGGAGCGCGGGGAGAGGTCGTCCTCCAGGACGACGATGTACTGGCCGTCGACTCCGGCGGCGCCGGCGGTCGTCAGCGGGGCGAGCTCCTCGGCGCCGGCCGAGCCGGCTCCGAGGACCACGAGCGGCAGCGCGAGCAGCCCGGCCGCGGTCGCCGCGACGGTCATCCGCTTCCCAGACGATCGATCCACGTCTTCTTCCTCCAGGGGGGATGGGTCCACGGCGGCCCATCGTGTCGGACGCCGTGGTGCGCGGCGCGGGTGTGCGCCGCGGTTGACCGAACCTTAAACAGATGTTGACGGAAATGGGAAGGGTCGTCACTTTACGTAAATGTTTCGCGAGCGATCACGGCTGTCCAGGTATGCCTACTTCACAGGTAGGGAAAGTGTGATGAGTTACGGGGTGTCCGGATATGGTCACAGATGCCACATGATGGCCACTATGTGTGACGGCGTAGCTGATTCCGGCACCGGAACCCCCTGCGGCTGGGGCGTCGGTACGATACGAGCGTGATTTGCCCCAAGTGCCAGAGCCGGATGAACACCTACGACCGACAGGGCGTTCGCATCGAACAGTGCGAACGCTGCCGGGGGATCTTCCTCGACCACGGGGAGCTGGAGCAGATCCTCTCCGCCGAGCAGCGCCACTACGGCGCCCCCGCCATGCCCTACGGGCGCCCCGACTCGCCCGCGCCCTACCGGGGGCGGCCGGACTCGCCCGGCCCGTACCGGGGGTACCCGGACTCCCCGCCCCCGCACGGCGGCTACTACAACGCCGACTCCCCGCCGCCGTACGGGCACCACAAGCGCCGGCGCAAGAGTTTCCTCGAGGACCTGTTCGACTGACCGGTGAATCCGCTCATCTGCGACGCGTGCGGCGGCCGCACGGACCAGCCGGCCGTCGCCCCCGGGGAATCCGTGGTCGTGTGCTCCGACTGCGGCGCCCGTCGGCGGTTCCGGCGGCTCCCGCTGTACTGCGTCACCGGTCCGAGCGGGACCGGGAAGTCCACCGTGGCGCGGCGGCTCGCCGACCGCCTGTCGGAGGACTACGTGGTCCTGGAGCAGGACGTGCTGTGGGTCGCCGGTCTGCGTGATCCGGCCGGTGACCACCGCGCGTTCCGGTCCGCGTGGCTGCGGATGATCGCGATGATCCACCAGAGCGGGCGGCCGGCGGTGCTGTGCGGCACCGTCGTCCCGCCCGAGTTCGAACGGCTGCCGGAGCGGGCGCTGTTCCGGGACGTGCACTACCTCGCGCTCGTCTGCGAGTCGGAGGAACTGGCCCGGCGGCTCCGGGCCCGGCCTGCCTGGCGGGAGTGGACCGAGCCGCGGATCGCCGAGATGCTCCGCTACAACGACTGGGTGCGGGCCGAGGCGGAGTCGATGGATCCGCCCATGGCGCTCCTCGACACCACGCGGGCCCGGCTGCCGGACACGGTCGACGCCGTCTGCGACTGGATCTCCGCGACCGCCGCGGCCGACGACGGCCCGCTCGGCGAGCGCCCGAAGAACATGGTGTGAGGGAAACGCCGGGAAATACGGGAGAATACCCGGCAATACGAAGAATGGCGTGCCACCTGGAATTCCAGGTGGCACGCCATTCGCGTGCATATGTCGCGGCCGGGACCGTCGACGGCTTCACGAACCGCGTGGATGCGGCTACGTTGAGTCAGGCCCGAGGCGGCCACCTCGGGTTCGGAGCGGCGGTGGGGCGGACGCCGAGGGGGCACCGCCGCTCCTCCACTCATGCCCGAGACTACGGAGCGGCATCGGGCAAGTCAAAGAATTTCCCGATCTGGTATTCCAGTTAGGGAATCCGCATAACCGTGGGGATTCGGAGCTTCCCGTGGTGCCGGCGCGGTGCTCCTGGAATGCGCGTTCGCGGGCGCCGGAGGTCGGTGCGGCACCGGCCGCGGGGAATTCGACACGGATATCCCCGCCGCCGCGGGACGGCGAAGCCGGGCGAATCCGGCGGGTGCGGCCGGGCAGGTCCTGTGTCCGTCCGCCAGCCGCGCGCGGCGCGCATCGGGCGCGTCGGGCGGCGCGGATCCGAATCCGCGGCCTGCGGCGCCCGAGGGGCCACGAGTCGTGCCCGCTCCCCGCCTGCGGACCGGAATTGCGCAGTCATGTGACCTATGTCACTCGATGGTGCGATGCCGTGGGGGAACCCACCGCGGCGGCCGGGCACCCCGATGCCCCGGGTCCCGGGAATCACGGCTCGGAAACCGCGGACCGTGCCGGGGCGGCGGATCCGCCGCCCCTCTCCGGGCGCCGAACGGCACCGGACCCGCC
>NZ_QEIO01000369.1 GCF_003336425.1 Marinitenerispora sediminis | reverse complement strand
GCGAGGTCGGCGAAGTAGATGTGGGTGCTTTCCAGAGTGTAGGCGCGTCCGGGCCCGAAGAGGTGGTGGTCCACCTGGGCCAGCGGCAGCGGTGCGGCGCGAGCCCGAGTCGATGTCGACGCAGACCCGGCTCTTCGAGGACCTCGGCTTCGACTCCACCACCGCCCTCGAACTGCTCATGCGGCTGGAGGACGACTTCGGCTTCCACGCCGACCCCGAGACGCTCGCCCAGCACCACTTCGAGACGATCGGCTCCCTCACCGACTACGTGCTCGAACAGGCGGGGGTGTGACGCCGGTGTTCGCCGCCTCCCCGCCCGCCGCCCTCGGGCGCCCCGCCGCACCGCTGCCGCTGGCCCAGGTGGACCACCACCTCTTCGGGCCCGGACGCGCCTACACTCTGGAAAGCACCCACATCTACTTCGCCGACCTCGC
>NZ_QEIO01000368.1 GCF_003336425.1 Marinitenerispora sediminis | reverse complement strand
GTTACATCACCGTCAGCCTTCGGCCACCAGAAATCCGTACTGCTTGTTGTAAACTGGCCGCTGCGGTCCAGCCGGCTCCAGCCGAAATGAACGGCATCGAAGCTGGGAATCAGCGATACTTCGCCGTACGACTTCTGGGCGTAGAAACCGAGCGTATACAGGTCTCTTTGGGGAGAGGTGATGGACACGGTCTTCGTCGCCTGATTCCAGCTTACCCCTGCCCCGAACTGCTGGCCGAAGAAGCTGAGCGGAATCATCGTCGTGCCGCGGATATTCTGCGGTGCTACAGCCAGCTTAACTGCTGCACCGTTAACGGTTGCCGTTGTACTGCCTAATGTAAGAGTGACCACCTTGGAGCCTGAAACTTCGGTATTGGTCGCTGTAATTTTCTTGGCAGCCTGGTTCCATTCCACCTTAATGCCGAGCGCTTCGGAAA
>NZ_QEIO01000367.1 GCF_003336425.1 Marinitenerispora sediminis | reverse complement strand
ACGCCGTTCAACTTCACGGCGATCGCCGGGAACCTGCCCACCGCGCCCGCCCTCATGGGCAACGTCGTGGTCTGGAAGCCCTCGCCGACCCAGCAGTTCGCCGCGGACCTGACCATGCGGTTGCTGGAGGAGGCGGGGCTGCCGCCGGGTGTGGTGAACATGGTGACGGGCGACGGCCGTGCGGTGTCGGAGGTGCTGCTGCGGGATCCGGATCTGGCGGGGGTGCATTTCACGGGGTCGACGGCGACGTTCCAGCGGCTGTGGCGGTCGGTGGGGGAGAACATCGCGGGGTACCGGTCCTATCCGCGGGTGGTGGGGGAGACCGGGGGTAAGGATTTCGTGGTGGCGCACGCGTCGGCTGATCCGGATGTGCTGCGGACGGCGTTGGTGCGGGGGGCGTTCGAGTACCAGGGGCAGAAGTGCTCCGCGGCGTCCCGCGC
>NZ_QEIO01000366.1 GCF_003336425.1 Marinitenerispora sediminis | reverse complement strand
CACCGCCCGCACAATGCTGGCGAACAGCGAGTTCATCGTCATGCTGAATCAGGCCAGCACCGACCGGATGGAGCTTGCGGAGCTATTGAACATTTCGGACTTGCAGCTTTCCTACATCACGAACGTCGATGCCGGTAACGGGTTGATGAAGGTGGGTAGCTCCCTCGTGCCGTTCACCGACAAGTTCCCGCGTAACACGAAGCTGTATCGGCTAATGACGACGAAGCTTGGGGAGCTATAGTAAATGTAGCCGCGGGCTTGCGTTTCGAAATAATTAACAAAATTCCCTTTTGAAAGACCTGATGTGATTCGGGTCAAAAATTCCATGACGATATTTGGTTTTCGCCTAGTCCTTATTTACCGGGATCGGTGAACTAGGGTCTTCATAATAAGGTTGTTACTTACCGCTTTTAAGACTAAACCACGAGTCGGTATTTGGGTACTT
>NZ_QEIO01000365.1 GCF_003336425.1 Marinitenerispora sediminis | reverse complement strand
GTGGCCCTCGCGCGCCGCGCGGTGGAGCAGGTGCCCCACCACCGCCCGGCCCCGCCGCGGGTCGTCGGGCGAAGCGGCGTCGCCGAGCAGCCGCCGCGCGCAGTGGTCGGCCTGCTGGAGGGTGGCGCCCGGCAGCGTGAGCAGCCGCCAGGGATCGCCGGCGAGCTCCTCGGCCGCGCGCGGTCCCAGCGCGGCGAGCAGCGGCTCCACGAGCCGCTCCGGCGCGCCCATCCGACCCAGCACGCCGCGCAGCCGCTCGGCGGGCCCGGCGTCGCCTCCCGGCTGCGCCCCGGGCGCGGAGGACGGGAACGGCGACGCTTCAGACACGAGAGAACCCCTCCGGGACGGACGACACGTCGGCGCGGCGGCTGCTCGGCGACGCCGCTTCGCCCGACGACCCGCGGCGGGGCCGGGCGGTGGTGGGGCACCTGCTCCACCGCGCGGCGCGCGAGGGCCAC
>NZ_QEIO01000364.1 GCF_003336425.1 Marinitenerispora sediminis | reverse complement strand
GGCCGGTATCCGCCGCCGCCTGCGCCGACGCGCCGGCGGACCGCTCCGGAGCCCCCCGGGTGACCGCCGGGCGGCGGGAGGCCGCCACCGCGCTCACCCGCGGGCCGGAGCGGGCGGCCACGGCCGGGCGCGGGGGACGTGGCGCGCCGCTGGCGCTCGACGCCGGACCGGCCGGCACCACCGAGCGCCGGCAGCGCCTCGCCGCGCTGGGGCCCTACCTCGTCCGCGCGCCGGACACCGGGCGCACCGAGGAGCGGTACCCGGCGCTGGGCGCCGTCGCACCGACCGCGGCGCGGCCCGCCGGGTACCCCGGCCACGCCGTCCCGTGGCAGGAGCCGACCGGGCAGGCGGGCCGGGCGGCCGGCCGGGTGGAGCGGGCCGCCGGCCTCGCCGCCGAGGTCGGGGGCCGGGTCGCCGCTGTCCGGGCCGAGGCCCCCGGGTCCGATGTCGCCACCGCCGCCATGGCGGCTACGGCGGAGGGGGACCT
>NZ_QEIO01000363.1 GCF_003336425.1 Marinitenerispora sediminis | reverse complement strand
TATTCGGTCGTGAGGTGGTCGTATTTGTGGTAATCGAGACCCTCGCTGAGAAAATCGGTGACCAGCATCCGGGTGTCGCCCTCGTTGGCGTCCCGCTCCAGCAGGTCGGCCAGCGGCTTGGTGAAGCGCTCGACCGCGTGGGCCACCCGGTTCCGCGCCTCCGCCTCCCACTCCGGGGAGAGGCCGCCGGAGACCGGGAATTCCCCCGTCCTCGTCATTACCTGGGTCGCGTCCACGTCCATGGGTGCTGTGCGTTCCGTTCCATGCGAGGTCGGCCCGCCGGATTCCCCGTGGAAAGTGCGAGCCGACGCGGAAGAATAAATCCCCAGCATGCTATCTGGCAGAACGTCCCGAAAGGGAGCAGCCATCGCGAATCGACCATGACTCCTCCATCCAGCGGAGCGGGACGCCAACGAGGGCGACACCCGGATGCTGGTCACCGATTTTCTCAGCGAGGGTCTCGATTACCACAAATACGACCACCTCACGACCGAATA
>NZ_QEIO01000362.1 GCF_003336425.1 Marinitenerispora sediminis | reverse complement strand
CTACCGGTGACATGCGAAAGGCCCGGTTCGTCCCATGGACGGTGCCGGGCCTTCGTCTGCCTGGAGACATTGCTCCAACTCTGCTGCTTATGCTACGCGGCTTGTCAAGTGCGCAGCTAGGCGCCCTCTGCGACGGGCGGCACGTTCTTCCTCGGCTACCCAGGCGGTAACCGTGGTGACGTGGCCGGGGTCGGCCGCGCAGCGGATCTGCCCGTGGGCGGCGAGACCGTCAGCGACGACGGCGTAGAGGTCTCCGCCGCAGGGCGTAGGGGTGTCTCCGTTGAGGGTGATCTGGGTGCAGGTGACGTGGAGGGGGACGCGGCGGGTCGGCCGGTCGACGACGCGCCGGACTTCCCGGACGGCGGCCACGATCTCGTCGACGCACTCCGGGCCGTAGGGGGCGTGGCGGATCCAGGTGGCGCGGTCGCGGAGCCAGCGCGCCATGGCGGGCAGCGTGTCGGCCGGCGGGCGGGAGCGGCGGATCTGTCCGCAGGACCAGTGGG
>NZ_QEIO01000361.1 GCF_003336425.1 Marinitenerispora sediminis | reverse complement strand
GCGGAGCTCCTCGTCGGCGAGCAGCCGCGGCCGTGGCCATCGCCATGACGCACCCCCGCGCTGCCGGACGGGCGACCGCCTGCCGCGGCGGCTCCGGGGCCCGCCCCCGCCGGCGGGCGGGGGCGGGGGAGCCGCTACGCCCGCCGGATCGCGGCCACGGCGTCGCCGACGGCCGCCGCCACGTCCCGGGGGTGGTCGCTGAGGTAGAAGTGCGCGCCGGGGAACACCCGCAGGTCGCACCGGCCGGAGGTGTGTGCGGACCACGCGCGGGCGTCGGACACCGGCAGCTGCGGGTCGCGGTCCCCGGTGAACACCGTGATCGGGCAGTCCACCCGCGCGGCGGGGTCGGGGGTGTGCGTCTCGATCGCCGTGTAGTCGGCGCGCAGCGCGGGCAGGATCAGCTCGCGGAGCTCCTCGTCGGCGAGCAGCCGCGGCCGTGGCCATCGCCATGACGCACCCCCGCGCTGCCGGACGGGCGACCGCCTGCCGCGGCGGCTCCGGGG
>NZ_QEIO01000037.1 GCF_003336425.1 Marinitenerispora sediminis | reverse complement strand
CGGTGAGAAGGGTGTCCAGGTTTCGTGTCACGACTTAACCATCGGGCACCCTTCGCCATGTCCGCGACCTCCTCAGACATCGGACTCAATCATCTAGACGAGTGGTTCCTTTGTGGTGGGTGGTTGTAGGCGATCGGGGACGTGGCCACGGGTGCGCGGGTGTGGTGGTGCCGGATCGCCGCGGCCATGGCCGGGATCCGCTGGCCGACCCGGACTGTGACGCCCTTCGAAGGTCCGCCCGCCGTGGCGCTCCGGGTTCGAGCTGACCTTCGACGGGTGTCGTTGACTGATGCGATCGACTGCCGCACCCCTTTGAGCAGGTGCTCGCCGGGCCGGGCCCGCTCGCGTTTGCAGGAGGGCCGCTGAAGGGGGCTGCGGCAGCGTGGTCCCCCGCGTGCGGAGCTCGGCCTGGAATGCCCGGGAGGCGAGGTCCTTGTCGGCGGTCGGCAGCAGCCCGGGCGGGTGGGCGGCCGGGTCCGGCTCGGCCTCCAGCATCGCGGCCCAGGCGTCGCGCTCGTCGGCCTTGGGGCTGGCCAAGGCCCAGGGGACGGGCATCCCGGCGGGGGTGCGGACCGGGAACAGGCGCAGTGCCCAGGAGAACCGGGACGAACCGCATGCAGCGGGCCTCGGAGGTGAAGCCGACCAGCGCCTGGGCCACGGCCAGGCACAGCAGCTCGGGGTCGGTGAGCTGGGGCGGGTGTCCCGTGCACCGCTCCACCTCCAGTCCGTCGTCGGTCTTGACGTTGAGTGCGGTCAGGAGGGCGTGTTCAGGTCTTGCGTCACAGCATGGTCTTGGACGCCCTCTCTTCACGCCCGGACACCCACCAGGCATCGGAACTACCCGTCTAGGGCAGGGCCTCGGACGGCGCGGAAGGCCGTACGCCGTGGGACTCCCCGGGCCGTTCCCGCCCGCCCACGCCCTCCGTGCGGCAGGAGTGTGCGCCGCGGCGGGGATCGGCCGGGCCGCCAGCTCCGGGAGCCGCGCGGGAGGACGCGGTAGGTTCCGACCTGGTCGGCACCTCGCGCTCCCCCTGACTCGGCCACGTGGACGGCCCGCTGGTCACCCGCCCCGCCTCCCGGGGACCCGCGTGGCGGCCGCCCGCCGAGATGCGACGACGGGACCGGCCTGGGTACGGCGGACCGGGGCGGCGGGCCGGGGCGGCGGTAGGAGGCGCCACTCCGGGCGCCCGTGGGCCCGGTTGCGGGAATGGCGTCCGGCCGTACCACGGAGCGCCCTCTGACGCTGCGGTCAGGGGCGGTCGGGAAGCAGGGGCATCGGCTCCGCACCCCCGTCGCCAGGACCGCAGGTCCTTCGACCGGCGTCTGCGAGGGCGGCGCGGGCAGCGGCGCCGGTTCCGCTGGTTCCGGAGAAGCGGGACCCGGATGAGCGCCCGTGGTGCGGGAACGGCGCCGGGGCTCAGCCGGCCGGCCGCAGGTAGCCGGCGAGGTGCTCGCGCTCGGCGTCGTCGAGCCGCCGGACGCGCTGCGTCTCCGGGTCGAAGCCGACCAGCACCGACGTGGCGCGCAGGTAGAGCCGCCGGTCGTCGCGGATCTCGTAGGCCAGGGTGAAACTGGCGTTCTTCACCTCGGTCACCCAGGTCTCCACGCGGACCGGCTCACGGCGCAGCTGGAGCGGGCGCACGTAGTCCACCTCGTGGCGGGCGACCACCAGGCCGCCGAACCGGGCGCCCTCGGGGTCGACGTCCCAGCGCAGGAACGCCACCCGGGCGTCCTCCAGGTACGTCAGCATCCGGACGTTGTTGACGTGGTTCAGCGGATCGAGGTCGGCGAACCGGACCTGCGCGAGATGGACGTGGCGCTGACCATGCCCGTCCGCCGCCGTGCGGCCGTCCGTCCCGGTCTCCGTCGCGACCTGTGCCACGGTGCTCCGTCCCCCCTCGTCGGCGTTGTCCGCACCCGATTGTGCCAAGCGGCGGGAGCGGTCCGCATCCGGACCCGCTCCCGCCGCTCCGGCGGCGGCTCCCCCCGGTGGCCGCCGCGTCACTCGGCCGGGACCTCCAGACCGGTGTGGCGGGCGAGGAAGGCGAGCTGGTCGGCGCTGAGCCGCACGCTGCGGCTGACCGAGCGGGCGCTGTGCCCGACCTCCGCCTCGCGGCGCAGCACGATCGGCCGCTCCTCGGGGTCGGCCGACGTCGCGTACTGCAGCGCCGCGCACGTCTTGCGGGCGTGCAGGGGGTCCACGCGGGTGTCGTTGTCGAACACGGTGAACAGCGTCGCCGGGTACCGCACGCCCTCCCGCACGTTGTGGTAGGGCGAGTAGGCGAGCAGCCAGGCGAGGGCCTCCGGGTCCTCGGCACTGCCGTACTCCACGTTCCACAGCTGGCCGAGCCCGAAGCGCTCGTAGCGCACCATGTCCAGCAGCGGAGCGGAGCACACCGCCGCGGCGTACAGGTCCGGGCGCTGGGTGACCGCCGCGCCGACCAGCAGCCCGCCGTTGCTCCCGCCCATGACGGCGAGCCGGTCGGCGGTCGTCACCCCGGTGGCGATCAGGTGCTCCGCCGCGGCGGTGCAGTCGTCGAAGACGTTCTGCTTGTTGCCGAGCATCCCGCCGCGGTGCCACTGCTCGCCCTCTTCCAGCCCGCCGCGCAGGTTGGCGACCGCGTAGACGCCCCCGGCCCGCACCCACGCCAGCGCGGTGGCCGAGAAGCCCGGGGTCAGCGAGACGGAGAAGCCGCCGTAGCCGTACAGGATCGTCGGCCGCGGGCCCGGGGCCGGGTCGGGCGGCGAGATCACCAGCATCCGGACCGTGGTGCCGTCCCGCGACGTGTAGGCCACCTGCTCGGTCCGCACGTCCGGCCGGGGCACCGAGCCCGGGGCGACGGCCCACTGGCTGACCTCTCCGGAGCGCGCGTCGTAGCGGTACACCTGGACCGGCGTGGTGTTGTCGGTGTAGGTGAACCACGCCTCGTGCCCGCCCTCGGGACGCTCCACCAGCCCGCCGACGGATCCGAGCCCGGGCAGCGGCACCGTCCCGCGCCGGGCGCCGGTGGCGAGCTCGTGCACCGTGACCTCGCTGACGGCGTGCCGCCGCCAGCCGGCCAGCAGCAGCGGGGTGTCCAGCTCCGCGCCGTCCAGGATCGCGAAGTCGCTGAGCACCGCGTCGGGGTCGGTCTCGACGAGCGGCCGCCAGTGCCGGTACTCCGGACGGTGCGGCTCGGTCACGCAGAGCCGGCCGCGCGGCGCGTCGCGGTCGGTGAACAGGTACAGCCGGCCGTCGCGCCCCACGTAGGGCGACACCTCGGCGTCCACGCCCTCCTGGATGGCGTTCAGGCGCGGCGTCTCCGGGCCCGTCTCGTGCAGGTCCGCGATCCAGGCGTCGTTGCGGGACGCGGTGCCCTTCGTGGCGGTGAGCAGCAGCCACCGGCCGTCCCGGCTCACCGATACCCCGTAGTACTCCGTCTTGTCGCGCCCGTCGCCGAAGACGAGCACGTCGTCGTCGACCGGGGTGCCGACGCGGTGCAGGTACACCCGCCGGTGGTACTGCTCCTCGCCCTCCGGTACCTCGCCGGGCGGGAGCCGGCGCACGTAGTAGAACGCCTCACCGTCGGGCAGCCACGCGATGGGCGAGTACCGGCAGCGGTCGATCGGCCCGTCCACCACCGTGCCGGTGGCGACGTCCATGATCCGCAGCCGCGACTCCTCGTCGCCGCCTTCGGAGATCTGGTAGGCGAGCAGCCGGCCCGCGCGGTCCGGGCGCCAGGAGTCCAGCGTCGTGGCCCCGCTCGGGTCGAGGGCGGTCGGGTCGACCAGCACCCGCTCCGTGCCGTCGGAGGGCTCCACCGTGTACAGGACGCCGTGCTCCTGGTCGGCGGTCCGCCGGGTGAAGAACCGCCGGTCGCCGCGCCAGACGGGCGCGCCGACGAATCCGGCCCCCATCAGCTCCTGCACCTGGGCGCCGAACCACTCGCGACCGGGCAGCGCGGCGGCGATCTCGGAGAACAGCGCGTCCTGGCCGTCCGCCCACTCCTTGGTGGGCCGGCCGCCGGCCTCCTCCAGCCAACGGTAGGGGTCAGCGACGTCGTGCCCGTGCAGGTTCTCGATCAACGGCAGCCGCTCGGCGGCGGGGTAACGGCGATGAGGCATGGCATGAACTCTATCCGGCGCCGGGGTGGCCCTCCCGGGCCCAACGGCCCGGGCGGTTCCGGGCGAACACGTGGCGCCGTCGGCGGGACCACGCCGCGTCGTTTTGGTGACACCCCCGGTAAATGGGGTGGCGGTAACCAGGTCCGACCAAGCAAACTGAATGCGGGACGTTACTCGGCGGGAACCACCCACGGGAGGTCCGTGTGGGAACACAGACAGTACCGGCCGTCCGGCCGGTCCACAGGGAGGTCGCCTGGCTGGCCGACAGGCTGGCCGGGGACGAGACACGGCTGGTCGGCACGCCGCCGGCCCGGGAGCTGGTATGAGCGCCGGGCGCGGTACGGAGGGCGCCACAGTCAGCCGCCACGTACTGCTGCTCAACGCCAGCTATGAACCACTGACCACCGTACCGCTGCGCCGGGCGATCCTGCTCGTGCTGCGGGAGAAGGCCGAGGTCGTGCACGGTGACGCCACGGGCACCGTGCTGCACTCGGCGACCACGGCGCTGTCGGTGCCGTCGGTGATCCGGCTGCACCGCTACATCCGGGTGCCGTACCGGCGGCGGGTGCCCCTGACCCGGGTGGCGCTCATGCGGAGGGACAGCTACCGCTGCGCTTACTGCGAGAAGCGCGCCGAGACCATCGACCACGTCATCCCGCGCAGCCGCGGCGGCGCGCATGTGTGGGAGAACGTGGTCGCCTCCTGCAAGACGTGCAACCACCGGAAGGCGGACCGCCTCCTCGACGAGCTGGGCTGGAAGCTGAACGTCACTCCCACCGTCCCGCGCGGACTGCACTGGCGGCTCATCAACGGTGAGCAGCACGGCGATCCGCTCTGGGCCCCCTACATGGCGAGAGCCGCAGCCTGACCGCGCGCCCCGGAGCCGGGACCGGTCCCACCCGGCTCCGGGACGCGCGGTGTCAGGAGAGCCCGGGAGCCGCCACCGGCAGGCCGATCGCCTCGGCGGCGTCCAAGAGCCGCTTGTCGTAGGCGACAAAGGCCGTAACGGTGCGGCTGTGCTGGATGAGCACCTCGACGGTGGCGAGATGGATGGCGTCCAGCGACCGCAGATTCGGATCCTCGTACGCGGCCGCGGTGGCGAGGATGACCGGCGTCATCTCGATGAGGTGCAGAGACGACAGGATGCCTGGGACCGCCCTCAGGCGTCCGGGGGCCGATCTGCGCAGCGCTCGGGGGACTTCGACCTGGACCAGTGAAGACGCGGCGAGCGATTCACCTGGCGATCGGTTGTCCAGCCATTCGACCAGGTCCGCGGAGTGAAGCTCGGTCCGCGCCAGCTTGACCAGCGCCGCGCTGTCGAGGTAGATCACAGACGGTCCTCGCGCAGCTCCGAGACGATGTCGGCGGTATCGACGTCCATTGCGGGTTCGCCTGGCGGAAGGGTGAACGCGGCAGGTGACGTGGGCGGCCTGACCCAGCCCTGTTCGATCAGGTCGTCAAGTTCGCCGCTGTTCACCGGGACGATCCGGGCCACCGGGCGACCCCGGTTGGTGATCTCGAAGGTCTCACCGTGGGCGACTTGGGCGATGACACCAGTGGTGTCCTGGTTCAGTGTGCGGATAGGGATGCTCTCCATGCCCCGTATTGTAGAACATCTCGTTCTACATGATATGGGGGTGAGCGACGCGAGTTCCGCGCCCGGCTCACATGGGAGGAATGGCGAGGTCTCTCCGCGAACGGTTCCCCGTCCGGGCGGGATGTGTTTCTATTCTGGTGCCATGCCTCGTTACGACTACCGCTGCCGCGCCTGCGGTGACACCTTCGAACTGTCCCGACCCATGGCGCGGGCCAACGACCCGGCCGAGTGCCCGCGGGGGCACGACGACACCGTGAAACTGCTGTCCACCGTGGCCGTCGGCGGAGTCGCCACCCAGCCCCCCGGCGGTGGTGGCGGCGGCTGCTGCGGTGGCGGGTGCTGCGGCGGAGGTTGAACCGCCGCCTCGCACACGCGTGAGGGGGCGCCGCGACCGCGGCGCCCCCTCAGCGGATCAGCGGGCCGGTCAGGGCCGCGGGCCGGACAGCTGGTCGACGTCGCGGGCGGCGCCGGTCGAGGCCGACGTGGCCATGGCGGCGTAGGCGCGCAGCGCGGCGGTGACGGGACGGTTCCGGTCGCGGGGGCGGAAGCCGCCGAGCTCGGCGAGCAGCCGCTTGCGGCGGGCCGCCAGCTCCTCCGCGGAGACCTCCAGCGTGATGCCGCGGTTGGGGATGTCGATGCTGATGACGTCGCCGTCCTGGACCAGTGCGATGTCGCCGCCGGCCGCGGCCTCGGGGGAGGCGTGGCCGATCGACAGCCCCGACGTGCCGCCGGAGAACCGGCCGTCGGTGATCAGCGCGCAGGCCTTGCCCAGCCCCCGGCCCTTGAGGAAGCTCGTCGGGTAGAGCATCTCCTGCATGCCCGGGCCGCCCTTGGGGCCCTCGTAGCGGATGACGACGACGTCACCCTCGACGACCCGCTTGTTGAGGATGCCCTCGACCGCGTCCTCCTGGCTCTCGAACACCTTCGCCGGGCCCCGGAAGGTCCACAGCTCCTCCTCGACGCCGGCCGTCTTGACGATGGCGCCGTCGGGGGCGAGGTTGCCGTGCAGCACCGCGAGCCCGCCGTCAGCGGTGTAGGCGTGCTCGACGTCGCGGATGCAGCCGGCCGCGCGGTCGCTGTCCAGGGTGTCCCAGCGGGCGTCCTGCGAGTAGGCGCGGGTGGTCCGCTTGCCGCCCGGGGCCGCGTGGAAGAGGTCGACGGCCTCGGGGAGCACGTTCTCCGACCGGATGTCCCACGCGTCGAGGAACTCGCCGACCGTCCTGCCGTGCACGGTGGGCAGCGAGGTGTCGATGAGGCCGGCGCGCGCCAGTTCGCCCAGGATCGCGGGGATGCCGCCTGCGCGGTGCACGTCCTCGATGTGGTACTTGTCGGTGTTCGGCGCGACCTTGCACAGGCACGGGACACGCCGGGAGAGCGCGTCGATCTCCGGCAGGCCGAACTTCACGCCGGCCTCGGTCGCCGCGGCGAGCAGGTGCAGGATCGTGTTGGTCGAGCCGCCCATGGCGACGTCCAGCGCCATCGCGTTGGCGAATGCCGCCGGAGTGGCGATCGACAGGGGCAGCACCGAGGAGTCGTCGTCCTCGTAGTAGCGCCGGGCGGCCGTGACGACCAGCCGCCCGGCCTCCTCGTACAGCCTGCGCCGGGCGACGTGGGTGGCCAGCACCGTGCCGTTGCCCGGCAGCGCCAGGCCCATGGCCTCGGTGAGGCAGTTCATGGAGTTGGCGGTGAACATCCCGGAGCAGGAGCCGCACGTGGGGCAGGCGGCCTCCTCCAGGACGCTGAGCTCGGCATCGGAGACGCTCTCGTCGGCGGCGGCGACCATCGGGTCGATCAGGTCGAGCTTGCGCACGGTGCTGGCAGTCCCGTTGACGACAGTGACCTTGCCGGCCTCCATCGGGCCGCCGGAGACGAAGACCGTGGGGATGTTGAGCCGCATGGCGGCGAGCAGCATGCCCGGGGTGATCTTGTCGCAGTTGGAGATGCACACCAGCGCGTCGGCGCAGTGCGCGTTGACCATGTACTCCACGGCGTCGGCGATCAGCTCGCGGCTGGGCAGCGAGTAGAGCATTCCGCCGTGGCCCATGGCGATGCCGTCGTCGACCGCGATGGTGTTGAACTCCCGCGGCACGCCGCCCGCCTCGCGCACCGCGTCCGCCACGACGTCGGCCACCTCGCGGAGGTGGACGTGCCCCGGCACGAACTGGGTGAAGCTGTTGGCCACGGCGATGATCGGTTTGCCGAAGTCCTCAGCCTCCATGCCGGACGCGCGCATGAGGGCGCGAGCGCCGACCATGTTCCTGCCGTGGGTGACCGTGCGTGAGCGAAGCGCGGGCATGGGGTCAGCTCCCGTCGATGCGAACTCTGTACCGGACACCGGGAGCGGGAGCGGACCGGCGGCCTCGGCCGGGAGTCGCCGCTCCGCGGGGTCGGCCTCGACCGCCGGTCCCCCTCACCCGGGTCCGGCAAACGTGCAGTTCCCTCGATGGTAGCCCGCTTCACCACCCGGTCGTGTCTCGGAGACGAAGACCCATTGCTCGAATAGTGAGACGGGGCGGTGGTTGGACCACCGCCCGTCGTCGCGCTGTCCGGATCAGTAGGCGGGCGGAAGCACCCGCTCGGCCGCCTGGTGGATCTCCTCGATCTCCTCCGGCGACAGCCGGTCCTGGCCGCTGCGCAGCCACTTGCGGACCTTGGTACCGGTGATGATGTCGACGCCGCGCAGCCGGTGGCTGTCCCACGGCATGCTCGGCCCGTAGATGGCCAGGGCCGCCCGGACGCTGATGGTGCGGCCGAGTTCCGCGCTGATCAGCCGCTCGGCGTTGCGCGCCTCCTCCAGCGCCTCGTCGATGCGCTCGTTCTTGGAGAACCGGCCGTGGTAGAGCTTCTCCAGCTTGTTGCGCAGCGGGAGCCGCTTGTCCCACGACTCGGAGTCGATCGCGAACGCGCCCCGGCGCCCGACGATGAAGTGGTCGATCTGGCCGTTGCCGTCGGAGATGCGGCGCGCGTGCAGCACTCGGTACCCGAGGCGCTCCATGACCCGCAACTGCACCTCGGTGCGCCGCTGCGCGGCCGAGGGGCGCTGCCACTGCGGCACGTCGGACTGCCGGCTGCTGCGCACCACGAAGAAGACGAGCGTCCCGACGCCGAAGACGGCGCCGATCCGCCAGTCCTGGGTGAGGAATCCGGTGCACAGCCCGACCACCGCGGCGATCAGGCCGCGGACCGCCCAGCGCCTCGGGGCGCCGGGCTTCACGAGTGCCTGGTAGGAGGCGCGGGCGGTGTCCTTGGGGCCCCTGCCGTCACGCGGACGCGAGCGGCTGCCCCGGGGGGAGACGAAGGGCGACGTCGACCCCGACTCCGCGGCCTCGGCCCGCTTCGCGGCCGAGGTCTTGCCGTTCTTGGCGCTGGTTGCCGATTCCACGCTCCAGAAGCGTAGTTGCATCTCAGACGCTCTCCTAGTCCATCACAACGCACACTTCCGTTTCCCCGGGATGGACGTTTGTCACGTGTTCGACCGCGCCACAGGGGGAATGATCATCCTTCGCCACCTCTCTAGAGAGGCGGCGGGGCGGCTACGGTCGTCGCGTGACCGAGATCCATGACCTCACCGCGATCCAGCAGGTGACGGCGGTCCGCCGCCGCGAACTCTCCCCCGTCGAGATCACCGAGCACTACCTCGCCAGGATCGAGCGACTGAACGACCGGGTCGGCGCCTACATAACGGTCGCCGCGGAACAGGCGCGGCGGCAGGCCCGATTGGCGGAGCAGCGCTTGGTGTCCGGACCGCCGGACGACCGGCCGCCGGCGCTCCTGGGGCTGCCGGTCCCGATCAAGGACCTGGACATGGTCGCCGGCCTGCCCTGGACCCGGGGGAGCGGGCTGTTCGCCGGGCAGAGGGCCCCGGAGGACGAGGCGTTCGTCGCGCGGCTGCGCCACGCCGGCGCCGTCTTCATCGGCAAGACCAACACCCCGGAGTTCGGCCTGCCCTGCTACACCGAGAACGAGATCGCGCCGCCCGCCCGCACACCGTGGGACCTCACCTGCTCCGCGGGCGGGTCCAGCGGCGGCGCCGCGGCCGCGGTCGCGGCGGGCCTGGCACCGGTGGCGCAGGGCAGCGACGGCGGCGGGTCGATCCGCATCCCCGCGAGCGTCTGCGGGCTGTTCGGCATCAAACCCTCCCGGGGGAGGGTGAGCGCCGCGCCGCGCCGGTCCGACCTCCTCGGGCTCGCCACCACCGGCCCGCTCGCCCGCACGGTGCGCGACGCGGCGCTGCTGCTCGACGCCCTGGCGGTGTCCGTCCCCGGGGACCACTACACCGCCCCCGCGCTCCCCGGCGGCCGGACCTTCCTGGAGCAGGCCGACCGCGACCCCGGGCGGCTGCGCGTCGCCCGGTTCAGCGCGCCGCCGGTCAGCGGGGTGCGGCCGCACCCCGATGTCCTGGCCGCCTACGAGTCCGCTACCGCGCTGCTCAGCGGCCTCGGACACGACGTGGAGGAGATCGACACCCCGTTCGACGACACGCTGTTCGCCCTCTTCGAGGAGGTCTGGGCGGGCCTGGCGTCGGCGGCGCCGGTGCCGCCCGGAGCCGAGGACCGGCTCCAGCCGATCACCCGGTGGCTGCGGGAGCGGGCGGACCGCTCCTCCATCCGCGCCTTCCTGACCGCGGCCGCCGGCCTCCAGCAGGCGGTCCGGGCCGCGCTTCCGCGCCTGGCGGCCTACGACGCGGTGCTCACCCCCACCCTGGCGAGCCCGCCGGTCCCCGTCGGCCACTTCACGGCCGGCGGCCCAGCCCAGGAGTACCGCGCCATGGTGGACTTCACGCCCTACACCTCGATGTACAACGTCACCGGCCAGCCCGCGGTCAACGTGCCGCTGCACGTCGACGGCGCCGGCCGGCCGATCGGCGTCATGCTCGCCGGGCGGCCCGGCGACGAGGCCACCCTGATCGCGCTCTCCGCCCAGCTGGAGGCCGCGCGGCCGTGGCACGGCCGCACACCGCGGATCTGGTCGGCCTGACCTGGCCGGAGCCTCACGCGGTGCTCCCCGGCCGGGCGGGGGACCCGGGGACGAACAGCGTGAGGACGGCGGCGGCCGCCGCCAGGACGGTCGCACCGGCCACGCCGCTGGCGGGACCGCCGGTGTCGACCAGCCAGCCGGCCAGCGGCGCGGCCAGCGACACCCCCGTGGTCGTCGCCGTGGTCAGCCATCCGAACGCCTCGGCGCGGCGGTGCTCCGGCGCGAGTTCACCGAGCCGGGTCATGGCCGCCGCCAGGGTGGGGGCGATCGCGAGGCCGGCGACGAAGAACCCCGGCGCGACCAGCCACGGCGAGGGCAGGGTGGCCAGCGGCGGCAGCAGGGGCAGCACGAGCGCGAGCCCCAGCGCGGCGGCGAAGGCGCGCCGGGGCAGCCGCGGCGTTCCGGCCAGCGCTCCGGCCGTGAGGCCGCCGATCGCGGATCCCGCCGCCCACACCGCCGCCACGCCGCCCGCGAGCCCGGGCGTGCCCAGCTCGCGGGCCCATGCGACGATCACGAGGTCGACCGCGCCCAGCCCGCCCGCGAGCAGCAGGCAGACGAGCGCGATCAGCGCGAGCGGCGGCCGGGCCATCAGCGAGCGGCGCTGTGGTTCGGCCGGGCCGGTCCTCCCGCTGTCGGGGACCCGCGCGAGGCCGGTCCGCCGCAGTGCCACGGCGAAGCCCACCGAGCCGATCAGGGCGATGGCAGCCATCAGCCCGACCGCGAATTGCGCCCCGGCCAGCCCGACGGTGGCGGCCGCGAGGAGCGGGCCGACGATGAACAGCAGCTCCTGGAGGGTGGCCTCCGTCGCGTACATGGTGTCGCGGACCGGCCCTGTCGTGATCCGGGGCCACAGCGCCCGCCCGATCTGGCTGGCCGGCGGCTGGAACAGTCCGGTGGCCACTGCCAGCGGGATCGACAGCCACCACAGCCGGGCGGGCAGCAGCAGGATGGCCAGCAGGCCCCCCGCGAAGACCAGCCCGCACATCAGCATCAGCCGGTCGGTGGCGCGGGTGTCGGCCATCCGTCCCCGCATCGGCCCCGCGAGCGCGGTGCCGATGGTGAGGCCGCCCGCCACCACGCCGGCCAGCGCGTAGGAGCCCGTCCACCCGGCGACCAGGAAGGTGACGGCGATCGCCAGTCCGCCGACGTGCAGCCGGGCGAACAGCGACCAGAAGAGCAGGAGCGGGAGATGGGGAACGTCGAGCAGCCGACGGTACGAACGCAGCACTTCTCGGATTATGCCGGGCCGTACCGACGAACTCAGGTGCTTTTCCTGGTGGTGGCCCGGGCGCCGGGCCCCGGCCGGCGCGGCGCTCCCACCGCGGCGAGGCCGGGCGGCGCCCGCCCGGGGCGCGGAGCGGCCGCTGAGCGCGGAGGCGCGCACTGCCGCGGGGCGGGGGCGGCCCGGCGCCGCGGAACCGCCCGCCCGGGCCCGGCCGGGAGCGGCCACGCGGCGGCGCCCCGCACGTCCCGCGGGCCCCACCCGGTCCACCGCTGCCTGCTGTGCCGGGACACCCTGGACATCCGCCGCGAATCGGAACTACTCGCCGGGCGGAGCAAGCGAGAACGCCACCATGCGAGGCGAGGTTCGCGCCCTTGCGCGAAGACGTGCTGGGGAGAACCGCGCTTCCGGGCGTCGGGGCTGGTAGATCATCAGGGACGTCCTGCTGGCTCCGCCTTCCGGAATCGAGTAACCACAGTAGGCCCGCCCGCCTTGGTCGTCACCGGGTCCTTTTCAGCTGGATACCAGGATGGGTTTGTTGGGGCCTCGTGCGTCTGCCCCGCTTTCCGAGTCGCCGAAAGTGTCGCATCCCCTGTCGGCATCCTCCACGGTGACGGAGCCGCCCTCGCCGGTCACGGGCGGGGCGGGTGCTGCTGATAGGGCCAACCGGAGGAATGCTCGTCGGTACCGGTATCCATGAAGGCCTGAACAACCTGGCGCAAGGCGTGGTGCCCGGCTGTCGGTAATGGGTGCGGTTCCCCTGGGACGCCGACGGGCCACCGGGGCAGGACGCCGCTACCCAGGCGAGACCGCGGCCCCGGAACACCTTTACGAACACGAGCACGGGCGCGCCCCCGGCCATGGGGACGCGTAGGGCATGATCGGTGGCTGTGAGTGATGCCGACCTGGTCCAACTGGCGGAGGAGTTCGGCGTCGCGACGTCCTACGCGGACTGGCGCGGCGTGCGGGTCCCCGTGTCCGTCGACACGCTGCGGCACGTGCTGGCCGCCCTCGGCGTCGACGCGGCCCGGCCGGCCGCGGCGCTGCGGGAGCACCGCGCACACGCGGCCGCCCGGCTGCTGCCGCCGGCGGTCGTGGCGCGCCTGGGCCGCACTCCCGAACTGCCCGCGGCGGCCCGCGACCACGCCCAGGTCGAGCTGGACACCGGGGCGTGGACCAAGCCCGGGGCCGACCTCCCCCTCGGCCGCCACCTGCTGCACGTCGAGCGCGCCGGCCGCACCGCCACGGCACCGCTGCTGGTGGTGCCGGACCGGCTGGAGCCGCCCGCCGAGGTCCGCGACCGCCGCGTGTGGGGGCTGATGGTGCAGCTCTACTCGCTGCGCTCCCGGGCGTCCTGGGGGATGGGCGATCTGCGCGACCTCGCCGAGCTCGCCGACTGGAGCGCCCGCGACCTCCAGGCGGCGTTCACCCTCATCAACCCCATCCACGCCACCGAGCCGACCACGCCCATCGAGCCGTCGCCCTACCTGCCGGTGAGCCGCCGCTACACCAGCCCGCTCTACGTGCGGATCGAGGACGTGCCGGAGTACGCGCGCCTGGACCCCACCCAGCGGGAGGCCATCCAGCGGCTGGCCCGCCCGCTGCGCGACCGCGGGCACACCGCCGACCTGCTGGACCGCGACGTCGTGTGGCCGGCCAAGCGCGCCGCGCTGGAGATCCTGTACCAGGTACCGCGTACGCCCGCCCGTGAGGCCGCGCTCGCCGCCTTCCTGGAACGGGAGGGCCCCGCCCTGGTGGAGTACGCGACCTGGTGCGTCATCGCCGAGGAGTACGGCCACGACTACCGGACGTGGCCGGCCCGGCTGCGCGACGCCGGGGCGCCGCAGGTCGCCGAGGAAGCGCTGCGCTGCTGGCCGCGGATCGACTTCCACCGGTGGACCCAGTGGATCATCGACGAGCAGCTGGCCGCCGCCCAGGCCGCCGCCCGCGCCGCCGGGATGCCGATCGGCGTCATGCACGACCTCGCGGTCGGCGTGCAGAGCGGCGGCGCCGACGCCTGGACGCACCGGGACGTGCTGGCGGGCGGCGTCACCGTCGGCGCGCCGCCCGACGAGTACAACCAGCAGGGCCAGGACTGGGCGCAGCCCCCGTGGCACCCCGTGCTGCTGGCCGAGCGGGGCTACGAGCCGCTGTCCGGCCAGCTCCGCCAGGCGATGCGGCACGCCGGCGGCATCCGGGTGGACCACGTCATGGGCCTGTTCCGACTGTGGTGGGTGCCCGCCGGCGCGTCGCCCGCGCAGGGCACCTACGTGCGCTACGACCACGAGGCCATGGTCGGCTCCCTGCTGCTGGCCGCCCGGGAGGCCGATGCCGTAGTCGTGGGGGAGGACCTCGGCACCGTGGAACCGTGGGTCCAGCGCCACCTCGCCGACCGCGGCGTGCTCGGCACCTCCGTGCTCTGGTTCGAGCGCGACGGCGACGGCAGGCCGCGCCGCCCCGAGGAGTGGCGCACCGACTGCCTCGCCACGGTCGCCACCCACGACCTGCCGCCCGTGGTGTCCTACCTGTCCACCGAGCACGTCGACCTGCGCGACCGGCTCGGCCTGCTCACCCGGTCCGCGGCCGAGGAGCGCGCCGACGCCGAGGCGCACGTCGCCGCGTTCTGCGACATGCTCGTCCGCCTGGGGTTGCTCGACCCCGACACCGACCCCGTCTCCCAGCCCACCGCCGTGGTGGCCGCGCTGCACGCCTACCTGGCGCGCACCCCCTCCCGGATGGTGGGCGTCGCCCTCGCCGACGCGGTCGGGGAACGCCGCATGCAGAACCAGCCCGGGACGAGCGACGAGTACCCCAACTGGCGGATCCCGCTCACCAACGCCGAGGGGGAGCCGGTGCTGCTGGACGAGCTGATGGTCGATCCGCGGCTCACCGCGTCGCTGCGCCGGGCCCTGCGGCCCCTCACCGACCCGCGGTAGCCGCCGGACCGCACGAGGGCACCCGGGACAGCGGACGGCCGCCGCGCCGGGCGCGGCGGCCGTCACACGGCGGACCGGACTAGCCGGCCGCGGCGTCCTTCGCCCGGGCGCGCAGCGCGCGCTCCACGCCGGCGCGGCCCTCGATGAGCAGCCGGCGCAGCGCCGGGGCCGGCCGCTCCTGCTCGATGTAGGCGTCCGTCGCGCGCAGTGTCTCCTCCTCGATCAGGGAGCCCGGGTAGGCGAGTTCGGCGAAGGTCTGCGCGAACTCGCCCGTCCAGTTCCGCCACGCCTCGCCGACCAGCGCGAAGTAGCGGTCGCGGTAGGGGCGCAGCAGCTCGGCGTGCGCCGGCTCCGAGAAGCCGAGCAGCGTCGCGCGGAACTCCGCGTTGGCCATCTTCTCGGCCGAGCGCAGCCGGTCCCACGTCAGCGCCTTCGCCTCCACCGTGGGGATCGCCGCCCGGCAGCCGGCCGCGGAACGCTCGCCGGCGGCCGTGGGGTCGGACTCCAGTTCGGCCGCGATCTCCGCCTCGCCGGCCTGGCCGCGCGCCACGAGCCGGCGCAGCAGCGTCCACCGCAGGTCGGTGTCGATGGCCAGGCCCTCCACCGTGATAGCGCCGTCGAGCAGTCCCTGCAGCAGCGACAGGTGCTCACCGGACACGGCGGCGTCGGCGAAGCCCTGCGCGTAGACCAGCTGCAGGTCGCTGCCGGGCTCGGCGGCGGTGAGCAGGTCGCGCAGCCGGTCGGCGAGCCGGGCGAAGCCGGCGTCGCGCGACTTCGGGTCGGCGTAGTTGTACAGCGCCGACACCGCCTGGCGCAGCAGCATCTGCGCCACGGAGACGTCGGTGACCCCGCCGATGCCCGAGATGACGAGGCTGACGTAGTCGCGGGCGGCCATTTCGGCGTCGCGGGTCATGTCCCACGCGGCCGAGAAGCCCAGCGCCCGCGGCAGCGAGCCGCGGATGTCGCCGATCGACTCGATCACCGTGCGCAGCGAGCGCTCGTCCAGCCGGATCTTGGTGAACGTCAGGTCGTCGTCGTTCACGAGCACGAGGTCCGGCTGGGCGTGCCCGACCAGCTGCGGCACCTCGGTCCGCTCGCCCGCGACGTCCAGCTCCACCCGCTCGCGGCGCACGATGCCGTCCGAGGTGCGGTCGTACAGCCCGATGGCCAGCCGGTGCGAGCGCAGGGTCGGGTGCTCGGGAGCGGCCTCCTGCAGCACGGCGAAGGAGGTGAAGGCGCCGTCCTCGCCGACGGTGAACTCCGGCCGCATCGTGTTGACGCCGGCGGTCTCCAGCCACTCCCGCGACCACGTGGACAGGTCGCGGCCGGACGCCGCCTCCAGCTGGCGGAGCAGGTCGCCCAGCTCCGTGTTGCCCCACGCGTGCTCGGCGAAGTAGGCGCGCACCCCGGCGAAGAACGCGTCGACGCCGACGTAGGCCACCAGCTGCTTGAGCACCGAGGCGCCCTTGGCGTAGGTGATGCCGTCGAAGTTCACCTCGACGGCCTGCATGTCGGGGATGTCCGCGGCGATGGGGTGGGTCGAGGGCAGCTGGTCCTGGCGCAGTGCCCACGCCTTCTCGACGTTGGCGAAGGTGGTCCAGGCGTCCTGCCACCGCGTGGCCTCGGCCTGGCAGTACACGCTGGCGAACGTCGCGAACGACTCGTTCAGCCACAGGTCGTCCCACCAGCGCATGGTGACGAGGTCGCCGAACCACATGTGCGCCATCTCGTGCAGGATGGTCTCGGCGCGCCGCTCGTAGCGGGCGTCGGTCACCCGCGAGCGGAAGACGTAGTCCTCCAGGAACGTCACCGCGCCCGCGTTCTCCATGGCGCCGGCGTTGAACTCCGGGACGAACAGCTGGTCGTACTTCTCGAACGGGTACCGCAGGTCGAACAGCCCGTGGTAGAAGTCGAAGCCCTGCTTGGTGACCTCCAGGATGGCGTCGGCGTCCAGGTGCTCGGCCAGGGAGGCGCGGCAGTACACGCCCAGCGGGATGCCGTCGTGCTCGTCGCGCACCGCGTGGTAGGGCCCGGCGATAAGCGCGGTGACGTAGGTGGACAGCGGCTTCGTCGGCGGGAAGTGCCAGCGCGCCTTGGGCCGGTCCGCGTCGGCCACCGGCTCCCGGACGGCGTCCGGAGCGGTGTTGGAGACCACCTCGAAGTCCGCCGGGGCCAGGACCGTGAGCTCGAAGGTCGCCTTCAGGTCCGGCTGGTCGAAGCACGCGTACATCCGGTGCGCGTCGGCCGTCTCGAACTGCGTGTACAGGTAGGCGTTGCCGTCCACGGGGTCGACGAAGCGGTGCAGGCCCTCGCCGGTGCGCATGTAGGCGGCGTCGGCCACCACGCGCAGCTCGTTGCTCGCCGCCAGCTCGGGGAGGGCGATGCGCCCGTCGGCGACCACCTCGGCGGGGTCGAGCGCGCGGCCGTTCAGCTCCACGGACCGCACCCGGGGCGCGACGAGGTCCACGAAGGTGCGCGCTCCCGGCTCCGAGCTGTCGAACCGGATGACGGTGGTCGACGCGAACGTCTGATCGCCTCCGGTGAGGTCGAGCTCGACGTCGTAGGAGGTGACGTCGAGGATCCGAGCCCGTTCCCTCGCCTCGTCGCGCGTCAGGTTGCCCGCCACGTACCGCTCCCTTCAGGGCCGCCGTCCTCGCCGGCCGTGGTCGATGGCCGCCGGGTGCCGCGGACGGCGGCACCCGTGGCGACCTCGGATGCATTGCGGAATCGATCCTGCCACGCATGCCCGCGGAATGCGGAACCCACCACGGCGGTTGGCTGATGGTGGAAGGAGCCGCATGCGGCCATGCGCCACTCCGCCGCGACCGGCTCCCCGCTCTGTGCGCCGAGGACGTGAGGAAGACGAGCGTGACTGAACACCGCACACCGGTCGATCTGTGGTTCGACCCCGTCTGCCCGTGGGCGTGGATGACCTCGCGCTGGCTGCTGGAGGTCGAGAAGGTCCGGCCGGTCCAGACCCGCTGGCACGTGATGAGCCTGTCCGTCCTCAACGAGGACAAGGACGTCCCCGAGGAGTACCGGCGGCTGCTCGCCGACGCGTGGGCCCCGGTGCGGGTGTGCGCCGCCGCCGAGCAGCGGCACGGCTCCGAGGTGCTCGGACCGCTGTACACGGCGCTGGGCACCCGGTTCCACAACCGCAAGGAGCCGCGCGGCACCGACACCATCGCCGCGGCGCTCGCCGACGCCGGACTGCCGGCGGAGCTGATCGAGGCGGCCGGGTCCACTGACTACGATGAGGCCGTGCGCGCGTCCCACGCGGACGGGATCGACCGGGTCGGTCAGGAGGTCGGCACCCCGGTGATCTCGGTCGAGGGCGTCTCCTTCTTCGGCCCGGTGGTCAGTCCCGCGCCCAAGGGCGAGGCGGCCGGCCGGCTGTGGGACGGCGTCCTGCTGGTGGCGGGCACCGACGGCTTCTTCGAGCTGAAGCGCAGCCGCACCCGCGACCCCATCTTCGAGTAGCCGAGACACCCCAGTGGAGGGCACGAGCGATGAGCTCCCCTGACGACGAGCGCCCGGTCGAGATGTTCGACGACGACCTGGACATCCTGCCCGACGTCACCGGTGACGAGCGCGGTGCGGGGTGGGGCGAGCGGGCCCCCGACCCCGACGACACCGCCCGCCTGCTGGAGGACCGCCCCCCGCACTGGGCGTGACGGCCGCCGGGGAGCCGCCGACCGCGGCTCCCCGGTGCGCACGTGCCGGGGGGACGGGAGTGACGGAAGGTAGCCCTCCGCCGTAGCGGGGAAGGGGAGCCGGTATGCGATCCCTCTACATCGGCGGAGCGTGGACGAGCTCCGCGGCCCCCGAGACCATCGACGTCGTGAACCCCGCCACCGAGGAGGTCGTCGACCGGGTCCCCGCCGGCGACCCCGCGGACGTCGAGCGCGCCGTGGCCGCCGCCCGCGCGGCCTTCCCCGCCTGGGCCGCGCTCACCCCGGCCGAGCGGCACGGCCACCTCACCCGGGCGTTCACGCTGCTCCGGCAGCGCGCCGACGACGTCGCCCGCACCATCGCCACCGACATGGGCGCGCCGCTGCCCTTCGCGAGCAAGGTGCAGACCGGCCTCCCCCTCACCATGTTCCGCACCTTCCTCGACCTGGTGGCCGGCGAGGTGGGCGGGCGCTTCTTCCAGGGGGAGCGGGTCGGCACCTCCCTGGTCGTGCGCGAGCCCTACGGGGTGGTCGGCGCCATCACCCCCTGGAACTACCCGCTGCACCAGATCGTGCTGAAGGCCGTCCCGGCGCTGGCAGCCGGCAACACCGTGGTCCTCAAACCCAGCGAGGTGGCGCCGCTGGCCGCCTACGCCCTCACCGAGATCCTGCACGACGCCGGCCTGCCGCCGGGTGTCCTCAACCTGGTGTCCGGGAGCGGTCCGGTGGTCGGCGAGGCCCTCGCCGCGCACCCCGGCGTCGACATGGTCTCCTTCACCGGCTCCGGCCGGGCCGGCCGGCGGGTGTCCGAACTCGCCGCGGCCACCGTCAAGAAGGTGGCGCTGGAGCTCGGCGGCAAGTCGCCCAACGTCATCCTGCCCGGCGCCGACCTCGCCCGCGCGGTCGAGTCCGGCGTCGCCGGCGTCATGCGCAACAGCGGGCAGAGCTGCAACGCGCTGACCCGCATGCTGGTGCACCGCGACTCCTACGACGCCGCCGTGGAGCTCGCGGCCGGGTTCGCCGCCCGCCACCGCCCCGGCGACCCGTTCGCCGAGGGCGTCCGGATGGGGCCGGTGGTGTCCCGGGTCCAGCGGGACCGGGTGCGCGGCTACATCGAACTGGGCGTCTCCGAAGGCGCGCGGCTCGTGGCCGGCGGTGCGGAGCCGCCCGAGGACCTGCCGACGGGCTACTACGTGCGGCCCACGGTGTTCGCCGGGGTGCGCAACGACATGCGCATCGCCCAGGAGGAGATCTTCGGGCCGGTCCTCACGATGATCAGCTACTCCTCCGAGGAGGACGCCGTGCGGATCGCCAACGACACCGTCTACGGGCTGGCCGCCGCGGTGTGGGCCCCCGACGACGAGCGGGCCCTCACCGTCGCCCGTCGGCTGCGCGCCGGCCAGGTCCAGGTCAACGGCGGCGCCTTCAACCCGCTCGCGCCGTTCGGGGGGTACAAGCAGTCGGGAGTCGGCCGGGAGTGGGGCGTGGCGGGGCTGGAGGAGTTCTGTGAGACGAAGGCCATCCAGCTCCCGGCGTAGCCGGTGGCCTGCGGGCGCATACCGTGGGGTCGGGGCCGCGTGCCCGCTGACCTGTGCCACAATGCCGAGCGACAACGTTCGGTGACGCTAGTCGAGGTGTGAGTTGAGCAAGCCGTTGGAGTCCAAGGCCGGACCCCTGAGTGCGGACATCAAGGCCATGGTGCTGGCGAACGCCATCGCGGTGCTCTCGATGGTCGTCTTCGGCGTGGTGGGACTGGCCATCGCCACGGTCGCGACCGGGATCCCCTGGGGATAGCGCCGCCCGGCCCGGATGCCCGGCGAGTGCCGGAGCGGCCGCGCCGGCCGTCGGGGATCCGGCGGCCGCGCCGCCGGGCCCCGGGCCACGGCCACCCGGCTGACCTGCCAGACTGGGGCCGTGCGTGTTTATCTTGGATCCGACCATGCAGGCTTCGAGCTCAAGGAGCACCTCGTCTCCTGGCTGAAGGAGCGGGGCCACGACGTGGTGGACGCCGGCCCGGCCCACTACGACCCCGCCGACGACTACCCGCCGTTCGTGATGCGCGCGGCCGAGGGGGTCGCCCGCGACGAGGGGGCGCTGGGGATCGTGATCGGCGGTTCCGGCAACGGCGAGCAGATCGCCGCGAACAAGGTCAGCGGCGTGCGGGCCGCGCTGGTGTGGAGCGTCGAGACCGCCGAGCTCGCCCGCCAGCACAACGACGCCAACGTCGTCAGCGTCGGGGCGCGGCTGCACTCCCGCGAGGACGCGACCCGGTTCGTCGAGACCTTCCTTGGCACTCCGTACAGCGGCGAGGCGCGGCACACCCGGCGCATCGAGATGATGAGCCGCTACGAGGCGACCGGGGAGCTGCCGCCGCTGCCGTGACACACGGCCGGCCGGACCCCGTCCCGCGCGGCTGTTACCGCCGGCGGCGCCGGCGCCGCCGACCGCCGCCCGGCGCGGGCGGCACGGCGAGTCCGTCGGGAACAGCCTCCCGTGGCGTGAACGGGGAGTTGGTCTCCCGCGGCGTTGCCGGAGGGTCTGACCCGGCCGCTGTCCGCCGGGACTCGGCGGGCGACGCCGCGGTGCCGCTGCGCTGCCGTCGAGATGGCGCGGACCGCCCTCGCCCGTCGTCGCCCGCGACCGGGTCGGACCCCGCGTGCCCGGGGGGATCACCCGCCGGGGAGGACGGCGGATCGGGGCGGGGCCGCGAGACGTCGCGCGCCCGCATCGCCGCGGAGAGGCTGATGTGCGTGCGTGCCACCGGAGATCGGCCCGACCCTTCCCTCGCTCGTCCGTTCACGTTCTGCCGCGACGTTAGTACGGGGCCGGGCCGCTGAGAACCCCCTGACAGGGAAGGACGGCCTGGCCCGCCGGCGGCTCAGAAGATGACGCCGCAGTGCGGGTGCAGCGGCCAGGACAGCGCGGCGTCGAGTTCGGCCACCGCGTGGTCGCGGATCTCGGTGACCCGGCCGGCCGCCGCGAGCGCGCCCAGCCGAATGCCGCCCAGGTAGGCCGCGCCCAGGTCGGCCACGTCCAGCCGCAGGTCGGGCTCGCGCTCGGTGCGCTCGCAGGCCGCGCCCCGCGGGTCGGCGGACAGCCGCCAGCGTCCGGCGTTCCATGGGCACGCCGTGTCGGTCACCTCCACGACCACGTCGACCGGCGCGGAGTAGGCGCGTTGCTCCAAGGCGCGCGGCAGGTCGACCAGCCGGATCCAGAGCGCGTCGCTGACGACCGTCCGGGCGCGGTAGTAGTCGGCCAGCAGGTGGTACAGCGGGTCGTCCGGCGGTCGGAGGTCGGCGGTGACCGTGGCGACCAGATCGCGCTGCAGCACGTGCTCCCACAGCATCGCGTAGGCGGCGGGCGCGGTGGCGTACAGCTCCTTCACCTGCAGCTCGCCGGCGGCCACACCGTAATCGTCCCACCCCGGCCGGACCCGGTACAGGGCGTAGCCGAGCGGTCCCGCGCCGTCCTCTACCAGCACGCACGTGTGGGCGCCGAAGCCGCCCCGGGTCTCCTCGGGGTCGGTCAGGATACGCCGCCACCACCGCTCGTCGCGGGCGAATGTGCCCGGGCGCTGCCGCATGGTGGCCTCGTGCACGACGGCCAGTTCCTTGGCGGCGTCCTCGGGGGTGGTCAGCCGCAGCCGGAGCGCGGGGTCGCGCGGTGCGTCAGCGCGCAGGGCGCCCTCGCCGCGGCCGATCCGGATCGACACGCCGCTGGACGCCGCCCCGTATCCGAACCGGCCGTAGATGCCGCCCTCGCTGGCGAAGAGGGCCGCGACCGCCTCGCCGCCGTGCTCCCGCAAGTCGGCGAGCTGGCGGCGCATCAGCGCGCTCAGCACGCCGCGCCGGCGATGCGTGGGCAGCACGCCCACCCCGCTCACTCCGGCCACCGGCCGCGGACCGCCCGGAACGGTCATCGAGAAGCGGAACGTGAGGGTCGTCCCGACGATCCGGGCGCCGTCGAAGGCGGCCAGCGTACGGTCGGGCTCGATGAGCGGGCGCCAGACCTCGGGAGGCGGCCCGGGCGTGGCCGACATGAGCATGGCCTCAATGCCGACCTGCCGGAAGTCGTGGAGTTCGTCGGGGACGATCGGGCGGATGGTCCAGGGTTCCTGGCCGCCGGAAGACCGGGTGGCAGGGTGGCCGCCGTGTGCGGTTGACATGTTCCGTCCCTACCAAGGGCGGGCGGGCGCACGCCACCGGTTTTTCCGGCGGGCCGGGCGGCACGCGTGCCGGGCGGGTACGGGCCGCCGACGCCGGCCGCTCCGGCGGGGGTCGCGGAACGGCGCGGAACGGCCGGGCGTATTGTGAATGACCCTAACCGGGGATTCATGATCGACCCGCCACGTGATTTCCCGCCGAATCGGGGGTAAACCGCGCGGGACGCCTGACGTCCGCGCGGTTCTCGGCTCATACTTAACCATGAGAAGTTCTGCGGAGTTTTCGGTGCGCACGCTGGGTGGATATCGGATGGTCGCATACGGGACACCCGCGGCCGGACGCCGGCTGCGCGGAATGCCGGGGTGGGGTTCGCTCGCTGCAGTGCGGCAGCGATGAGGTCCTCGCCCGCTCCCAAACTCGTCCGCCGCGTGCGCTCCCTCGCGCAGCGGGCCGTCGCGGCGCTGCGGCGCAAGGTGCTCTTCCGGTACCGCCTGGTGCTCATCACCCTGGTGGTGCTCGCGGTCGGCATCGGCATCGGCGCCGTGTGGGGGCCCACGGGCTGGTTCCCGCCCAGCGCCGTGATCCTCACCGTGCTCGCCGGCGGGCTGCTGCTCAAGCGCAAGAGCCTCGCCTTCCTGCTGGCCGTGGTCGCCGCGGTGCTGCTGTTCACCGCGTTCGCCCTCGACTTCGGACAGGTCGGCCCCGGCCTGCTCGTCACCATCGGCGTGACCGCCGTGCTCGCCTACCTGCTCTCGGGCGTGCGCGAACGCCTCGGCGTGCAGGGGCTCAGCGGCGAGAAGATGCTGCTGGAGCTCCGGGACCGGCTGCGCGCGCAGGGCCGGCTGCCGGACCTGCCGGACGGTTGGGGCTCCAAGGCGGTCCTCCAGCAGGCCGGCGGATCGTCCTTCGGCGGGGACTTCGTGGTGTCCATACGCCGCGGCGACCAGCTCGACCTCGCGGTCGTGGACGTCTCCGGCAAGGGGGTCGACGCGGGCACCCGCGCGCTCCTGCTCTCCGGCGCGTTCGGCGGCCTCATCAGCGCCGTGCCGAGCGGCGACTTCCTCGCCCACTGCAACGACTACCTGATGCGCACGGCGGTGGGGGAGGGGTTCGTCACGGCCGTGCACCTCAGCATCGACCTCGTCAGCGGCGACTACCTCATCGCCTCGGCGGGCCACCCGCCGGCGGTGCAGTTCGACAGCGGCGCCGGCACGTGGACCACGACCGACGCCAAGGGCGTCGTCCTCGGTGTCATCCCCGAGATGAGCTACACCCCGGTGAAGGGGCGGCTGCGCCCCGGGGACGCCATCATGCTCTACACCGACGGCCTGATCGAGACACCGGGCGAGGATCTCGACGCCGGCGTCGACCGCCTCCTCGGGGTCGCCGACCACCTTGTCACCAAGGGCTTCCGCGAGGGCGCCCACGAGGTCGTCGACACCCTGAGCAGGGACAAGAACGACGACTGCGCGCTCGTGGTGATCTGGCGCTCCTGACGCCGCTCCGCCCGCCGCGTGTGAACACCGTGTTACGGCTGGGGGACCGTGGGCGGTCCACCCGCGCCCGCGGCCTGTCGGGGTGCCGCCCGGCCCCCGAGGTGCCGGTAAGGTCGGGGTGTTCCCCGGGCAGACGAGCGGCACCGCGCCCTGCGATGCGCCTCGCCTGTGCGGTCCGCGCGGGCGCCGGCAGTGGCCGGAACCGCGGATTCGACACTCCGACTCGCCGCCGTGCTCGTTCCAGCCGGGTGTCGGCCCGCACCTGATCACCTCCCACCCCGGCGGCTCGCGGCCGTCCCTCGGCCGCGGGCGGGCCCGCGCGTGCCCCGGGGCTGCGTTGACGGATCCGCCGCCGACCGGCGGCGCACGGGTGACGAGGGGGTGCTCAGCATGGCTGACGACGAGCGGGTCGAACTGATCGATCTGGTCCAGGCGAACGATCTGACCGGTATCCGACTGTGGCTGGCCGAGCATCCGCCCTACGAGATCGCCGACGAGCTCGCCCGCATGGACAGCCACCTCGCCATCGTCCCGTTCCGGCTGCTGGACAAGGACCGCGAACTGGAGGTCTTCGAGGAGCTGGACCCCCAGCAGCAGCAGGAGATCCTGGTCGGGCTGCGCGACTCCGCCTTCCGCGAGCTGATCGAGCAGATGGACCCGGACGACCGCGCGCGGCTGATCGGCGAGGCCCCCGCCAAGATCGCCACCCGCGCGCTGGCCGGCCTCAGCCCCGCGGAGCGCCGGATGACCGCGGCGCTGCTCGGCTACCCCGAGGGCGCGGTCGGCCGATACATGACGCCCGAGACCGTCATCCTGCACCGGGACCTGCTGGTCGGCCGGGCGCTGGAGGTGGTCCGCGCGAAGGGCGCCGAGGCCGAGACCGTCTACACGCTGCCGGTCGTTGACGACGGCCGGCGGCTGGCGGGCACGGTCCAGCTCAGCGACCTCGTGGTGAACAGCGCGGACACGCCCCTCAAGGACGTGGTGGACGTCTTCGCCCCCCGGGTGCGCGCGACGGAGCCGGCCGAGGACGCCGCGCGGCTCATGCAGGAGGCCAACCTCGTGGCGCTCCCGGTCGTCGACTCCGAGGACCGGTTCGTCGGCCTGCTCACCTTCGACGACGCGCTGGAGCTGATCGAGGCCGCCGACTCCGAGGACATCGCGCGGCAGTCCGGCGCGAGCCCGGTCACCGGGCACTACGCGGCCGTGGGGGTGCTGCGCCTGGCGCGGGCCCGGTCGGTCTGGCTGCTGCTGCTCATCGTGACCTCGACACTCACGGTCAACGTCATGCAGGGGTTCGAGGGCGTCCTGAAGGAGGTGACGGCGCTCGCGCTGTTCGTGCCGATGCTGACCGGGACCGGCGGCAACGTCGGATCCCAGTCGGCGACGGCGATCGTGCGCGCGCTGGCGGTCGGCGAGGTGCGGATCCGCGACCTGCCCCGGGTCGCCTGGAAGGAGTCCCGCGTCGGCCTGCTGCTCGGCCTGCTGCTGGCCTCCATCGCGCTGCTCATCGGGTCGTTCCTGGTGGGCGGCCGCATCGCGGTGGCGGTGGCGCTCTCGGTGACGGCGGTGTGCACCTGGGCCGCCATCATCGGCAGCAGCATGCCGCTGCTGGCCCGGCGCGCCGGGGTCGACCCGGCCGTGGTGTCGGCGCCGCTGGTCTCCACGCTGGTCGACGCGACCGGCCTGCTCATCTACTTCTCCATCGCGCGCGCCGTCCTCGGGATCTAGCCCCGGTCCGGGGCCGGCCGCGCCCGGACCGCGTCAACCCGGGGTGAGTGGGTATGGCCACCCGCGACAGCCGGTGATGTCCGACACGACAGGGGGACCACGATCATGGCAGGACTCGGCGAGGCGTTCGAGAAGCTGAAGAAGGCGGCCGGTGAGAACCGGGAGAAGGTCGCGGAGGGGATCCACCGGGCCGCGGAGGCCGCCAAGGAGAAGACGGGCGGCAAGTACGACAAGCACATCGACAAGGCCAGCGGCGCGGCCCGGGACTACCTGGACCGCGAGGCCGAGAGGCCGGAGCAGGACCGCCGCGACGACGACCCCGGCACCGGCCGGTAGCACGCGCGCGCCCGCCCGAGCGGGCGCGCGGGGCCGACAGCGGAGCGTGCCGGAGCGGCACCGCGGTCCGGAAGGATGAGCGCATGCCGCCGTCCCCGGAGACCGCCAGCGTCTCGACCGCCTCCACCGCCGCGACCCTTCCGATCCTGCTCGCACGGCTGCGGATCCCGCTCATGTGGGCCGGCACCGCCGTGCTGGTGCTCGGCGGCCACGCGGGCCTGTCCTGGTGGGGCCGCCTCCCGCTCTTCGCCGTGGCGCTGCTCGTCTACCTGCGGCTGGGCCGGGTGGACCGCGAACCCCGCACCGTGCTGCCTCCGGTGCGCGGCCGGTGGATGGCGGTGAGCAGCCCCGCCGACCAGGTGCCGAGCCAGGGGACGCACGCCTACGGGCAGACCTACGCCGTCGCGCTCGTGGCCGAGCCCGCAGACGGCACCCGGCCGGACATCGGCTGGCGGCCCCTCACCCGGCCGCCCGAGGACTTCCCGGGGTTCGGCGCCCCCGTGCACGCCCCCGCCGACGGGACCGTCCTGCGCGTGCACGACCGGCAGCGCGACCACCGCAGCCGCAACTCCTGGCCGTGGCTGCTCGGCATGGTGGCCGAGACCGCCGTGCGGGAGCTGCGCGGACCCGCCGGGCTGCTCGGCAACCACGTGGTCCTCGACATCGGCGGCGGATGCTACGCCCTCCTCGGGCACCTGCGCCGGGGATCGGTCACCGTGGCGGCGGGCGACCGGGTCACCGCCGGGCAGCAGATCGCCCGCTGCGGGAACTCCGGCGCCTGCACCGAGCCGCAGGTGCGCTTCCAGCTCATGGAGCACCGGTGGCCGCTGGTCGCCGCCGGGGTGCCGTTCCGCTGGGCAGCGCCCGCGCCCGCCTCCACGGACGCGGGTGGTGCCGGCACGGCTCCACCCGAGACGTGGCGCCCGTTCACCGTCTGAGGTCCGCTCTCACCCCGCCAGGGCGGCGCCGGCCGCCGAGCGGATCGCGGCCGGCGGCATGGGGGCGGTCCGCGCCGTCCAGCGGCCGGCCCGGCGCTCGATGCCGATCGGGTGGTCGAAGCAGGCGCTGACGGCCTCCGTCGTCAGCACGGCGTCGGCCGGCCCGGACGCGACCACCCGGCCGCGGCGCAGCAGCAGCGCGTGCGTGGTGCTGGCCGGCAGGTCCTCCAGATGGTGCGTGACGAGCACGCTGGCGAGCCCGGGGTGGTCCCGGCGCAGCTGGTCGACGCTCGCGAGCAGCTGCTCCCGGGCGGCGACGTCCAGGCCGGTCGCCGGCTCGTCGAGGAGCAGCAGCCGCGGCGCGGGCATCAGGGCGCGGGCGATGAGGAGCCGGCCGCGCTCGCCCTGCGACATCGTGGTCCAGTCGCTCTCCCACAGGCGCTCGATCCCGAGCGATCCCATCAGGCGGCGGGCCCGCTCCTCCTCGTCGGGGGTGGGCCGCCAGCGGGGAAGCGGCTGCACGGTGCCCGTGAGGCCGGTCAGCACGACCTGCCGGCCGGTCAGCGCCGAGGTCAGGGGGTGCCGGGGATCGACGTGCCCGATGTGCCGGCGCAGTTCGCGGACGTCCACCCGGCCCAGCCGGTGACCGAGGACGTGCACCTCGCCGCGGGTCGGGTGCCGGTGTGCGCCGAGCAGCCCCAGCAGTGTGCTCTTGCCCGCGCCGTTGGGGCCGAGCAGCGCCCAGTGCTCGCCGGGGCGCACCGCCAGCTCCACCCCGTCGAGCAGGACACTTCCCCCGCGAACGAGGTCGACCCCGCGCACCGCCATGATCGGATGCTCCGCGTTCACCGCGTACCCCTCCGGCCCGCCCCCGCGGGCTCTCGTCGACATGATCCCGCCACGTTACCGCCGACCGCGGGTCGCGCCGCCCTCGGCTCCAGCGGCGAGCGGCCACCCGGGAACCGGCCGGGGTGAGCTGCGCGGATACCGTGATGGGGGACGTGGGCGAGCGCCGGAACGTGGGGGAGGTGCGCGTGGCCGTGACACCGTCTGGGCAGCCGGCTCGGCTCGTGGTGTGCCGCGGCTGCTGCTGCGGGACGAGGAAGAAGCGGCCGGGGGTCGACCACCGCGGCCAGCTGCGGCGGTTGAGCGCGCTGCGCGATCCCGCCGACCGGCCGGTTCCGGTGCGGGTGAGCAAGTGCCTCGGCATCTGCTTCCAGGCCAACGTCGTCGTGGTGCAGCCGTCCGCGGCCGGCCGCGCCGCCGGAGTGCGGCCGGTGTGGCTGGGCGAGCTCACCGAGGAGCGGCTGATCGACGACCTGGACGCCTGGATCGCGGCGGGCGGCCCGGGCGTGGCCGAGATCCCCGCCTCCCTCGCACCGCACGTGACGAGCAAGGACGCGAAGAGGCCCAAGCAGCCCAAGAAGCAGAAGAACGCGAAGAAGCCCAAGAAGGCAAAGAAGCAGAAGAAGGCCGAGAAGCTGGGGAAGCGCGGGAAGGCCGGGGAGCGCGAGCGGCTCCGGGAGGCGGCGCGGGCCAGGACGGACGTGTGCGCCGCGGCGGGCGCACCGGAGGGGGACTCCGGCCGGTCGCAGGACGTGGGACGGCTGGAGCGGCTGCGGAAGCCGCAGGCGGCAGAAGAGCCGAAGAAGGCAAAGAAGGCGAAGCGCGGGAAAAAGGCCGCGAGGGCTGAGAAGGCTGGGTCGGCGGAGTCGGCCGGGAAGGCCGAGAAGCCAGCGGAACCGCCGAAGTCGAGCACGTCGAGGAAGCCGGGGAAACGGAAGAAGTCCGGCGCACTCCACCGGGCGCCGGAACCGGCCGGTCCGCAGCCAAAGGACAAGGCCGCGAAACGCGCGAAGAAGAAGCGGGCGAAGAAGCAGGCGAAGAAGGCGGGGAAGCGCGGCCGGGCCCGCGCGGAGGCGAGGGCCTAGCTCGTTGGCGGGGGCCGGTGTGCTGGTCAGCGGCCGTCAGCGGCCGGCTGGCCGGCGCGGGTCAGGAGGTCGCGCCCGACCGCGGCGTCCAGCGCCGGGGCCCGACCAGGCGCGCGCGGCTCCGCGGACCGGATCCCCGGTGCCGGGGCGGTCCGCGTGGGGGCGGGGCCGGGACACCGTGGTCCGGACGGCTGACGAGCGGGTTCAGGGGCGGTCGTCCGGCATGGACCACCGGCGCCCCGGGCCACGGGGCGCACCCGGGCAGCCGGACCCCGCCGACGGTCCAGCCGTGGACCGGCGCGGCACCGGAGGACTCCGGCCGGTGCGGCCCCGCGCGACCTGTACCGCCGCGCCGTCCCCGCTGTAGGGTACGGGCCGACAGCGATCATCCGGCCGATTCGGGGAAGCACGGCACAGTGGCAGACAACAGCGCGTACGCGCAGACCTTCGACCTGGTGGACACCGACGACGACGGCCGCATCTCGGCGGAGGAGCTGAGGGACCTCATGGAGCGCCTCGGCGAGCCGGTGACCGAGGAGCGTGCGGCCGAGGCCGTCCGCGCCCTCGACTCCAGCGGTGACGGGCTCATCTCCCTGGACGAGTTCGCGCGGTTCATGAGCGAGCGGACCGCCTGAGAATCCCCGCCTCCCACCGCGCCGGGCCGAGGACGGGGTGACCGGCACCGCGCGCCGCAGACCTCGGAGGGCGGCCGGCAGGGCACGTACGTGCCCCGCCGGCCGCCCTCCGCATGCGCCGGGGCGAAAACCGGTTGACCCCGCCCCGCGCCGCCCGGCATCCTCGACCGCGCTTCGCTCTCCGCTTCCCGCGTGCCGTCGCGCCGTGATCCGGGCGGAGCCCGCCGTGCGCTCGACCGCCCCGCCAGCCACCAGGGGGCGCCCGCGGTCGGCGGGGTGAATCTCCGCCACGCTGGTCCGGCGCGCGGGCGCCGGCCGCGGGCGTGCCGGGAGGTGTGAGCGGAACCACGCACCCGGGTCGGATTCGACCGCGCCGAGGCGGAATGCGGTGGAGTGCCGCGCTGTTGATCTCCCACGGACGGGGAAGACTGCGGAGTGTGCATCTTTTCGTTTGGTGAAAACTTGCGCACTATGCAAGAATGGCGGGGTGGGTGACGTGAATGCGACGGGGCTGCGGGAGCGCAAGAAGCAGGCCACGCGGCGGGATCTGCGGCGTGCGGCACTGCGGCTGGCGGCCGAGCGCGGGCTGGAGAACGTGACCGTCGAGGAGATCGCGGCCGCCGCCAACGTCTCCCCGCGGACCTTCTTCAACTACTTTTCCGCCAAGGAGGAGGCCGTCCTGGACTTCGCGGTGCCCGGCCCCACACCGGAGGCGCGCGCGGTGTTCCTCGACGGCGGACCCGCCGGCGAGCTGGTCGAGGACCTGCGGGTCTACCTCGCCTCCTCCCTCCCCGAGGACGACGCGCTGCCCTTCGCCGAGGAGATCCGCTGGCGCAAGTCCCTCCTCGAACACGAGCCGCACCTGGCGAAGCGGTTCATGTCGGCGTTCCACGCCACCGAGGCGGAGTTGGCCGAGGACATCGCCGCCCGGATCGGCGACGAGCCCGACAACGTCCGGCCGCAGCTTATCGCCGCGCTCGCCACCGCGGCCCTCCGGTTCGCGATGCGGCGCTGGGTGCGCTCCGAGGGGCGCGACGACCTCCGTGTACTGCTGACCGACACCTTCGAGGCCCTGGAACAGGGGCTCTGACCCGACCTTCCCCACCGGGACGGCCGCCGGGACCTGAACACCGCCCGCGCCCAGCCCGCGCTGGCGGCCGCCCACCACCCGGGCGCGTCCGGCAGCGACCCCGCACCATCCCCGCGTCCACCCCCGGACCCCGGGCGCCCGCGCCGGCGTCGGGTGTCCGGTATGCACTGCTGACCATACTCACCGGGAAAGCGAGTCCCGCATGACCACCACGACCCGCGCGGAACAACCCTTACCGGACTCCGCACCAACGCCCGAGTCGGACGGTCCCGGCAAGAGGCAGATCGCCTGGATCTTCGTCGGCGTGATGCTCACCATGCTGCTGGCCGCCCTCGACCAGACCATCGTCTCCACCGCGCTGCCGACCATCGTCGGCGAACTCAACGGCCTCGAACACCTCTCCTGGGTGGTCACGGCCTACATGCTCGCCTCCACCATCGGCATGCCGATCTACGGCAAGGCCGGCGACCTGTTCGGCCGCAAGGGCGTGTTCCAGTTCGCCATCGTGGTCTTCCTGCTGGGGTCGGTGCTGTGCGGCATCGCCCAGGACATGACCCAGCTCATCATCTTCCGCGCCATCCAGGGCATCGGCGGCGGCGGACTGATGATCGGCGCGCAGGCGATCATCGCCGAGGTCGTCTCGGCCCGCGAGCGCGGCAAGTACATGGGCTTCATGGGTGGGGTCTTCGGGCTCGCCTCGGTCGGCGGCCCCCTGCTCGGCGGACTGTTCACCGACCAGCTCGACTGGCGCTGGATCTTCTACATCAACCTGCCGCTGGGGGCGGCCGCCCTGGTCGTCACCGCCGTCGTGCTCAAGCTCCCCCGGCGCTCGGGCCCCCGGCCCAAGCTCGACTACCTGGGCACCGTGCTGCTCGCGGCGGCCAGCGCCGGCATCGTCCTGGTGACCAGCTGGGGCGGCGGCGAGTACGAGTGGGGCGACCCGGTCATCCTGGCGCTGATCGCGGGCGTCGTCGTGGCGGCCGTGCTGTTCGTGGTCGCCGAGCGGTTCGCCTCCGAGCCGATCATCCCGCTGCGGCTGTTCCGGGACCGGGACTTCGTGCTGACCGCCCTCATCGGGATCACCGTGGGCGTGGGCATGTTCTCCACGGTCTCCTACCTGCCGACCTTCTTCCAGATGGTCAACGGGGCCTCCGCCACCGAGTCGGGCCTGATGGCGCTGCCGATGGTCGCGGGCATGCTCTCGGCCACCATCAGCACCGGGCGGATCATCTCCGCCACCGGCCGCTACAAGGTGTGGCCGATCGCCGGAACCGGCATCATGATGGTCGGCCTGCTGCTGCTGTCCCGCATGGACGCCGACAGCAGCTATCTGTACAACGCCTTCGGGATGCTCGTCTTCGGCGCCGGCGTCGGCATGGTCATGCAGAACCTGGTGCTGATCGTGCAGAACACCGCCCCCAAGCGCGACCTGGGGACGGCGACCTCGGCGAACAACTACTTCCGGCAGATCGGCGCCTCCTTCGGCATCTCGATCTTCGGAACGCTGTTCGTCACCCGGCTGAACGACCAGATGGCCGACGCGCCCGCCCAGCTGGCCGGGCTGCGGCTGCAGGGCGGCGAGGCCGGGCTCAGCTCGCTGACCCCGGAGATGCTGCGGGCGCTGCCGAGCGAGGCGCGCGACTTCATCGTGCACGCCTTCGCCGGGGCGCTGCCGCCGATCTTCCTGTTCGCGCTGCCGGTGGCGTTCATCGGGTTCGTCCTGAGCTTCTTCCTCGTGGAGAAGCCGCTGTCCACCGCCGTCGGGGACGCGCCGGAGCGGCCGGCGGAGGAGCGGGACCCCGTCGCGGCCGAGGCGTAGGCCGCGCGGTCCGGGCCGGGGTAGCCGGCGGGTGACGACGGGGGCGGGTGTGCACGGCACACCCGCCCCCGTCCGTCCCGCGGGCCCCTCAGCCCGCGCCCCCGGAGCCCGTCGTGCTGCGCCGCTCCCGCTCCTGGGCCGCGAACTGGGTCCGGTACAGCGCCGTGTACAGCCCGCCGTAGGCCAGCAGCTCCTCGTGCGTCCCGCGCTCCAGGATCCGGCCGTCCTCCAGGACGAGGATCTGGTCGGCCTCCCGCACTGTGGCCAGCCGGTGCGCGATCACCAGCGACGTGCGCCCAGCGAGCGCGGTGCGCAGCGCCTCCTGCACCGCCGCCTCCGACTCCGAGTCCAGGTGCGCGGTGGCCTCGTCCAGCACCACCACGGCGGGCGCCTTCAGCAGCAGCCGGGCGATGGCCAGGCGCTGCTTCTCGCCGCCGGAGAGCCGGTAACCGCGGTCGCCCACCATCGTGTCCAGCCCGTCGGGCAGCGCGTCCAGCAGGCCGCCCAGCTGGGCGGCGCGCATGGCATCGGCCAGCTCCGCGTCCGTGGCGTCCGGCCGGGCGTAGCGCAGGTTCGCGGCCACCGTGTCATGGAACAGCTGGGTGTCCTGGGTGACCACGCCGACGGCGTCCCGGAGCGACCCTCCCCGCACGTCGGGCAGGTCCACCCCGCCGATCCGGACGGTTCCCGACGTGGGATCGTACAGCCGCGAGACCAGGTGCGTCAGCGTGGTCTTGCCCGCGCCCGAAGGGCCGACGAGCGCGACGAGCTGGCCGGGCCGCGCCGACAGGCTCACCTCGCTGAGCACCTGCGTGTCGTCCAGGGACTCGGTGTGCGGGGTCAGCTCCAGCGACGCCAGCGACGACTCCGCGGCCGAGGGGTAGCGGAACGAGACCTGGTCGAACTCCACCGACAGCGGGCCGTCCGGGAGGTCCCGCGCGTCCGGCCGCTCCTCGATCATCGGCCGGAGGTCGAGGATCTCGAAGACCCGGTCGAAGCTGACCAGCGCGGTCATGACCTGCACCTGCACGTTGGACAGCGCGGTGATCGGGCCGTACAGCCGGACCAGCAGGGTGGTCAGCGCCACCAGCGTGCCCAGCTCGAACGCCCCGGCCACCACCAGGTTGCCGCCCGCACCGTAGACCACGGCGGTGGCCAGGGAGGCGATCAGCCCGATCATCGTGAACAGCAGCCCGCCGATCAGGCTCTGGGTGACGCCGATGTCGCGTACCTTCCCCGCGCGGTCCGCGAATCCGGCCACCTCCTCCTCGGGCCGGCCGTACAGCTTGACCAGCATGGCGCCGCCGACGTTGAACCGCTCGGTCATGAGCGAGCTCATCTCGGCGTTGAGCTGCATCCCCTCGCGCGAGACCCGGGCGAGCCGGCGCCCGATGAGCTTGGCCGGCACCAGGAACAGCGGCACCAGCAGCAGCGCCACGAGGGTGATCTGCCAGGAGAGCACCAGCATGGTCGCCAGGACCGCCGCGGTGCTGATCACGTTGGAGACCACGGACTGCAGCACGGAGGTGATCGCCTGCTGCGCCCCCACCACGTCGGTGTTGAGCCGGCTGATCAGCGACCCGGTCTGCGTGCGGGTGAAGAACGCCAGCGGCATGCGCTGCACATGGGCGAACACCTGGGTGCGCAGCAGGTAGATGACGCCCTCGCCGATGCGGGCCGACAGCCACCGCCCGGTCAGCGACAGCGCCGCGTCCACCACGGCTAGGCCGGCCACCGCGACCGCCAGGACGGTCACCAGCTGCCGGTCCCCGTGCGCGATGCCGTCGTCGATGACGGCCCGCAGCAGCAGCGGGTTGGCCACGATGATCGCGGCGTCCACCGACGTCACCGCCAGGAATACCGCGATGGCCCGCCAGTGCGGCCATGCGTAGCCGACGACCCGCCGGACGGTCCCGGGGGTCAGACTCGCCCCCTTGGCCGAGCCGTCGTTCACGAGGGACCGGAAGGAGGGCGGCCCACCCATCATCATCGCCATTGCCTGACCCCGATTCGCGCGGTGGCGCGCGACCGCGCGCCAGATACCTCAACACGCGCGCCGGGACCGACCTTCCCGCACACCGGCCCCGCGACCTGCGCGCTACGGTTGGTGATTCGGTCGTCGCGCTGCGTCATATCCATCTCGAAATGGAAATGCCGAGCGATGTGGAAAGCGAAATTGTCGGCAATTCTCGCGCGGCGTTCGAGGTCACCCCGGACCCAGTCCACAGTCGGCCATTTCCCCGTGTTGCCAACGATCTCCGGTCGGCGAAGGATGATCCCGGGGAAGTCAGCGATTCCGGCGGCGGGGGACGGCCGCGGTGGAACCGCCCGCCGGACGCGCGGGCGGAGGTACAGGGGAAACGTCGCGCGACGGGGGTTCGACGCACCGCAATTCCGCACACCGCGCCGCGTCGGCGGGAAATGGCGCCCGCCGTCGGCGGACGCCCTTCCACTCCGTGTTTCCCGCTGTCCGGGCGCCGGGAATTCCGTGATTTCCCCACGACGAAGGTGATCCCCGCCGTGGTCGCGCTGCGGCGCCGAATGCCCGGAGCGCGGACCGTACGGGGGCGGGCCGCAAATGAAGAAGGGGTTGCCGGGTGGTCGACGAACTCACCGAACTGTGCCAGGACCTGCTGTCCTCCCTGCCGCGTCGCGACCAGCGCCGCTGGGGACTGGCCTACATCCACGGACTCGTCAGCTGCCGGGGGCGCAAGTCCATCCAGAACATGGCCGCACTGGTCGAGGAGCGCGGCGCCGACCAGAGCCTCCAGCAGTTCGTCAACCAGAGCCCGTGGGACTGGAGACCCGTCCGCGGCCGGCTCGCCGAGCGGGCGGTCGCGGCCCTGCGCCCCCGGGCGTGGGTGGTCAACGAGGTGGTCTTCCCCAAGACCGGACGGCACTCGGTCGGGGTGGAGTACCAGTTCGCCGGATCGCTGGGCCGGGCGGTCAACTGCCAGCTCGGCCTCGCGCTGTCCGCCGCGGGCGCCGGGGGCGGCGCCCTGCCGCTGAACTGGCGGCTGCAGCTCCCGAGGGCCTGGGACGGCGACGCCGACCGGCGCCGCAGGACCTACCTCCCCGACGAGGAGCGGCACCGCCCCCTCTGGGCGCTCGTCCTGGAGCTCGTCGACGAGGCCGTGCGGGAGTGGCGGCTGCCCGCCGCGCCGGTGGTGGCCGACCTGCGGCACTGCGGCGACGCCGAGCGGCTCGCCGCGGCCCTGCACGAGCGGGGGGTCGGCTACCTGCTGCGGGTCAACAGCGCCTTCACCGCGCGGTTCGGCCACGGCTCCTCCCCGGCCCGGCGCAGCGTCCCGGTGCCGGCCGCGCTGCGGGCGGCACACCGCCTGCCCGAGGCCCAGCGGGTGTCCGCCCTCGCCGACGCCCTGGCGACCCGCTCGCGCGGCCCGGTGGCCGGGCTGGAGGGGCGGGCCGCCGGCGGGCGCTCGTCGCACCTGCTCACCGTGCCGATCTCCCCGCAGACCGCCCGGGGGCCGCTGCCGCGCCGACCGGCTCCGCCGCGGTCGGTCCCCGCGCGGCTGCTGCTGCGCTGGCCGGCCGGCCAGCCGCAGCCGGAGTCGTTCTGGGTGACGAACCTGCACCGGCGCCTGCCGCAGGAGCTCGTCGAGCTCTGGCTGACGCACGCGGTGGCCGACCGGCAGCTGGGTCGTATGCGCGAGCGGTTCGGGCTGACCGACTTCGAGGGGCGCTCGTACCGCGGCTGGCACCACCACGTCACGCTGGCGTCGGTGGCCGCGGCCTCGCGCGTCCTCGGGCGGCCGGGCGTCGGTGAGCTGGTCCGGGAGCGCGTGCTGGCCGACTGAGCCCCGCGCGGCGGGCCCCGGCGCACGCCCGCGGGGCCCGCCCCCGCGACTCGCTCCCGGCACCGCACCGGCCGGGCGGCCGGTCAGAGTGAGCGGGACATGTACCCCAGCGTCGCGGTGGTGGAGCGGCCCTTCGTGAGCGGGAGCTCCCATACCTCGGCACCGAGGGCGTGCGCCCCGCGCCGCTTGGCCGCGGCGTAGGGGTCGCCCGCCGTGTAGCCGAGCGCGGCCGGGCGCAGCGGGCGGAGCAGGTCGGCGTAGCGCTGCCAGTCGGTGATCTCCGGAGGGCCGGACACGATGAAGACGCCGTCCACGCAGCCCAGCGCGGCGAGCATCTCGGCGCGCTCGGCCGCCCGGTTGACCGGCCGGCCCGGCCCCTTCCAGTCCCGGACGCGGTCGTCGTCCTCGACCCCCACCAGCAGCGGGCGGCCGTGCTCGCGCAGCGCGGTCAGGAAGCGGACGTGCCCGACGTGCAGCACGTCGAAGACACCGGTCACGACGACCGGCGCCTCGGCGGACTCCGGCTCGGCGAACCAGGAGAGCGCGAGCGAGTGCTCCGGGGCGTCCGTCGGATCGGAACTCGTCATCATCCACCAATCAGCCCGGCACTGGTGCGGCCGCGACGTCCGCGGCGCGATGGTCGCGGCCCCGGTCGGAACGGGCGAACGGTGCCCGGTCTCTCAACATACCCGGCACCGCCCGGGCCGCCGGCGCTCCCGCCGGCGGCCACCCCGGGCAGCCCCAGGAAGCGCAGAGAAGACACCGCCGACCCCAGCGAGGACGACAACGATTCGATCATCGGAGAGGTCCCCACCCGAGCATCGGGCACGTAGCGGGCACACAGCGCCTCGACGCGGGTCCCTGTGACGAAGGGCCAGGTAGCCGGAACTCTCCGGTTGACCTGGCCCTTCGGCGTCATGGAGCGGGCGACGGGAATCGAACCCGCACGACCAGCTTGGAAGGCTGGGGTTCTACCATTGAACTACGCCCGCATGGCGTCGGCTGCCTTGAGTTTCCTCTAGACTCGTTGCGCCGACGGGGACCAGAGTACAGTCTCCGGAGCGTGGCTCGCACACGAAGGGGCGCACCGCGCGCGGTTCACGGGGAGTAGCGCAGCTTGGTTAGCGCGCATGCTTTGGGAGCATGAGGCCGCGGGTTCGAATCCCGCCTCCCCGACGAAACGCTCCACGGTCCCGGGGAGGCTCCTCCGGTGGCCGTGAGGGCGCGTGTGTCTGCCCTAGACTTGGCGTGATTAGCAAGGATCCGAGAATCACGTCAGAGATCTAGTCTCTCGTGTCTTGTGACGTCCCGCAGTCGGTGCCCGCCGGCCGTCGCGTCCGCGGCGTGGCCGTGTGCCGTGCCCTGTGCCGGGTCGTACCGGAAAACAGCCGGAAATCTAGGAGTACCGCCCCGTGAAGACCGATGTCGAGGAGCTCAGCCCGACCCGGGTCAAGCTGACCATCGAGGTTCCGTTCGAGGAACTCGACCACGCCTTCGACGTGACATACAAGTCGCTCGCCAAGCAGGTCCGGATCAAGGGTTTCCGCCCGGGGAAGGCGCCGGCTCGGCTGATCGACCGCTACGTCGGCCGCGGTGCGGTCATCAGTGAAGCGGTGAACCACGCGGTCCCGGAGCTCTACAACGAGGCCGTCCAGAAGGAGGACGTCTTCGCCCTCGGGCAGCCGGAGGTCGAGATCACCCGGCTGGAGGACGGTGAGCAGCTCGCCTTCACCGCCGAGGTCGACGTCCGGCCGAAGTTCGAGGTCACCGGCTACGAGGGCCTCGAAGTCACGGTCGACGACGCCGAGGTGAGCGACGAGCAGGTCGACGACCAGGTCGGCAACCTGCGGGAGCGCTTCGCCACCCTGACCGGGGCCGAGCGCCCCGCGCAGACCGGCGACCACGTCTCGATCGACCTGTCCGCCGCCATCGACGGTGAGAAGCTGGACGACGTGCAGGCCAGCGGCATCTCCTACGAGATCGGCACCAACCAGATGCTGGAGGGCCTCGACGCGGCCCTGGAGGGGCTGTCGGCCGGCGAGTCGGCGACCTTCTCCACCAAGCTGGTCGGTGGCGAGTACGAGGGCCGCGAGGCTGACGTGACCGTCACCGTGCACAGCGTCAAGGTGAAGGAGCTCCCGGAGCTGGACGACGAGTTCGCCCAGATGGCGAGCGAGTTCGACACCATCGAGGAGCTGCGCGCCGACGTCCGCGCCCGTCTGGAGCAGGTCCGCCGCCTCCAGCAGCTCTCCCAGGCCCGCGACCGCGCGCTGGAGAAGCTGGTCGACTCCGTGGACATCCCGCTGCCGGAGAGCGTGGTCCAGGAGGAGGTCAACCGCCGGCGCGAGTCGCTGGAGCAGCAGCTGAGCCAGAGCGGTCTCACCAAGGAGGCCTACCTGGAGTCGCGCGAGCAGACCGAGGAGGAGTTCGAGGAGGAGCTGACCCAGGGCGCCACCTCCGCCGTCAAGGCCGGGTTCGTGCTGGACCAGCTCGCCATCCAGGAGGAGCTGGCCGCGGACAACTCCGAGCTGACCGAGTACGTGGTGAACCAGGCGCAGCGCATGGGCGTCTCGCCGGACCAGCTGGCCCAGCACCTGGTGGAGTCCAACCAGATCCGCGTCGCCTACACCGAGGTCGTGCGCGGCAAGGCCATGGACCTGATCGCCAGCAAGGCCAAGGTCACCGACGAGTCGGGCAACGAGGTCAAGCCGGAGACCGCCGAGCAGGCCGAGCCGGCGGAGGAGGCTCCGGCGGCCGAGGCCGCGGAGCCCGCCGAGGAGGCGGCGGCGGAGTCCGCCGAGACCACCGAGGCCGGCGGCGGCGAGCAGCCCGAGGCGAAGTCCTAGCCGAGCGGCCGCCGCCCACCGTCACGGAGAGCCCCGCCGCGCGACAACCGTCGCGCGGCGGGGCTCTCCCGTTCGCTGGCTGCGGAAACCGCAGGTTGCGCCCGGTGGCACCTGCGCTCAAAGCGAACAGGGGCTCGATCCGTGCGAGCGAGTCCGGGAAGCGCGTTAGTGTCGCAAGCGTCGCAACCGTTTCGATTCCGGAGCAGGTGACGAGAGTGCCGCCGACCTTCTACGAGTCCATGCGAATCGATGCCCGTACGGCCGAGTCGCCTCTTCCCCCGATGTTCGATCAGACGACGCAGCGTCTGCTGCGCGAGCGCATCGTCTTCCTCGGCCAGCAGGTCGACGACGACATCGCCAACCGCATCGTGGGCGAACTACTGCTGCTCTCCGCCGAGGACCGCCAGCGGGACATCACGCTGTACATCAACTCGCCCGGCGGTTCGGTGACCGCGGGCATGGCGATCTACGACATCATGCAGTACATCCCCAACGACGTCCGCACCGTGGGCATGGGCCTGGCCGCCTCCATGGGCCAGCTGCTGCTCTGCGCGGGCACCCCCGGCAAGCGCTACGCGCTGCCGCACACCCGCGTCATGATGCACCAGCCCTCCGGCGGGATCGGCGGTACCGCCTCCGACATCCGCATCCTGGCCGACCAGCTGCTGTACGTGAAGAAGATGTTCCTGGACCGGGTCGCCCTGCACACCGGCCAGACGCTGGAGCAGATCGACAAGGACGCCGACCGGGACCGGTGGTTCACGGCCGCCGAGGCCAAGGAGTACGGCTTCATCGACGAGGTTCTGGCCGACACCCTGGACGTCACGTCCGGAGGCGCCAACTAGCTCACGACCCCGCCGGGTGACCCCGACGAACCGCCCCGTCTGGACATGCGCAGCGTGGAAGGCCAGAACATGACCGCATACAACCTCAACCCCGACCCCTACGGTGTGGCTCCCCGGAGCCCGCAGAGCCGTTACATCATCCCCTCCTTCGTCGAGCGCACGACGTACGGCGTCAAGGAGATGAACCCGTACAACAAGCTCTTCGAGGAGCGGATCATCTTCGTCGGGGTGCAGATCGACGACACCTCGGCGAACGACATCATCGCGCAGCTGATGACGCTGGAGCACATCGACTCCGACCGCGACATCCAGATGTACATCAACTCGCCCGGCGGGTCGTTCACCTCGCTCATGGCCATCTACGACACGATGCAGTTCGTCCGCCCGGACATCCAGACGGTCTGCGTCGGCCAGGCGGCCTCGGCCGCCGCGGTGCTGCTGGCCGCCGGCACCCCCGGCAAGCGGGCCTGCCTGCCCAACTCGCGGATCCTGATCCACCAGCCCGCGACCGAGGGCAGCTACGGCCAGGCCAGCGACATCGAGATCCAGGCCAACGAGATCATGCGGATCCGCAAGCAGCTGGAGACCGCGCTGGCCCGGCACACCGGGCGCACCGAGGAGGAGGTGTCCCGGGACATCGAGCGGGACAAGATCCTCACCGCGCACGAGGCCAAGGAGTACGGGATCGTCGACGACGTGATGCCGTACCGCAAGGCGTCGGCCAAGTAGGGTCGGAACACGGGCACCGAGTGACGAAGCGGGCCGGCCCACGCACACGCCGACGGCGGCGTGCGGTGAAGCCGGCCCACTTCTTCGCTTAGGCTCGACAGGACGACGCACAGCTCACCCTGTTAATCCTTCGGCGTGGAGCGCTTATCCTGAAAAGCGGTAGCCTGCTCGCGACAAGGGCTCGCCACCGCCTACGGGAGGGGTGTCCGCCAGACGGGCGCCACGGCACCACGCGACGTGGCCCGGTGACGGGGTGGCCTACGTTTTAAGGAGTAGCTGGGTGGCACGCATCGGCGACGGCGGAGACCTGCTGAAGTGCTCGTTCTGCGGCAAGAGTCAGAAGCAGGTGAAGAAGCTCATTGCCGGCCCGGGCGTCTACATCTGCGACGAATGTATCGACCTCTGTAACGAGATCATCGAAGAGGAACTCGCGGACGCCACCGAGCTCAAATGGGACAGCCTTCCCAAGCCCCGCGAAATCTACGAATTCCTCGACTCCTATGTGATCGGTCAGGAGCAGGCGAAGAAGGCGTTGTCGGTCGCGGTCTACAACCATTACAAGCGGGTGCGGTCGGAGAGTGATCGTCCGCGTGATGAGGATGTGG
>NZ_QEIO01000360.1 GCF_003336425.1 Marinitenerispora sediminis | reverse complement strand
CGGGTCCCGGGTCAGCCAGCCGGGCAGCCCGCCGTTGTCCCACTCGGCGCAGATGTAGGGGCCGGGGCGCACGATGGCGTGCAGGCCGTGGGCGGCGGCGAGCGCCAGGAACCGCGGCAGGTCGAGGCCTCCGTCGAGCCGGAACTCCCCGGGTTCGGGGGCGTGCGCGTTCCACGGAACGTAGGTCTCGACGGTGTTCAGCCCCATCATCCGCGCCTTGGCGAGCCGGTCCGCCCACTGGCCGGGGTGCACTCGGAAGTAGTGCAGGGCCCCCGAGATCAGCTGGACGGGCCGGCCGTCGAGCAGGAAGTCCCGCTCTCCGATGGCGAACTGCGGCATGGATCACCCTTTCGTGCGCTGGTCCGGCGGGACGTTCCGGACGGTTCAGGTCTGCCCGGCTCCCGCCATGGGCGGCCAGGTGCCCACCGGGGCGGCGGGGACGAGCGTCGCGGCGGGGCTGCCGGCGAGGGACGCCGCCGGCGGGCCGGCCGGCCGGCGGGCCCGGCGC
>NZ_QEIO01000359.1 GCF_003336425.1 Marinitenerispora sediminis | reverse complement strand
ATGTATGATGGTTGGTTGTACTTTGTACAACAGATTCATCATTTGGATGCCGAAAAAGTGATTCTATTGCATTTTGTACAATTGATTTCCGGAAAATAGAGATAAAGCTCCAAAAATTAAAAAATCTGCTGTACAAAATACAGCAGATTCTATCTTCAGACCGATTTAACCATGATCTGTTGCACAAAGTGCAACAGAATGTCTCCCTCACCTTATACTTGCTATGACCACAGCAATATCGGCCCTCGTACTTGCTACTTACTATGACCGCAGCAGCATCTGCCTTCATACTTGCTACTTATTATGACCACAGCAGCATCTGCCCTCATGCTTGTCATGACCATAGCAATGAGCGACTGAGCCTGCTCACTTCTCTGCCGCCTCATAAATCAGGCAGCGCAAGGCCTGATTCGGATAGCGGAGCTCTGCCGTGTAGCTGCTCCCGTCTTCCAGCAGCAGCTTCACGGCGACCATCCCACGCTTATTGTTAACCGCGGTATCGGTCAGACTTGCTT
>NZ_QEIO01000358.1 GCF_003336425.1 Marinitenerispora sediminis | reverse complement strand
CTGGCCCATCCCAAGGAGCTGGACGAACGCAAGCAGGCCCTGCACCTGCTCCACGTCCAGCGGTGCGCTCCGGGGCCGTGTGCGGTCGTGTGCGACAAGGGCTTGGCCGGGGCCGGGATCGAGAAGGCCGCCGCCGGCCTGGGCCATGTGCTCATCCGCCCGGCCCGCCGCGACGAGGACGGCCCCGGTGTCTTCCCGGGCTGGCTGCGCCAGCGCATCGAGGCGGTCATCTGGACGCTGAAGAACCAGCTCGGGCTGGAACGCCATAGTGCGCGCACGCAGCACCGAGGGCCTGTGGGGGCGCACCTGTCAGAGGGTCTGCGCGCTCAACGCCGTGATCTGGCGCAATTGGCTGATCGGTGCCCGGGTCAAGCGGTCACTGACCGCTTATGACCCCTGAACATGACACACAACCCCCATCAACGATCTAGGGGCGCGACGCCTCCCACCACCGCTTCTTCTGGGGCGCCAAGCTCCTGCTCATCACCACCGCAGACGGAGCCGTATGCGCGTTCTCCC
>NZ_QEIO01000357.1 GCF_003336425.1 Marinitenerispora sediminis | reverse complement strand
ATGCCGTAGCGGTGGGGGTCGGGGACGGGGTAGCCGAAGAGGGTGCATCCGTCGAGGCGGCGGCGTTCGCGTTGGAGGAGGTCGGCGAGGTCGGGGGCGTGGAAGATGTTGTCGCCGAGGATGAGGGCGAGGGGGTGGTCGGCGATGAAGTCGCGGCCGAGGATGAGGGCGTGGGCGAGGCCGCGGGGTTGGTCTTGGGCGCGGTAGGTGAGGCGGATGCCGAGGTGGCTGCCGTCGTGGAGGAGGTCGGTGTAGGCGCCGAGGTGGTGGGGGGTGCTGATGATGAGGATGTCGCGGATGCCGGCCGTCATGAGGACGGAGAGGGGGTAGTAGATCATCGGTTTGTCGTAGACGGGCAGGAGCTGCTTGGAGACGACGTTGGTGACGGGGCGAAGTCGTGATCCCGTTCCGCCGGCCAGGATGATTCCCCGCACGGTTCTCCTCATCTCGGGGTGGTGTGGGGCCCGCGTTGTGGTGCGGGCGGGTGGTCAGGTGTCGGCGGCGGTTGCGGGGATGGGG
>NZ_QEIO01000356.1 GCF_003336425.1 Marinitenerispora sediminis | reverse complement strand
GTTCACAAGGCCGCTTAATGATTTGGCTAACCAGTGGAATACGCTGCTGTCGGCGATTGCCGGGGCGGAGCGGGTGTTTGAGGTTATGGATGAAGAGACAGAGGCCAGGGACGAGGGGGCAGCCGTATCGCTTAATCATGTAGAGGGGGCAGTCAGCTTTAGGGATGTATCCTTCTCTTATGATGAGGGCAACTATATTCTGCATAACATCAGCTTTGAGGCGAAGCCGGGTGAAATGATCGCCCTGGTCGGGCCGACAGGAGCAGGCAAAACAACGCTGATCGGGCTGCTCTCCCGCTTCTATGATCCAAGCAGAGGCAGCATCACGCTGGACGGCAGGGATTTGTCCTCGGTCCGCCGGGAGAGCCTGCGGAGCCAGATGGCTTTTGTGCTGCAGGATACCTTCCTGTTCAAGGGAACGATCCGCGATAATATCCGTTACGGCCGGCTGGATGCCACCGATGCTGAGGTTGAGGAGGCAGCGAAGCTGGCGAACGCCCACTCCTTCATTATGCGGATGCGAGGAGGCTATGACC
>NZ_QEIO01000355.1 GCF_003336425.1 Marinitenerispora sediminis | reverse complement strand
GTTCTCGCGCTGGTCGGTGGGCTGGGGGATGGTCGCCGTGATGTCGCGGCGGGCGCGCGGGTGGGCGCGGATCGCGGCCGAGGAGAGGCCCTGTCGCCGGGCAGCCGGTCGGGCCGGGCCCGGGGACGTCCCCGTGGTGCGGGGGCGGCCGCAGTTGGGCCGTCGGCGGCTCGAACATGAGCGTGTCGCCCCGCTGTGCGGGGCTGGTGGTGAAGGCCAGGGGCGGCGGGAGTCGGCGAACAGGCGGATCTTGGTGGTCAGCCCGCCCCGGGAGCGCCCCGAGGGCTTCGGATGCATCCCTTGCGTGCCGGACCGCGTCCCCTCTTTTCGCGGCCCCGGCGGTGTGGTGGTGGGCGCGGACCATGGTGGAGTCCGCCCAGACGTCGAGGGGTTCGCCGGTGGCGGCGTCGGTGCGCAGCTTGTCGGTGATGCCGTTGCGGGTGCCATCCAGCGACCAGCGGCGGTGCCGGTGCGGGTGCGGAAGAGGATGGCGTTGCTGACGTGCCGGTGGTGGGCCCACCGCTGGCCTTTGCGGGGGGCGGGCG
>NZ_QEIO01000354.1 GCF_003336425.1 Marinitenerispora sediminis | reverse complement strand
GATCAGAAATACGGATACGCCCATAATCAGTATCGCAATCAGCGACAACCACATCTTAGTCATAGAGTCCATAATTACTCTGCCTCCTGCCGGTTATATTGAATTGCAAATATTATAGCATGAACCATAGGCCGCGAAACCTATAAAGTGTAATCCACAGCAAAAAAGAGCAAAAAAACCGGAATCTGCTAGATACCGGCTTCTTTGCTCCTTGAGTGACCCAAAGAGGCGAACTATTTTTTCATCAGCATTTTCATTAAAGACTCCATTGTGCCGGAATTCGTACCGCCTTTTTTGACCGCATTTACGATCTCCTGCACAGTAGCCTCAGTGACCGGCACTTTAGCCATCGCTGACACCTGCTTGATCAACTGGCGGAGCTGGGCTTCATTCTGCGTGGTTCCCGGCTTCACCGTGCTCGCGAGCTTTTTGATTGCGCCTGGTGTGATGTTCTTCCCCGTCTTTTTGTTGATGGCATTCAGGGCATCCTTGGAAAAATCTTTGTTCACTCTTCTTCCCTCCTCCGTCAATCCCCACTACAACAT
>NZ_QEIO01000353.1 GCF_003336425.1 Marinitenerispora sediminis | reverse complement strand
GTGTTAGACAACCTGCGGTACAGTGAAGAGCACGAATGGGCTCAGCAGGGTGAAGGACGCGTAGTACGGGTCGGGATTACAGATCATGCCCAGCACCTGCTCGGAGATATCGTGTTTGTTGAGTTTCCTGAGGTAGGGGCTGCTGTTTCCGCCGGTGACAGTGTGGGCAGCATTGAGTCTGTAAAGACAGTTTCCGAATTATATTCACCTGTTTCGGGAAAGGTTACCCGGATTAATGATACACTGGAAGCAAGTCCCGAGCTGCTTAATGACGAGCCTTACAGCGGGGGCTGGATTTTTGAGCTTGAGCTTGACGGCGAGTATAGCGAAGCTGTAGCCGGACTGCTGGATGCGGCTGCTTACCGCGAACTGATCGGGGAATAACAGGTGGACAATTTGTGCAAATGAAAACAGGCACTCCTGCCTTCGCCGAGGTAGGGGTACCTGTGTAATATAGAGGCGGATTTCGTACGCGGCTTACATCATGCTGCGCGGAGTCCGTCTTTTTCTGCTGCCTGCGCAGCTATCATTGATAAAGGTTTGGAAAG
>NZ_QEIO01000352.1 GCF_003336425.1 Marinitenerispora sediminis | reverse complement strand
GGGTCGGCCACCCCGAGCACGCCGACGTGCGGGCCGGCGAGGAACCTCTCGCGTTCACCGGTCGGCATCGCAGGGACCACGGAGACCTCCAGAGGCGCGAGGAGGTGAAGTCCGCGGTCCGCCAGCGCTGCGGGCGCATCCGGAAGGTCACGTCGTCCGCGAGTTGGCCGCGCGTGGCGTCCAGGTAGGCCGGTGCCTGGTCCGCGCCCAGGTAGCGCACCGCCATGGCCTCGCGCTCGGCGGGATCGGCGGGGTCCTGGCACGTTGTGACCGGCCCCTCGACGCTGACGTAGCGGTACGGCGGGGTCTCCTCCTGCGCGCACAGGCTGAACCGGCCGGCCTGCCGGATCAGCCGGGCCTTCACGGACTCGCGGCCGGTCTGCACGACCACCTCGCCGCCGGGCTCGTAGCGGTACCACACCGGCGCCAGGAGCGGGGCGCTGCCGCCGCGGGGGTCGGCCACCCCGAGCACGCCGACGTGCGGGCCGGCGAGGAACCTCTCGCGTTCACCGGTCGGCATCGCAGGGACCACGGAGACCTCCAGAGGCGCG
>NZ_QEIO01000351.1 GCF_003336425.1 Marinitenerispora sediminis | reverse complement strand
CACCAGCCCCCACGACGACGCCGGCGTCCACACCGCCCGCGGCCGCATCAACGGCCACCCCGTCATCACCTACTGCACCGACCCCGCCGCCCAAGGCGGCGCCCTGGGCACCGAAGGATGCCGCCGCATCACCCACGCCATCGACACCGCCGCCCGCACCGGCCACCCCGTCATCGGCATCTGGCACTCCGGCGGCGCCCGCCTCGCCGAAGGCCCCGCATCCCTGCACGCCGTCGGCCAGGTCTTCGCCGCCATCATCCGCGCCTCGGGCCGCACCCCCCAGATCTCCCTCGTCCTCGGCCCCGCCGCCGGCGGCGCCGCCTACGGCCCCGCCCTCACCGACGTCGTCATCATGGCCCCCACCGGACGCATCTTCGTCACCGGACCCGACGTCGTCCGCGCCGTCACCGGCGAAGACGTCGACCAGGAAGCACTCGGCGGCCCCGACACCCACAGCCGCCGATCCGGCGTCGCCCACATCACCGCCACCGACGAACCCGACGCCTACACCCGCACCCGCGCCATCACCACCCCTGTCTCTTATACACATCTCCG